>NZ_JAOCDI010000059.1:0-26786 GCF_029840855.1 Pseudomonas sp. GD03862
CTTGTCAGGCAGGAACAGCTTCAGCTGCCGCCTCCCGCTCCCACACCCGGTGACCTTCAACCGCTTTTACAAAGGCATCCACTGCCTTCTGCTCATCCCCGAGCAACAGCCCCTTGTCCTCCTTGAGCCCCAACGCTTTCGCCAATTCCTTGGTCAGCACCAGCGCCTTCAGGTGCTTGTAACCCTCCAGCACGAAGTGCTTGGCCAATCCGCTAGCCGCCAGCGCATCCGTAGAGGCCTTGCCCGCTGGCACGACAATCCCGTCGAACATGATCGAAGGCATCCCCTCCATCGACGCCGCTACCGGCAGTTGCTTGCCATCCGCCGCCTTCACCGGCGCCGAGGTCGGCCCCAGCAGCATCGGCCGGGCACTGTGCGCTTCCAGGGCCTTTACCAGTTTGTCCACGCTGACAGCGTCCACGCCATCGGCCACCAGCACAGCAATCTTGCGCCCCTTGATACCCACCGAACCTGGGTGGTTCATCTGGCTCAACGCAGGCGATTGCGCCAACTGGCTACCCTTCACCTTCACCGTACCCGCTTTCGGCGCAGGGAGGCCCAGGTTGGCCGCAACTGCCGCCGCCAGCTTCAGGTCGATGTTGGCGAGAATTTCATTCACTCCCCGGGCGCGAATATGTTCACGCTCCACTTTGCCCAACTCGAAGCTGTAAGCCTTGATGATGTGCTGTTGCTCGGTCGGGCTCATGCTCTGGAAGAACAGCCGAGCCTGCGAGAAGTGATCGCCGAACGACTCACTGCGCTGGCGAATCTTGTGCGCATCGATACGCTCCTGATAGCTCTCGAAGCCGCCGTCTTGCGCCGCAGGCGGGGTTTCCTTCGGCCAGCCGCCGTCAATCGAGTTGGGCTCGTAGGAAGCCCGGCCCTTGTGCACGACGTGCTGGTGCAGCGCATCACGCTGGTTGTTGTGGTTTGGCGCTACCGGCCGGTTGATCGGGATCTGGTGGAAGTTCGGCCCACCCAGGCGGCTGATCTGGGTATCGGTGTACGAGAACAGCCGGCCCTGCAGCAGCGGGTCGTTGGTAAAGTCGATACCTGGCACGATATGGCCTGGGCAGAACGCCACCTGTTCGACCTCGGCAAAGAAATTGTCCGGGTTGCGGTTGAGCACCATCTTGCCCAGCGGCGTGACGGGTACCAGTTCCTCCGGGATGATCTTGGTCGGGTCCAACAGGTCGAAGTCGAATTTGTGTTCGTCTGCCTCAGGCACGATCTGCACGCCCAGTTCCCATTCGGGGTAGTCACCGGTTTCGATGGCTTCCCATAGGTCACGGCGCTGGAAGTCGGTGTCCTTGCCCGCCAGTTTCTGGGCTTCGTCCCACAGCAGGGAATGCACGCCCTGGCGTGGTTTCCAATGAAACTTGACGAAGCTGGCCACGCCCTCGGCATTGATCAGGCGGAAGGTATGCACGCCAAAGCCTTCCATCATCCGAAGGCTGCGCGGGATGGCGCGGTCAGACATGGCCCACATGACCATATGAGCCGACTCCGGCACCAGCGAGACGAAATCCCAGAAAGTGTCATGAGCCGAACCGCCGGTCGGTATCTCGTTGTGTGGCTCTGGCTTCACCGCGTGGACAAAATCGGGGAACTTGATGGCATCCTGGATGAAGAACACCGGCATGTTGTTGCCGACCAAGTCGAAATTGCCTTCATCTGTATAGAACTTGACAGCAAAGCCCCGCACATCTCGCACCGTATCGCCCGAACCGCGTGGGCCCTGAACCGTCGAGAAGCGGACAAAAACCGGGGTGATCTTTTCCGGATCTTGCAGGAAGCCGGCCTTGGTCAGCTCGGCGTGGTTGCCATAGCTCTGGAAGAACCCGTGTGCCCCGGTACCGCGGGCGTGCACGATGCGCTCGGGGATACGCTCATGGTCGAAGTGGGTGATTTTCTCGCGCATGATGAAGTCTTCAAGCAGCGAAGGTCCGCGATCACCCGCCTTGAGGGAGTTCTGGTTGTCAGCAATGCGCACGCCTTGGTTGGTCCGCAGCGCCTGCCCGGTCGCATCGCTGCGGTCGGCCTCCAGGCTCTGCAGCTTGGCATTGGTGTTGGCCCTGTCAGGGGTCTGGGTACCGGCGGCCTCGCTGTGCTTGGGCGCATCCGTTTTCTTGCTGGGCATGATCGGCTCTCCTCATCAGTCTTAAGGCGTGCCCGTTCAGGGCTTGTCCAAGTAGTGACTGGAGGGCGTTGCCGAGCGTTCAATCAGGATTACCGGTTGTCGCGATATGCCCGATGGATTGGTGCATGACGAAATAAATGCTAAGAACAGCTATGGGAAAAGGCTAAAATGCGCGACCCCAGCTAACCGCTGACCCAAATTTCAATGCGCCCCACAAGGTTCGCTACGTGATCGAGTTCCAACAGGTACATAAAACCTACCGCGTTGCCGGTAGGGAAATCCCCGCACTGAATCCGACCAGCCTGACCATCGAAGATGGCCAGGTGTTCGGCCTGATCGGCCATTCCGGCGCTGGCAAAAGCACCATGCTGCGCCTGATCAACCGCCTGGAGGAGCCCTCCGGCGGCACGATCATCGTCGACGGCGAAGATGTCACCGCGTTCAACGCCAGCCAGTTGCGCGGCTTCCGCCAGCAGGTCGGGATGATTTTCCAGCACTTCAACCTGCTGGCCTCCAAGACCGTCGCCGACAACGTCGCCCTGCCACTGGCCCTGGCCGGTGAGCTGTCGCGCAGCGAAATCGACAAGCGCGTCACCGAGCTACTGGCTCGCGTTGGCCTGTCGGACCACGCCAAAAAGTACCCGGCGCAGCTGTCTGGCGGCCAGAAGCAGCGCGTCGGCATCGCCCGCGCCCTGTCCACCAACCCGAAGATACTGCTATGCGACGAGGCCACCAGTGCCCTCGACCCGCAAACCACGGCCTCGGTCCTGCAACTGCTGGCCGAGATCAACCGTGAACTGAAGCTGACCATCGTGTTGATCACTCACGAGATGGACGTGATCCGCCGTGTCTGCGACCGCGTGGCAGTGATGGACGCCGGTCAGATCGTCGAGCAAGGCTCGGTGGCCGAGGTGTTTCTGCACCCGCAGCACCCCACCACCAAGCGCTTCGTCCAGGAAGACGAGCAGGTCGACGAAGGCGAGCAGCGCGACGACTTTGCCCACGTGCCAGGCCGCATCGTACGCCTGACTTTCCAGGGCGACGCCACCTACGCGCCGCTGCTGGGCACCGTGGCCCGCGAAACCGGTGTGGACTACAGCATCCTCGCCGGGCGTATCGACCGCATCAAGGATGTCCCCTATGGCCAGCTCACTCTCGCCCTGATCGGCGGAGACATGGAAGCGGCGTTCGCCCGCTTCAAGGCAGCTGACGTACATATGGAGGTACTGCGTTGATGGACGCCCTGAATTTCTTTGCCAACGTCGACTGGGCCGAAATCTGGCTGGCCACCGTCGATACCATGATCATGCTGTTCGGCTCGCTGTTCTTCACCGTGCTGCTGGGCCTGCCACTGGGCGTGCTGCTGTTCCTCTGCGGGCCAAAGCAGATGTTCGAACAGAAAGGCGTCTACGCGCTGCTGTCGCTGGTGGTCAACATCCTGCGCTCGCTGCCATTCATCATTTTGCTGATCGTGATGATCCCGTTCACCGTGCTGATCACCGGTACCTCGCTGGGCGTTGCAGGCGCCATCCCGCCGCTGGTGGTGGGTGCCACGCCGTTCTTTGCGCGCCTGGTTGAAACCGCCTTGCGTGAAGTGGACCGCGGCATCATCGAAGCCACCCAGTCGATGGGCGCCACCACCCGCCAGATCATCACCAGTGCGCTGCTGCCGGAGGCCCGTCCGGGCATCTTCGCGGCCATAACGGTAACCGCCATCACCCTGGTTTCTTACACTGCCATGGCCGGTGTGGTGGGTGCCGGGGGCCTTGGTGACCTGGCTATCCGCTTCGGTTACCAGCGTTTCCAGACCGATGTGATGGTAGTGACCGTGGTACTGCTGCTGGTACTGGTTCAAGTCCTGCAGAGCGTGGGCGACAAACTGGTCGTGCATTTTTCCCGTAAATAACCCCAATGGGGTCGGCCTGGCCGACCCGTTCGGGGGCCGTCGCGGCCCTCACAAGGAGTGATCAATGAAGAAGCTGCTTGCTGTCGCTGCCGCTGTCGCGGCCTTCTCGGCCCAGGCCGATACCCTTACCGTCGCCGCCACCCCGGTGCCGCACGCCGAGATCCTCAACTTCGTCAAACCACAGCTGGCGAAAGAAGGCGTAGAGCTGAAGGTCAAGGAATTCACCGACTACATCCAGCCGAACGTGCAGGTGGCGGAAAAGCGCCTGGACGCCAACTTCTTCCAGCACCAGCCTTACCTGGATGAATTCAACAAGGCCAAGGGTACCCAGCTGGTGAGCGTGGCCGGCGTGCACATCGAGCCACTGGGCGTGTATTCGACCAAGATCAAGAAACTGGACGAGCTGTCCTCCGGCGCCACCGTGGTCATCCCCAACGACGCCACCAACGGCGGCCGCGCCTTGCTGCTGCTGGACAAGGCGGGCGTGATCAAGCTCAAGGACAACAAGAACATCCTGTCGACCGTGAAGGATGTTGCCGAAAACCCGAAAAACGTGAAGTTCCGTGAGCTGGAAGCCGCCACCATCCCGCGTGTGCTGACCCAGGTAGATGCCGCCCTGATCAACACCAACTACGCGCTGGAAGCCAAGCTGAACCCGGAAAAAGACGCGCTGGCCATCGAGGGCAGCGACTCGCCTTACGTGAACATCCTGGTTGCCCGCCCGGACAACAAGGACTCGGACGACATGAAGAAACTGGCGGCTGCACTGCACTCGCCTGCGGTGAAGCAGTTCATCATCGAGAAGTACAAAGGCGCTGTGGTTCCGGCGTTCTGATCCGACCTATCACGCTCTATTCTTCGCGGGTAAACCCGCCCCTACACACATCGTTGTAGGAGCGGGTTTACCCGCGAAGCTTTTGGGGCTGACTCAATCCCGCTTGACCAGCCCCGGCAACTGCGCCCCCAGCTTCTGGTTGTTGAACGGCGCCCGAATGAACCCCCGCTGTCGCCCATCCGGCCCGACGATCGCCAGATTACCGCTGTGATCCACGGTATACCCCGGCTTGCTGGTATCCGCCGGAATGAACGGAATGCTCAAGGCATTGGCCAGCTTCTGGGTATCCTCGATCGACCCCGCCACGCCGACAAAGTCCTTGTCGAAATAGCCCAGATACTGCTTTAGCTGGTTCGGCGTATCGCGGTTAGGGTCCACGCTCACCAACACCACCTGCAGCCGGTCGACGGCATCCTTGGGCAGCTCGCTCTTCACCTGGCGCAGCTGGGCCAGGGTGGTCGGGCAGATGTCCGGGCAGTAGGTGTAGCCAAAGAACAGCAGCGACCATTTGCCCTTGAGGTCATCCATCTGCACCGGCTGGCCGTCCTGGTTGGTCATGGTGACATCAGCCACGGCTCGGCTCTGCGGCAGCAGGATGATGCCCGCATCGATCAGCTCGGCAGGGTTGGGCTGGTCACGACCATTAAGCACCTTGTTGACGGTCAGGCCCAGGATCAACGCGACCAGGGCAACGAGGATGAAGACGGTTTTCTGGGTTCGGGTCATAGGTTCAGCAACAGGTAGTGGTCAAGAAGCAACGCAATGAACAGCGCGAACAGGTAGCCGATAGAGTACTTGAAGGTGCCGATCGCCGCGTGCGGCCGGCTGCTACGGTACAACACCCAAGCCCATTGCAGGAAGCGCAGGCCCAAGGCCAGGGCACAGACCAGGTACAGCGGGCCACTCATGTGGATGGCATACGGGAGCAGGCTCACTGCCAAAAGGATCAGGGTGTACAGCAGGATATGCAGTTTGGTGTAGCGCTCGCCGTGGGTCACCGGCAACATCGGGATATCGGCCTTGGCGTATTCCTCCTTGCGGTGGATGGCCAGCGCCCAGAAATGCGGCGGGGTCCAGGCGAAAATGATCAGCACAAGCAGCAAGGGTTCGGCGCTGACATGGCCGCTTACCGCCACCCAGCCGAGCAACGGCGGAGCGGCCCCGGCCAGGCCACCGATGACGATGTTCTGTGGCGTGGCGCGCTTGAGAAAGCCGGTGTAGAGCACCGCATAACCGAGTAATGAGGCCAGGGTCAGCCAGGCGGTGAGGGCGTTGGTGAACACCAGCAGCAGGACCATGCCCAGCAGCGCCAGGGCCAAGGCGAACAACAGCGCCGGCAGGGGCTCGACTCGGCCTTGAGCCAAAGGCCGTTTGTGGGTGCGTGCCATCAGCGCATCGATGCGCCGATCCACCACATGATTGACCACTGCCGCGCCACCCGCGCACAGGCCGATACCCAGGTTGCCGAACAACAGCACGCTCCAGCTGACGCCCGCCCGGGTGGCCAGGAACATGCCCGCCAGCGAGGTGATCAGCATCAGCACCACCACCTTGGGCTTGGTCAGCTCGAGGTAATCGCGCCAGCGGGCCCGTCGTACGCTTAGAAGCGTCGCCACGAGTCGTTCCTCATATGATGGGAAATGCCCACCCCGACCACCGGCCGCAGACGCCAGCCATGGCCGACACCCACTCGAACCTTGTCGACCACTCGAATGCGGTAGTTCACCAGCACCATGCTCAGCAGCAGCATCGCCCCGCCGGCATTGTGCGCAACAGCCACCGCCAGCGGCAGGTGGAACACCACGTTGCTGATGCCCAGGCCCACTTGCAGGGCCAGCGCCAGCAGCACCAGCCGCGACAGGCCGGGGAGACCACAGCGGTGCAGCTTCCAGCTGAGCATCAGCAGCACGCAGGTCACCAGCAGCGCGCCCAGCCTGTGGCTGATGTGGATGGCCGTACGCGCATCACTGTCCAGCTGTCCGCCCAGGTAATTGGGGCCGACGTGCTGGGTCAGGTGGAAGCCGTTGCTGAAGTCCGCCGCTGGCCACCACTGGCCATGGCAGGTCGGCAGGTCGATGCAGGCCACGGCGGCGTAGTTGGCGCTGACCCAACCGCCCAGGGCGATCTGGCCGATTACCACCAGCAGCGCCAGCGCAGCGATCCGGCGCAGGCTCAGCGGCAGTTTCGGCAAGGGCGCAAAGGCCCGGGACAGACGCAGAGACAACAGAAACAGCAAGCTCAACGTGGTAAAGCCACCCAGCAAGTGCGCCGTGACCACCTGCGGCCATAGTTTCAGGGTGACCGTCCACATACCGAAGGCTGCCTGGGCCAGCACCACACCCAGTAGCAGCATCGGCAGGCGATAAGGCTGCCCATCGCGTGCATGCCGGCGCATTGCCTGGAAAGCGAGCAGGGCGATCACCACGGCCAGGCTACCGGCAAAGTAGCGGTGGACCATCTCGGCCCAGCCCTTGGCAGCTTCCACCGGGTGCTCAGGAAAGTGCAGCTCGGCATGGGCCAACTGCGCTTCACTCTTGGGCACGCTGATAAAGCCATAGCACCCGGGCCAGTCGGGGCAACCGAGGCCGGCGTGGGTCAGGCGGGTATAGGCACCGAGCAGGACGACCAGCAGTGCCAGCAGGGTGGCGAACACAGCAAGGCGAAATCCAGGTCTGGCCATGGCAGGCTCCTAGCCGATATTGGACAGCTTGAGCAGGTGGCGCAGGTCATCCAGCACATGCTTGCCGTTGACCTTGCCGTCGTAGCGCAGCACCAGGTTGCCGTGCGGGTCGACGATCCACAGCTGCGGGCCGGGCTCGGCAACCTTCTGCTGGTAGCGTTGCGCATCCAGCGGGTAGCGCTGCAACTGCGGGTACTCGCGGCCGAGCAGTGCCTGATAGTCGGCACTCAGCGGCTGGGCGGCGGCCAGCGCATGGCTGGCGCGGCTGGCATCACGCCCCAGCCCGACCTGAATCTGCCGAGCCAGGTACACCAGGCGCTGACAGTCTTCGGTGCAGGCCTGGGGTGCGCTGACCAGCAACTGCCAGCGATCGTCCTGCCCCGCCACGCCGAGATCGGCACGGCTTTCCCCATTGCCAATCATGGCGCCATGGTAGCTGCGGCCTTCCGGTACCCAGAATTTGAGCTTGTACATGCTGGTGGCCAGAACCATTGGCCCAAGCACCACCAGCAGGATCAGCAAAAGCTGCAAACGCCCACGGGCTCTGGGTTTGCTACGTTCAGGCGCGTCCAGTGGAGTGGCGGTGGCCATGGCGTTTCTCCTTGTTTTGATGCCAGCCGAAGTAGAGGTAGAGCAGAACCAGAGCGGTAGCCAGGGCAAACCACTGCACGGCATAGCCGACGTGTTTATCGGGGCTCATGGCGACAACCGGCCAGTCCAGGCGATAGCTCGCAGGGCCCGGCTCCAGGCGCAATTCCTGGGCGAAGCCTTCGCGATCAAGCTGTTGCCATAGCTGCGCGGCATCGATAGCGGTCAACAGATGCGGCCATTGCCCGCCGATGGGGTCCGGGTGCAGCTGGAAGGTGCTACCGGGCGCGACATACACAGAGGCATCCAGCGCCAAGGCCTGGGCAGGGGTTTCGAAGTGCACCGGCACCCGGCGGTCCAGCCATGGCAGCCAGCCACGATTGATCAGCAACCACAGGCCGCTGGCTTGGTCGTGAAAGGGCTGCAGCAGCTCGACACCGGCTTTGCCGTCGCGCATGCGGTTGTCCAGCAGCACGCTGTGCTCGGCGTCGAAGCGGCCATACAGGTGCACGCGGCGGAAGGCGTTGTCTTCTTTCGAGAAGAGCTGGGCGGTGGCGATCGGTGCTTCAACCCGCCGTTCTGCATAGGTGGCCAGCAGCACGCGCTTTTCCTCGGCACGGCCGAGTTGCCAGCAACCAAGCGCAATCAGCCCCGGCAGCAATGCAAGCACCACCAGCGTCGGTACCCAGCCTGGGCGAAACGGCCTCACGGGCGCCTCGCTATACTTATCCACATCACCGCATCCCCCGGGAGTAACGCCATGCTCAAGGCCGCGATTGTCCTGATGCTGTTGGCCACGATTGCCAGCCTGTTCAGTGGCCTGGTGTTTCTGGTCAAGGATGATGAAAACTCGACCCGTCTGCTCAAGGCGCTGACCATACGGGTGACCCTGGCAGCCCTGACCATAGGCCTGGTCGCCTGGGGCTTGATCAGCGGTCAACTGGTCTCCCACGCCCCTTTCTGAAGCGCTCACCCGCCCCTACAGGGTTTTCGTATTCACAACACATAGACAAAGATGAACAACCCCACCCACACCACATCGACGAAGTGCCAGTACCAACTGGCTGCCTCGAAGCCGAAGTGTTTTTCTGGGTTGAAATGCCCGCGCAGAATGCGCACGAACATCACGATCAGAATGATCGTGCCCAATGTCACGTGGGCGCCGTGAAACCCGGTAAGCATGAAAAACGTCGCACCGTAGATCCCTGAACCCAGTGTCAGCCCCAGCTTGGTATAGGCCTCGTGGTACTCGAAGGCCTGCAGTGCGATAAAGCTGATGCCCAGGACAATGGTCAGCGCCATCCAGAATTTCAGCGGGCCGCGGTGGTCACGGCGCAAGGCGTGGTGGGCAATGGTGATTGTCACACTGGAACTGACCAGCAGGATGGTGTTGATCAGCGGCAGGTGCCACGGGTCGATCACTTCCTTGGGGGGTGGGAACAGCTTGGGGTCGGGGGTATGCAGCAGCGGCCAGGTGAATTCGAAGGTTGGCCACAGCATGTGTGCAACACCTTTGGCTCCTTCGCCACCCAGCCACGGCCCCGCCAGTACGCGCACATAGAACAGCGCACCGAAGAAGGCCAGGAAGAACATCACTTCGGAGAAGATGAACCAGCTCATGCCCCAGCGGAACGAGCGGTCCAGTTGCGGGCTGTACAACCCGGCGCGGCTCTCCTTGACCACTGCCCCAAACCAGCCGAACAGCATGTAGGCCAGAAACAACGCACCCACGAAGAAAATCAGCGGCCCGTGGGAATCCGGGTGGCCCGCCTTCATGTCGTTGAACCAGGTGCCCAGGCCGAATACCGTGATGAACATGCCGATGGTGGCGATGATCGGCCATTTGCTCTGCGCCGGAACGTAGTAGTGCTCATGACTTGCCATTGCTGTTCTCCTTCCCTTAACGGGCGCCCTGGACGTCCTGCGCCGCAACGTGCGCGACCGGCGGGTGGCGAGCGGTGATGTCGAACAAGGTGTAGGCCAGTGTCAGGTGCTTCACGCTGGCCGGCAGGTCGCGGTCGACGATGAAGCGCACCGGCATCTCGATGCGTTCGCCGGGCTGCAGCACCTGCTGGGTAAAGCAGAAGCACTCGGTCTTGTGGAAGTAGGCCGCGGCCTCGGCCGGGGTAATGCTGGGTATTGCCTGTGCACTCATCGGCCGGTCGGTCGGGTTGTGGGCGATGAAGATCATCTGGTTCACCGCCCCCGGGTTGACCTCCAGCTGGTCGGCAGTGGAGTAGAAGTCCCAGACCATGTCGCTGGCATTGGTCGACATGAACTGCACCCGCACAGCACGCGTCGGGTCACTGACCTGGCTACCTTCGTACTGGCCGCCGGTCTTGCCGTTGATACCGAAGGCTTTGCACATGACGTCGTAGATCGGCACCAGCGCGAAGCCGAAGGCGAACATCACCACCGTCAGCATCAACAGGCGCGTTACCAGGCGTTTCACCGACAGGCCGTTCATGGCGGGTTCCTATTTCACTTCCGGGGGTGTCTGGAAGGTGTGGTAGGGCGCAGGCGAGGGTATCGACCACTCAAGGCCCTCGGCGCCATCCCAGGGTTTGGCCGGTGCCGGCGCGCCACCGCGGATGCACTTGATGACAATGAACAGGAAGAAGATCTGCGTGGCGCCGAACATGAACGCGCCGATCGACGACACCATGTTGAAATCGGCGAACTGCAGGTTGTAGTCGGGGATGCGCCGTGGCATGCCGGCCAAGCCTACGAAGTGCAT
Organism: Pseudomonas sp. GD03862; assembly: GCF_029840855.1. Lineage (NCBI taxonomy): Bacteria > Pseudomonadati > Pseudomonadota > Gammaproteobacteria > Pseudomonadales > Pseudomonadaceae > Pseudomonas > Pseudomonas sp. GD03862. Next base: position 10,887 of record NZ_JAOCDI010000059.1, read on the forward strand.
GGGGAAGAAGGCCATGTTCATGCCGACGAACGACAGCCAGAAGTGCAGTTTGCCGAGGGTTTCGTCGTACATGTGGCCGGTCCATTTCGGCAGCCAGTAGTAGGCCGAGGCAAAGATGCCGAAAATTGCACCAGGCACCAGTACGTAATGGAAATGCGCCACCACGAAGTAAGTGTCGTGGTACTGGAAGTCTGCCGGGGCGATCGCCAGCATCAACCCGGAGAAACCACCAATGGTGAACAGGATGACAAAGGCGATGGCGAACAGCATCGGCGTTTCGAAGGTGAGCGAACCTTCCCACATGGTGCTGACCCAGTTGAATACCTTCACCCCGGTGGGCACGGCAATCAGCATGGTGGCGTACATGAAGAACAACTCGCCGACCACCGGGATGCCGACCACGAACATATGGTGGGCCCAGACGATGAATGACAGGAAGGCAATGGCGCCGGTGGCATACACCATCGAGGTATAACCGAACAGCGGCTTGCGTGAGAATGCCGGGATGATCGAGCTGACCGCACCGAAGGCGGGCAGGATCATGATGTAGACCTCAGGGTGGCCGAAGAACCAGAACACATGCTGGAACAGCACCGGGTCACCGCCACCTGCAGCACTGAAAAAGCTGGTACCGAAGTGGATATCCATCAGCATCATGGTTACCACGCCGGCCAGTACTGGCATCACCGCAATCAGCAGGAACGCGGTGATTAGCCAGGTCCAGACGAACAGCGGCATTTTCATCAGCGTCATGCCGGGGGCACGCAGGTTGAGGATGGTGGCAATCACGTTGATCGCCCCCATGATCGAGCTGATACCCATCAGGTGGATGGCGAAGATGAAGAAGGTGACGCTGGCTGGCGCATAGGTGGTGGAAAGCGGTGCGTAGAACGTCCAGCCAAAGTTTGGCCCTCCGCCCGGGCTGAACAGCGTCGATACCAGCAGCAGGAAGGCCGCCGGCAGCAGCCAGAAGCTGAAGTTGTTCATCCGTGGCAGTGCCATGTCGGGCGCGCCGACCATCAGCGGAATCATCCAGTTGGCCAGGCCGACGAAGGCCGGCATCACCGCGCCGAACACCATGATCAGGCCATGCATGGTAGTCATCTGGTTGAAGAATTCCGGCTCCACGATCTGCAAGCCAGGCTGGAACAGCTCGGCGCGGATCACCATGGCGAACGAGCCACCCAGCAGGAACATGATGAAACTGAACCACAGGTACATCGTGCCGATGTCTTTATGGTTGGTGGTCAGCACCCAGCGCATCAGGCCCTTGGCCGGGCCGTGCGCATGGTCGTGGCCGTGGGCGTGGTCGTCGATCACTGCACTCATGTCCTGTCTCCTGCAATCCATTGATTGCCGCGAGTAACCCGGTTCACTTGGCTTCTGCCTGCTTCAGCGCCAGCACGTCCTTCGGCGTCACCATGTCGCCTTTGTTGTTGCCCCAGGCATTGCGCTCGTAGGTGACCACAGCAGCGATGTCGACTTCCGACAGCTGCTTGCCGAAAGCGGCCATGGCCGTGCCGGGCTTGCCATGGAAGACAATGCTCAGGTGGTCTTCCTTCGGCCCGGTGGCAATCTTCGAGCCTTTGAGCGCCGGGAACATTGGCGGCAGGCCCTGGCCTTCGGCCTGGTGACAGGCCACGCAGGCGGTGTGGTAGACCTTGTCGCCTCGCGCCACCAGCTCTTCCAGGGTCCATTCCTTGCTGGTCAGCTCCTTGAGCTTGGCGGCTTCAGCCTTGCGCTCGCCCAGCCAGGTGTCGTAATCCGCCTTGGACTTGACCTCGACCACCACCGGCATGAAGCCGTGGTCCTTGCCGCACAGCTCGGTGCACTGGCCGCGGTAGATGCCTGGCTTTTCGATACGGGTCCAGGCTTCGTTGACAAAGCCTGGGATGGCGTCGCGTTTGACCGCGAAGGCCGGCACCCACCAGGAGTGGATCACATCGGCAGCAGTGACCAGGAAGCGCACTTTCGCGCCCACCGGCAGCACCAGCGGCTGGTCGACTTCCAGCAGGTAATGCTCATCCTTGGGCGCCTTGTTGTGGATCTGGTCGGTGGGGGTGGCCAGGTTGCTGAAGAACTCCACGTCCTGGCCCAGGTATTTGTAGTGCCATTTCCACTGGTAGCCGGTGACCTGGACGTCGATGTCCGACTCGCTGGCGTCATAGATGTCGATCAGGGTCTTGGTAGCCGGAATGGCCATCACCACCAGAATCAGGAAGGGCACCACCGTCCAGAGAATTTCCACCCACGTGTGCTCGTGGAAATGCGCGGCCTGCTGGCCAGTGGAGCGGCGGTGGATGACCATCGACCAGAACATCGCGCCAAACACCACGATGCCGATGATCACGCAGATCCAGAAGATGGTCATGTGCAGGTCGAAGACGGCGTTGGAGACTTCCGTCGCCCCTGGGTGCATGTTCACGGTCCAGGCGGCGTTGGCCTGACCAAAAACCGACCACAACAGGAGGCCCATCCAGACATGTGGATGTCGCATCATTGCGGGTTCCCCTTCTAATTCTTGTTGTCCCGGAGGCATGGCCTGCGGCAAGAGGGAACGGCGGTCAAGACTGCATGGCTTCGACGACCGAGCCCCTGCTAAAAGCAGTCGGGCCTCATCAACGAATCACGTTCAACGGGAGTATAGACAGCGACCAATGGCACGCAATGAAGCCTGTGAAATGAACTTCATGAAATGGCCGAATGGCCGGAAAACCGCGTGCTTGACAGGGCATGGCGTAATAATGGCACGTCGATATGCCTGATAGCGCACACGTTTGCGAGGCTTATAACAAATACGTCTTAGGTATTCTGTATACCGAGCTAATTTAGTGTCTTCCGTTTGAAACGTAATGTCCCTGGAGTTGTCATGAACATCGCTGCTGTACGCGAGCAGGTAAGCCAAGCCCATCAACATGAAGGCCAGACCGGCCAATTGAAACAGCGTCTCGAGCTGCAACTGCCCCACCTGCACCCCTCGATCCAACTGCCTGAGCAGGACGCCCAGGGTACTTTGGCGCGCTTCGTCAGCGCCTACATCGATCAGGTTCCGGAATTGCTGGAGGCCGCCCACGAGGTCGCCCGCGAAGCCGGGATTGAATCGCAGATCAAACCTGTACTGAAAATTGCCGAAGCCTACTTCCTGCAGCCGCCCAGCGTGATGCAAGGGCATGTAGGCCTGGACTGCCTTTTGGATGAAGCATACCTGGCGCACCGCCTGGTGGAAGAGGTGAATGACTTGTACATCCGCCACTTCCAGCAGCCGTTGATCCCGGTCGACACCACGGTCGCCAACCTGATTGCCCACCAGTTGATTGGCGAAAGCTTTGCCAACCAGCTGGATGAGGTGGTGCACCACTCGGTCGACGAAATGCTCAATGACGAGAGCTTTGCGGTTGAATCGGTGGAGGCTTATCGAGAGAAGCTGAGCAGCCCGGCAACTGGCGCGGCGTGGAAGCGCTGGCCGTGCCTGTCGCGCCAACTGGGTGTCGAGCTGGGTCAGCCGGCCTGATATACCTGTCACGGCCTAGGTGCATCGGTGGTTCGGCGCAGGCCGTGGTAGGAGCGGGTTTACCCGCGAAAGGGCCGGCCCTGCTGGCCAATCTCCACCCGCCGATCACCGTTGCCGCCGCTACCGTATTCGCGGGTAAACCCGCTCCTACAAACACGCATCGGTGGTTCGGCACAGGCCGTCGTAGGAGCGGGTTCACCCGCGAAAGGGCCGGCCCTGCTGGCCAATCTCAACCTACCGATCCCCGTTGCCGCCGCCACCGATTACACGCATCGGTGGTTCGCCACAGGCCGTCGTAGGAGCGGGTTTACCCGCGAAAGGGCCGGCCCTGCTGGCCAATCTCCACCCGCCGATCACCGTTGCCGCCGCCATTGATTACACGCATCGGTGATTCGGCACAGGCCGTCGTAGGAGCGGGTTCACCCGCGAAAGGGCCGGCCCTGCTGGCCAATCTCAACCCGCCGTTCACCGTTGCCGCCGCTACCGTATTCGCGGGTAAACCCGCTCCTACGCCCCAACCCCCGCCGTCGTCCGCAACCGCCCCTCGATCCGACGCTTCAGGCGCCGCTGCTCGATCAACAAGCGCGAACCATTGGCAGAATTACTGCGGCTCCAGTCCTCCAGCAACTCAAGGCACGAGTGGTCGATATAGCTCAGGTTCCCCAGCGGCACATGCAGCGTGGTGCCCGCCGGTACGGTATCCAGCACCTGGGTCAGCGCCGGCACCTTCAGGAAGGTCGCCGCGCCACTGAGGCGCAGTTCCATGTGCCCATCCTTGGCCAGGCTCACCAGGTTGATCTTCAGCCGCGCCGCCTTGAACGCCAGCTTCAGCAAGGTCAGGGCAAAGCCCAGCAGCACACCTGTCAGCAGGTCGGTAAAGATGATCGCCAGCGCAGTCGCCGCATAGGTGAACATCGGCATGCGCCCATAACGGCCCAGCCCGCGGAACGCCTTGAAGTCGACCAGTTTGAACCCGGTAAACACCAACACCCCCGCCAAGCTCGCTACCGGGATCTGCTGCAGCACGCTGCTCAGCGCCACCACGAAGGCCAGCAACCACAAGCCATGGAAGATTGCCGACGCCCGGGTTTGCGCCCCCGCCTGGACGTTGGCCGAGCTGCGCACGATTACCCCGGTCATCGGCAGGGCACCCAGCACCCCGCACAGCATGTTGCCGATGCCCTGGGCCGACAGTTCGCGGTCGAAGTCCGAACGCTGGCCGCTGTGCATGCGGTCCACTGCTGCGGCCGACAGCAAGGTTTCGGCGCTGGCAATGAACGCCAAGGCAAAGGCGGCGACCAGCAGGGTAGGGTCGGCCAGTTGCAACAGGTCCTCCGGACGAAGCCAGTCGATGGCCTCGGACAGGTCGGCCGGTACCTGCACGCGGTTCACCGGCAAGGCCAGCCACATGCTGATAGCGGTCATGCTGGCCACGCCGAGTAATGCACCCGGCACGAAACGCAGCCGCTGCGGCCGCAAGCGCTCCCAGCCCCACATGATGGCGATAGTCCCCAGGCCCAGCGCACCGGCCATCCAGCCGGCGCCGGTGCTCTCCTGAGGCAGGGCTGCCGACAAAGTTGCCGGGAACTCCAGCAGGTTCTGCAGGCCCGACGGTTGCGGCGCGGTGTCGAACATCACATGCACCTGCGAAAGCACGATCAACACGCCAATCCCGGCGAGCATGCCGTAAACCACCGCCGGCGCGGTCACGCGGAACCAGCAGCCCAGGCGCAAGCGACCGGCAAGCAACTGCAACAGGCCGGCCAGCAACAGGATTGGCCCGAGCATGGCCATGCCGTGCTGGCGTACCAGCTCGAACACCAGTACCGCCAGACCGGCAGCAGGGCCGCTGACCTGTAGCGGCGATCCAGCAAGGAAACCGACGACAATGCCGCCGATAATCCCAGTAATCAGGCCTTTTGCCGGCGGCATGCCAGAAGCGATCGCAATGCCCATGCACAACGGCAAGGCCACCAGGAAGACCACCACCGACGCCAGCAACTCACGCGGCAGGGCCGCTTTCAACTGTGTAATGTTCACCGTGTTTCTCCTTTCTCTAGTCGCACGGCCATTCCCCTGGCCGTGGGCACGTTTGCCCCTGACAAGCGCGCAGGCGCGGGCCGCCAGCGAGCACGCCGGCAGGGCAGTCAGGGAATTCAAGGCAGCCGAAGGCCGCGCCACACCCCTGCAGGGTGCAGCCGGCTATCAAGGTTCTAGCGGCGGACGGGTCGCTTAGTAGCGGCCTCTCGGAGTGGCGCAGGGAACGGGTTCACCCGCGGCCAAGGGCAGGAAGCTGTCGCTGGCGGCGTCGTAGGCTTCGATCTTGCTGGTCTCGATGTCGTACACCCAACCATGAATGAACAGCTCACCGGCTGCCAGGCGCGAGGCCACCGAAGGATGGGTGCGCAAGTGATGCAGCTGGGCGATGACGTTCTCTTTGGTCAGCACTTGCATCGTCTCGTGTTCGCTGCCGCAGGAGCAGTTGTTCTCGACCACGGTGCGGGCAACTTCAGCGTGGCGCAACCAGGCGCCAACGGTAGGCATCTTGGTCAGCGACTGCGGGTTGAGTACCGCACGCATGGCGCCACAGTCGGAGTGGCCACAGATGATGATGTGGTGCACTTTAAGCGCCATTACGGCGTACTCGATGGCGCTGGAAACGCCCCCGTTCATCTGACCATAAGGCGGTACCACGTTACCCACGTTACGGGTCACGAACAGGTCGCCTGGCGAGCTCTGGGTGATCAGCTCGGGAACGATGCGCGAGTCGGCACAGGTGATGAACATGGCGCGTGGTGTTTGCGCGGTGGCGAGCTTCTTGAACAGCTCTTGCTGATCAGGGAAAACATCATGGTGAAAGCGCAGGAAGCCGTCGACGATGTGCTTGAGGGCAGCATCGGCGCTTTCCGCGGGGACCTGCGGTACGACCTTGGATGGGTCCTTGACGGGCATGATTCATCCTCTTGACGGTGTGTAGGTAAATCCATTTTACCGGTGAAAGATTCAGGCTATGCAGGGTTTTAGATGACACGCACGGGCCATAGATCACAGTCGCTATGGACTTGTTACCTACGCTAGCGGGGAAAACTTAACTGAAACTTAATTCGAAGGCTCTAGAACGGGCGTTCCAGATGAAAAAGGCGGGAACTGGATAATAGCAAAAAAACATCAACTGCCAATATGTATTAGCGCAATTATTGGTTGTTATTAGTTGCGTTGTGAGCAATGCGCAGCCCCCTGTGGGGGGTGGGTTCATGTCAGAACAGCGCCATCTGCCCACCCGGAGGGCAAAACGCCGAGCAATCCAGCGCCTGCGCCTCGCGCCCTTCGAAGTCCAGCCGTTTCATCGCCTTGGCAAAGCGCTGCGCCAGCAACTCGGCAAATACCCCTTCACCACGCATGCGCACGCCGAACCGGCTGTCATACAGCTCGCCACCGCGGCTCTGGCGGATCAGGCTCAACACATGCGCCGCCCGCTGCGGGTAATGGTCCTGTAACCACTGCTCGAACAACGGCGCCACTTCCAGCGGCAGGCGCAGCATCATGTAGGCCGCACTCTGTGCGCCAGCCTCCTTGGCCGCCTCCAGCAGGCGTTCCAGTTCACTGTCGTTGATCATCGGAATCATCGGCGAACACAAAACACCCACCGGTACGCCCGCTTCACGCAATACCCGGATGGCCCTCAACCTCGCACCGGGTGAGGCCGCTCGGGGTTCGAGCACCCGTTTGAGGCCGTCGTCCAGCGTGGTCAGGCTGATCATCACCCGTGCCAGGTGCTGGCGGGCCATCTCGGCCAGCAGGTCGAGGTCGCGCAGCACCAGTGAACCCTTGGTGACAATGGTCACCGGGTGACGAAAACGCAGTAACACTTCGAGCAAGCGCCGGGTCAGCAACTGTTCCCGCTCGATCGGCTGGTACGGGTCGGTGTTGGAGCCCAGATTGATCGGCGCGCACACGTAGCCCGGTTTGCTCAATTGCTGTGCCAGCACCTCGGCGGCGTTGGTCTTGGCAATCAGTTTGGTCTCGAAATCCAGGCCGGGAGAAAGGTCCCAGTAGGCGTGTGAGGGGCGGGCATAGCAGTAGATGCAGCCATGCTCGCAGCCACGGTAAGGGTTGATGGAACGATCGAAAGGGAGGTCGGGTGAAGTGTTGCGGCTGATCACCGACTTGGCTGTCTCGATCCGCACCTCGGTACCCTGGGTTTGCGGCACTTCCTGGTACCAGCCATCATCTTCCGCCACCGAACGACCAGGGGCAAAGCGGTTGTGTGGATTGTGCGCCGTGCCACGGCCCTTTTGCGGTGCTGGAGGAATCATGGCTCACCCGAGTACTGTATTCATATACAGTATCGTGCATGCCGGGATCTTTCCAGCACCTCTGGTCTGACTACTTCAGGCCATGCCAGCCGAGATACGCTGCCTGGCTCGATTGCCGCCCAAGAAACGCCTCGATGCCTTCACGCAATGGGCGCGATGCCCCTGGGGCGAACAGTGCTTCCTGCAGTGCCCGCCCCGTGGCTCCGTTCAACAGGCCCTCGGCTTCGAAGCGGGTGAACACATCGAAGGCATGCACATCCGACCACAGGTAGGCGTAGTAACCCGCATCGTAGCCGTTCACAAGGTGGTCGAAGGCATGCGCCGGATGTTCGAAATCAGCGAGTGGCCAGTAACCGCAACGCTCGCGGGCATCACCCAGTCGCTGTTCAATGGTCCTGCCATCGTTTGGAGTGCCATGCAGGTCCATGTCGAACAGCGCCAGGCATAGATCACCCGCGATCTCCTCCACGCTCTGCTGCCGTAGCTGCCGCAGGCACTCATCGGCTTGCTTGCGGGATAGTTGGTGGCCGTCGTGGGTGCGCGCCGAGATCGCCACCAGGTAGTCCGCGTCCCAGACCCAACGTTCGAACAGCTTGCCGAACAACTCCACACCATCGGTGCCCAGCTCGGTCACGTTGGACATGACGTGGTTCGTCGTACGTACCAGCAGGTGGTGCAGGGCATGGCCGAATTCATGGAACAGCTTGCGCAGTGACAAATGATCGAGCAACGGCTGTGAACCTGACAGCGCTTGCGGCACATCACTGAACACCACCACCGAGGCGGCCTGGTAGATACCCTCTGCATCGACCCGGCGATTCCTTGCATAGGTGGTGAACACCGCGTCTGGCTGCTTGCCTGCGTGTTGCACGGCATCCAGATACAGAAAGCCAATGAAAGCGCTGTCCTGCCACACCTCGAACGGCTGCACGCTGTCATCCCAGACAGGCAGCGCTTTGGGCTGCAGCACTGCACCAAACAACGTCTGCGCCAATTGCTGCAACGCACTGACAACAGTATTCAGCGGGAAGTAATTGCGCAGCGCTTCGGCAGGAAACTCGCTGCGCGAAGCACACCGCAGGTACTCGAAATCCCAGGGTTGGGGTTTGCCCAGGCCCTGCTCGGCAGCCCAACACTCCACCTGCGAACGCCACCGCAACATGGCAGGTCGCACATGATCGGCCAGATCGTGGAGAAAGCTGCACACCTGGGCTACCGAACCCGCACTCTTCACCTGCAGGCTCTGCTCCAGATGGCCGGAATAACCGAGCAGGAGGGCCTTCTCCTCAAGTAATTGCGCCAGTTGCTGCAAATACGTGCGGTTGTCCTGTTGCCGATCATGGCTGACGCCACGGGCGTGAAAAGCCTGGTACACGCGCTCACGGAGCTGGCGGTTGTCAGCATGTTTGAGCACCTCACGCGTAGTCACCGTGTCACACGCAATCAACCACCCCTGCTTACCTGCTTGCTGTGCGCTTGCAGCCAATTCGTCACGTACCCGCTGCGGGATGCCGCTCAGCTCCGCTTCATCGGTGATATTCAACCCAGGCCGGTCGATGTTGCTGCGGAACGCCTCGCGTGCAGTGCCAATCTGCGCTTGAAGGTCTGCCAGATGCGCTTTGCCTGCGGTGTCGAGTAAAGCCCCGCTAGCGGCGAACTTGCCCAGGTGCCAACGCAAAGTGGCACGCTTCCCGACATCCAGTTGCTTGCCGATGTCACTACCGGCCAAGCGTGCATACAGGTCATGCAAAGCCGTGTTGGCGAATTTTTGCTCGAAGCGCGCCGTCACTTTCCCGTAGAAATGAATGATGGCGTTGGCCCACGCCGTATCCCGGCCGACCAGTGGTGAGGCGGCATACAACACTGCCAGCAGCCGGCTATCCAGCCCATCCACCGCCAGCACCATGTCATCCCAGGTGGGCATGGTTCGTTGATCACGGATGATGCGTTCGACACCGTTCTCGTGTGCCTGCAGCACGTGAGCGAATGCCGCCTGCATGTTTTCGAGGGTGATGGAAGAGTAATCGACGGGGATATGGCTATCTTGCAGAAGAGGGTTGGCCATGGTGCATCACCTTGCTGATAGAAATGAGCAAGAGAGCTTGCATGGCCAGCGTGTGCCAGGTGGCCTGACTATCTAACACCTGTCCATGCCAGCCCGGGCATTGCACCCGGGCGGCATGACCGTATTACTCAGCCGGCTTTTTCAGCTTCGGATTTGGGAAGAACTGCACGGTCTGCACCTTGGCCGGCGCGGCTTTCGGCGCCAGGTGGTTGACCCGCGTGCCCAGTTCCTTCGGCACCGACAAGCCCTGCTCGTTGAGGGTGTCGGTAAAGCCGCAGGCCACACACTCGCGGTGCGGTACGCCGCCTTCGTTCCACATCATCAGCTTGTCGGGCTCGCTGCACGCCGGGCACACGGCACCGGCAATGAAGCGCTTCTTGGTCTTGTTCACAGCTACCTCACTCATGCTGCAGCGTCCTCGGTGAGACCACTGTGGCGCAGCAATGCATCGATGGAAGGCTCACGGCCACGGAAGTCGACGAACAGCTCCATCGGCTCGCGCGAACCCCCACGGGCCAGGATCGCCTCGCGGAAGGCGCGGCCGGTCTCGGCGTTCAGCACGCCTTCTTCCTCGAAGCGCGAGAAGGCGTCAGCCGACAGCACTTCGGCCCACTTGTAGCTGTAGTAGCCCGCCGCGTAACCGCCCGCGAAAATGTGCGCAAAGCTGTTGGGGAAACGGTTGTAAGCCGGCGGGCGCATGACCGACACCTCGTCACGCACACCTTCGAGCACCTGCAATACGCTGCGGCCGTCGCCATGGCTGGCGTGCAGCTCGAAATCGAACAGCGAGAACTCCAGCTGGCGCACCATCATCATGCCCGACTGGAAGTTTTTCGCGGCCAGCATCTTGTCCAGCAGGTCCTGGGGCAGGGCGGCGCCGGTTTCGTAGTGACCAGAAATCAGTGCCAGGCCTTCCGGCTCCCAGCACCAGTTTTCCATGAACTGGCTTGGCAGCTCGACCGCATCCCAGGCCACGCCGTTGATGCCGGACACGCCGGCATGCTCGATGCGGGTCAGCATGTGGTGCAGGCCGTGACCGAATTCGTGAAACAGGGTGGTGACTTCATCGTGGGTCAGCAGCGCGGGCTTGCCGGGCGCGGCCGGGGTGAAGTTGCACACCAGGTTGGCCACCGGGCTTTGCAGCTGGCCGCCGGCGGTGCGGCGACGGTCACGGGCGCCGTCCATCCAGGCGCCGCCACGCTTGTTGGCGCGGGCGTACAGGTCGAAGAAGAAACGGCCAACGTGCTGACCGTTTTCCTTGATCTCGAACAGGCGTACGTCCGGGTGCCAGCTGTCGAAGCCTTTGAGCTCGGCGATTTCGATGCCGTACAGGCGCTGCACGATGCTGAACAGGCCGCCCAGCACCTTGTCGATCGGGAAGTAGGCGCGCAGGGCTTCCTGCGACACGCTGTAGCGCTGCTCGCGCAGCTTCTCGCCAAAGTAGCCGGCGTCCCAGCTGGCCAGCTCGGGGCAGCCTTGTTCGGCAGCGTAGGCCTTGAGCTGTTTCAGGTCCTGGGCGGCGAACGGCTTGGAACGCTTGGCCAAGTCACGCAGGAAGCTCAGCACCTGGTCGCTGGACTCGGCCATCTTGGTGGCCAGGCTCAGCTCGGCGTAGTTCTTGTAGCCCAGCAGTTCGGCCAGTTCCTGGCGCAGGTCGAGGATTTCGCGCATCACCGGGCCATTGTCGAACTGGCCGGCATTCGGGCCCTGGTCGGAGGCGCGGGTGCAGTAGGCGGCGTAGAGCTCTTCGCGCAGGGCGCGGTCGCTGGCGTAGGTCATCACTGCGTAGTAGCTGGGGAACTCGAGGGTGATCAGCCAGCCGTCCAGGCCCTTGGCCTGGGCTGCAGCGGCCATCTGCGCCTTGGCCGAATCGGTCAGGCCGGCCAGCGCAGCTTCGTCGGTAACATGCTTGGTCCACGCCTGGGTGGCGTCAAGCAGCTGATTGGAGAAACGGCTGCCCAGCTCGCTGAGCTTGCTCTGCACTTCGGCGTAACGCTGCTGCTTGTCCGCCGGCAGGTCGATACCCGACAGGCGGAAGTCACGCAAGGCGTGCTCGAGGATAGTCTTTTGCGCCACGTCGAAGCCGGCAGCCTCAGGGCTGTCGATCAGCGCCTGGTAGGCTTCGAACAGCGCGCGGTTCTGGCCCAGTTCGGTAGAGTAGGCGCTCAACGCCGGCAGGCACGACTCGTAGGCCTCACGCAACTCGGCACTGTTGCACACCGCATTAAGGTGGCTGACCGGGCTCCAGGCGGCGCCCAGGCGGTCGTTCAGTTCGTCCATGGCCAGCACCAGGCCGGCCCATGTAGGGTTCTTGCCCTGCTTTTCAAGGATCTCGGCAATGGCTTTACGGTTGTCGGCCAGGATCGCTTCGATCGCCGGCAACACGTGTTCGGCACGAATTTGCGAGAAGGGCGGCAGATCGTGGGATTGCAGAAGCGGGTTGTTCGCAGTCACGGTTTGGATACCTTGGCAGAAGAAACACTGCCCCATCTTAATTACAATCGACGCCGACCGCAGCAGGCAGCCTGCCTATCGGCACAGATGAGAGACGCTATCATGGCCATTCGCAGCTTCCAGCAACACACTCCGAAAGTTGGGCCCAGGGCCTTCGTCGACCGTTCGGCGGTGGTGCTGGGCGACGTGGAGATCGGTGAAGACAGTTCGGTCTGGCCGTTGACCGTGGTGCGCGGCGACATGCACCGCATCCGCATTGGCGCGCGCACCAGCGTGCAGGACGGCAGCGTGCTGCACATTACCCACGCCGGGCCTTTCAACCCGGACGGTTTCCCGCTGATCATCGGCGACGAAGTGACCATCGGGCACAAGGTGATGCTGCATGGCTGCACCCTGGGCAACCGTATCCTGGTGGGTATGGGCAGCACCATCATGGATGGTGCCATCGTCGAGGACGAAGTGATCATTGGCGCTGGCAGCCTGGTGCCGCCGGGCAAACGCCTGGTCAGTGGCTACCTGTACATGGGCAGCCCGGTGAAACAGGCCCGGCTGCTGAACGACAAGGAGCGCGCATTTTTCTCCTACAGCGCCGGCAACTACGTGAAGCTCAAGGACCAGCACCTGGCCGAAGGCTACGATCAACCTGAATGACCGCATTCACGGGCACGCCCGCTCCCACAGGTTCAGTGGAGCCATCAAGGCCTGCGCTGTACCTGTGGGAGCGGGCATGCCCGCGAAGAAGGCCACGCAGCACTCAAGTGGAACCCTGTACATGCACCAGCAAAACATCCTCTTCGACCTCGACGGCACCCTGACCGACCCACGCCTGGGCATCACCCGCTCGATCCAGTACGCCCTGGCCAAGCTGGGCATCGACGAACCAGACCTGGCCCGCCTCGAACACTTCATCGGCCCACCCCTGCTGCAGGCTTTCATGCAGTTCTACCGCTTCGACGAAGCCAAGGCCTGGGATGCGGTGAACTTCTACCGGGAGCGTTTCCGCGTGACCGGTCTATACGAGAACCTCGTGTTCGAAGGTGTGCCGGAGTTGCTTGAGGCCCTGAACGGGCAGGGCCGCACGCTGTACATTGCCACGTCAAAACCGTGGGAGTTCGCCCGCGAAATCGCTCGGCATTTCGCCTTCGATCATCACTTCAAGGTGATCTACGGCAGTGAACTGGACGGCACGCGCACCAACAAGGTCGAGCTGATTCGCCATTTGCTGGATGAAGAAGGGCTGGACCCGACGCAAACCCTGATGATCGGGGACCGCAAGCATGACCTGATCGGCGCGCGCAGCAACGGGCTGCAAGCCGTCGCGGTGGGATACGGGTTTGGGAGCCGGGAAGAGCTGATGGCAGAAGAACCCGCTTTCCACTTCGCCACGGTAGCCGATTTGCATCAGGCTTTTAGCAAGGCTTGAGCGCCAGCAGGGCTGCTTTGCAGCCGGCCCTCCCACCTCGATCGGCATACGCAGGGCCTTTGTGCGAGCGGCCTTGTGTCGCGATGGGCCGCAAAGCGGCCCCAAATCTCAAAGGCTAACCATCAGACGCTGCAACGCCGCTTTCCTTTCTTCAATCGGCATCCGCCCCAAATGCTCGACCCGCGCGTAAAACCGAACCCAATCCCCACCCACCTCACGAAACAGCGCCGCAAACGCCGGCACCCACTGGTCATAGAGCCCGAACGGCAACAACTTGGCATTATTCATCGGCCCATACATCCACGCGTCATAGCGCTTGTCACCACCCCACTGGCCATCACGCACCTGCCGGTATTCACGCCTCAAACGCTCAAACTCCGCCTGCTTGGCCCGGCGCTTGTGCGCATCATCCAAAGGCCCGGCATAAATGGCCTGCAACCGCTCACGACAGGCCAGCACCAGGCGGATGAACTGGTCACGCTGCTGCTGCCTCTGCTCTGCGTCAACCGCCGCCAGCCCACGCGCCGCCCGCCATTGCCGCGTGCCTTCCTGCTCGACGAACGAGGCAAACGATTCATTGAACTCGGTATCGTCCTGCACATAGAAGCGCTGGTGGGCCAGTTCATGAAAGATCAACGTAGCCAGGCGCTCATCGCCCCAGCCCACCATCGACGACAAAATCGGGTCATCGAACCAACCCAGGGTCGAATAAGCTTCCACGCCGCCCACGTACACATCCAGGCCATCCTGACGCATCAACGCCGCCGCACCTCGCGCCGCGCCTTGCTGGTAGTAGCCGCGGTACGCCACGCACCCGGCAATCGGAAAGCAGTGCGTTACCGGTTGCAACGACAACTCGGGCGTGGCGAACACATTCCACACCACGTAGGGGCGGCCAAGGTCGGCATATACCCGGTAGCTGCGGTTGTCTGGCAGTTTCAATTGCTGGCTGGCAAACACCCGCGCCTGTTCGGCCTGTTGCAGGTGCGCGCGCAAGGGTGCAGGGGTAGCAGGGTCGGCCAATACCTGCTCTACAGGCTGCCGCGCCCGCAGCAACTGCCACTGGCCCTGGGCCAGCTGCCCATAGTAGGCGACATTGCTGCAACCGTTCAGCAGGAACGCCGCAAGCAGCGGAACCAAACGGGTGAAAATGCGGTCGAGTGCCCCAAGGCCTGAGCGCTGCATAAGAAAAAGTCGAAGCATCCGGGACTGTCTGACTCGCTCAAGACCATTTCGCTCCAAGACTATCTCGCCAAGGGGGAGTTTCGCCATGCGTGCATTATTGGTCGCCGGCTCAGTGTTGTTGATCTCTGCCTGTTCAACATTGCCAGACCCAGACCCGAACCAGGCCTGGATCGACCTCACCCGCTACGACAATACTTCGCTAGACGCCGTGCAGGTCGATGAGCGTGACTGGGCTGACAGCCGCTATTTCGAGGTTCAACCCGGCAGCCACGAACTGACCGTGCGCTATCAGTTTCCGGTTAACCCCAGCAATATCGGCCCCGTCGATCAGCCACTGTGGCGCGATTGCCAGGTCAAGCTGACCTTCAAGGACTTCAGCGCCGGGCAGCGTTATCAGCTGCAGGCTGGCAGCATTGGCTTCCGCCCTTGGATAAAACTCTACGACCACCAGCAAAAACTGCTGGGTCAAGGGCTGCCGGCAGGTTGTCAGCGCACCTGAACCGCACAAACGGCGCTATGCTTGTTACTTGTAAATCGCAAGTGGGAGTTTTGCCATGCGCCAGCCCATGATGCTGATCGCCCTCAGTACACTGGGGGCTTGCGCCAGCCCCTTGCCGCCCGTCGACCCCAAGCAGGCCTGGGTCGATCTGTACACCATGACCCCCGGTCGGGTGATCATGGCCGACCGCCTCGACGGCAAGCGCCTGGACGATGGCCGTTACTTTCAGGTGACACCGGGCAAGCATGAACTGGTGGTGCGCTTCGATTATGAAATCTACTCGGGCGGCCTCATGTCACAACCCAGGGACCGAACCTGCTACCTGACCGTCCGCTTTGACAACTTCAAGGCCGGCGAGCGCTATCGCCTGGAAGCGCGGGCGCCGGTGATGGAGCCGCAGGTGCTGCTGTATGACGCCAACCGCAAGGTGGTGGTGAACGAGCCTAG
>NZ_JAOCDI010000006.1:0-187378 GCF_029840855.1 Pseudomonas sp. GD03862
GGCCTACGGGCCCCTTTCTGCTTTTCCTGTACAAGCGCTTGTAATTTCCCAAGCGTGCCCCCACATTAGGTCCAAGCATCATTTCCACCGGTTTCCGGCCATAAGGCCGCTGTAGAGGCGAAATCATGAAGACCACCCTCGACTTGCCTCTTTTGCCATTGCGCGATGTCGTTGTTTACCCGCACATGGTTATCCCGCTGTTCGTGGGGCGCGAAAAGTCCATCGAAGCCCTCGAGGCGGCGATGACGGGCGAAAAGCAGATCCTTCTGCTGGCCCAGAAGAATCCAGCCGACGACGATCCGGGCGAGGACGCCCTGTACCGTGTCGGTACCGTTGCCACCGTGCTGCAACTGCTGAAGCTGCCTGATGGCACCGTCAAGGTGCTGGTCGAGGGCGAGCAGCGTGGTGCGGTCGAGCGCTTCTCCGAAGTTGAAGGGCACATCCGTGCTGAAGTCTCCCTGATCGACGAAACCGACACTGCCGAGCGCGAGTCGGAAGTGTTCGTGCGCACGCTGCTGTCGCAGTTCGAACAGTACGTTCAGCTGGGCAAGAAGGTGCCTGCCGAAGTGCTGTCTTCGCTGAACAGCATCGACGAGCCAGGGCGCCTGGTCGACACCATGGCCGCGCACATGGCCCTGAAGATCGAGCAGAAGCAGGAAATTCTTGAAATCGTCGACTTGACTACCCGTGTCGAGCACGTGCTGGCGCTGCTGGATGCCGAAATCGACCTCCTGCAGGTCGAAAAGCGCATTCGCGGCCGGGTCAAGAAGCAGATGGAGCGCAGCCAGCGCGAGTACTACCTGAATGAGCAGATGAAGGCCATTCAGAAAGAACTTGGCGATGGTGACGAAGGCCACAATGAAGTCGAAGAGCTGAAAAAGCGCATCGAAGCCGCAGGTCTCCCTAAGGATGCCTTGGCCAAGGCTCAGGCGGAGCTGAACAAGCTCAAGCAAATGTCTCCGATGTCGGCCGAAGCTACCGTGGTGCGCTCGTACCTCGACTGGTTGGTGCAGGTGCCGTGGAAGGCTCAGAGCAAGGTGCGTCTGGACCTGGCCAAGGCCGAGGAAATCCTCGATGCCGACCACTATGGCCTGGAAGAGGTCAAGGAACGCATCCTCGAGTACCTTGCCGTGCAGAAGCGCGTCAAGAAGATCCGCGGTCCGGTGCTGTGCCTGGTCGGGCCACCCGGCGTCGGCAAGACTTCGCTGGCCGAGTCGATCGCTGCCGCCACCAACCGCAAGTTCGTGCGCATGGCCCTGGGTGGCGTGCGTGACGAGGCCGAGATCCGTGGCCACCGCCGTACCTACATTGGCTCCATGCCGGGTCGTCTGATCCAGAAGATGACCAAGGTGGGTGTGCGCAACCCGTTGTTCCTGCTCGACGAGATCGACAAGATGGGCAGCGACATGCGCGGCGACCCAGCCTCGGCACTGCTGGAAGTGCTCGACCCTGAGCAGAACCACAACTTCAACGACCACTACCTGGAGGTCGACTACGACCTCTCGGACGTGATGTTCCTGTGCACCTCGAACTCGATGAACATCCCGCCGGCGCTGCTGGACCGGATGGAAGTCATCCGTCTGCCTGGCTACACCGAGGACGAAAAGATCAACATCGCGGTCAAGTACCTGGTGCCCAAGCAGGTCAAGGCCAACGGCTTGAAGAAAGAAGAGCTGGAAGTCGACGTCTCGGCGATTCGCGACATCATCCGCTACTACACCCGTGAAGCCGGTGTGCGGGGTCTGGAACGGCAAATTGCCAAGGTCTGCCGCAAGGTGGTCAAGGAACATACCGGGCAGAAGCAGGTCAAGGTCAAGGTGGCCAGCGAGCAGCTGGAGCACCTGCTGGGCGTGCGCAAGTTCCGCTATGGCCTGGCCGAGCAGCAGGACCAGATCGGCCAGGTAACCGGCCTGGCCTGGACCCAGGTGGGCGGCGAGTTGCTGACCATCGAGGCCGTGGTCATCCCCGGCAAGGGCCAGTTGATCAAGACCGGCTCGCTGGGCGATGTCATGGTCGAGTCGATTACCGCCGCGCAGACCGTGGTGCGCAGCCGCGCCCGCAGCCTGGGGATTGCCGCCGACTTCCACGAGAAGCATGACGTGCACATCCACATGCCTGAAGGTGCCACGCCGAAGGACGGCCCAAGTGCCGGTATCGGAATGTGCACCGCACTGGTGTCGGCGCTGACGCAGATTCCGGTACGTGCCGATGTGGCCATGACCGGCGAAATCACCTTGCGTGGCCAGGTATTGGCCATTGGCGGGCTGAAGGAAAAACTGCTGGCGGCACACCGTGGCGGGATCAAGACGGTGATCATTCCCGAGGAAAATGTTCGCGATCTCAAGGAGATTCCTGAAAATATCAAACAGGATCTTCAGATCAAACCGGTCAAATGGATTGACGAAGTCCTGCAAATTGCGCTGCAATACGCCCCGGAGCCCTTGCCAGATGTGGCTCCGGAGATTGTCGCGAAAGACGAGAAGCGCGACGGCGATGCTAAGGAAAGAATCAGCACGCATTAGTAGTTTTTGGCTGGGGGGCTTTCCTTGACAGTATTTTCGGCGCCTTGCTATAAAGCGGCACGTTATTGTCGCCATGCCTCCCAGCACACGTTTCATAAGCTTTTCATTACATACTTAGAAACAAACTCAATAGAGAAATAAGGGGACTTAGAGTGAACAAGTCGGAACTGATTGACGCTATCGCCGCATCTGCAGACATCCCGAAAGCTGTAGCCGGCCGTGCGCTGGACGCAGTCATCGAATCCGTCACCGGCGCCCTGAAGCAAGGTGACGATGTGGTACTGGTTGGCTTTGGTACCTTCTCGGTCAAGGAGCGCGCCGAGCGTACTGGCCGCAACCCGCAAACCGGCAAGGCAATCAAGATCGAAGCCGCCAAGGTTCCAGGTTTCAAGGCTGGCAAAGGCCTGAAAGACGCCGTCAACTAAGTCGTCTTTCAGCCGGACCCGGCCTGGCCTGGTCCGAGCACGGTGATGGCGGGGCGCAAACGTTCCCGCCTGACACGTTTGCTAAGAAAAGGCGCATCCTCGGATGCGCCTTTCTTTTATCAGGATTCTACCCACGCTCCGCGGTTGTCGACGCAGTGGTACAGCCGTTTCTGGGGGACGCATGCTGCAAAATATCAGGGACAATTCACAAGGTTGGATTGCCAAGACCATCATCGGCCTTATCGTCGTGTTGATGGCATTGACCGGTTTCGAAGCCATTTTCCAGGCCGCCACTCATAGCCAGGACGCCGCCAAGGTGAACGGCCAGACCATCAGCCAGAACGAACTGAGCCAGGCGGCCGACATGCAGCGCCGTCAACTGATGCAACAGTTGGGCAAGGATTTCGACCCGGCGCTGCTGGATGACAAGTTGCTGCGTGAGGAGGCACTCAAGGGGCTGATCAGCCGCAAGCTGCTGCTGCAAGGTGCTGAGGATGCCAAGTTCGCATTCTCCGAGGCCGCGCTGGATCAGGTTATCTTGCAGACCCCTGAGTTCCAGGTGGACGGCAAGTTCAGCGCTGAGCGTTTCGACCAGGTGATCCGCCAGATGGGCTACGGTCGCATGCAGTTCCGCGAGATGCTCGGCGAGGAAATGCTCATCGGCCAACTGCGCACCGGCCTGGCCGGCAGCAGCTTCGTCACCGATCAACAGGTCGATGCCTTCGCTCGCCTGGAGAAGCAGACCCGCGACTTCGCCTCCCTGACGTTCAAGGCCGACCCGGCCGCAGTCAAGGTCAGCGACGAAGAGGTCAAGGCGCACTACGACCAGCACGCCAAGGAGTTCATGTCGCCTGACCAGGTAGTGATCGACTACATCGAGCTGAAGAAGTCGGCGTTCTTCGATCAGGTCAAAGTGACCGACGAAGAGCTCAAGGCCCAGTACGAGAAGGAAATCGCCAACCTGGCCGAGCAGCGCCATGCCGCGCACATCCTCATCGAGGTCAACGACAAGGTCACCGACGCCCAGGCCAAGGCCCGCGCCGAAGAGATCGAGCAGCGTCTGGCCAAGGGTGAGGACTTTGCCGCTTTGGCCAAGGAGTTCTCTCAGGACCCAGGCTCCGCCAACACCGGTGGTGACCTTGGCTTTGCCGGCCCGGGCGTATACGACCCGGCCTTCGAAGAGGCGCTGTACAAGCTGCAGGATGGGCAGGTATCTGCACCGGTGCGCACCGAGTTTGGCTACCATCTGATCAAGCTGCTGGGCGTCCAGGCGCCAGAGGTACCGAGCTTCGCCAGCCTGAAGGACAAACTGACCCGCGATCTGAAGATGCCGCTGGTCGAGCAGCGTTATGTCGACGCCAGCAAGCAACTGCAGGATGCTGCCTACGAGGCTTCCGACCTGGCCCAGCCGGCCCAGGACCTGAACCTCAAGGTCCACACCTCCGCCGCCTTCGGCCGCGAGGGCGGTGAAGGCATTACCGCCAACCGTGCGGTGGTGCAGGCTGCGTTCTCTGAAGAAGTGCTGGATGAGGGTGCCAACAGCACCGCCATCGAGCTCGACCCTGAGACCACCGTGGTGCTGCGCGTCAAGGAACACCGCAAGCCAGAGCAACTGCCGCTGGACGCTGTGGCCAAGAATATCAGGGAGCACCTGGCCAAAGAGAAGGCGACTGCCGAACTCAAGGCCAAGGCAGACAAGCTGATTGCCGGCCTGCGTGACGGTTCCATCGCAGCAGGCAGCGTGCACGAAGGCCAAGGCTGGAAAGCCTATGAAGCCGTCACCCGTGGTGAGGACGGTATTGACCCGGCCGAACTGCAGGCACTGTTCCGTCTGGGCAAGCCGCAAGCCAAGGACAAGCCAGTCTATGGCAGCGTCGTGCTGCGTGACGGTAGCCTGGTGGTGTTGCAGCTCAAGGGCGTGAACGAAGGCGCTGCCGCCACCGACGAAGAGAAGCAGCAGATTCGCCGCTACCTCGCGTCACGTGCTGGCCAGCAGGACTTTGCCGCTTACCGCAAGCAGCTGGAAGCCAATGCAGACATCACCCGTTACTAAGGTGTTCGTTGCATGAAGAAACAGGCCGCCTCGTGCGGCCTGCTTCGTTTTCGCCAGCCGCGAGCACGGTCATTGTCGAAGGTCACAGCGCCTTCAGGGGTGGCGCTAACCAGGTGCTACCGCTTCACCCCTTCATAACTGTCCAGCGTATCGCGTGCAATCTCTCGCCCCAGGGCGATGAGCTCCGGCGCCTTGTAGAACTCGAAAAACCGGCACACCCGCTTGGGTACGTTGATCAGCACATCCGGTGGATAGCCGGCAATCTTGTACTGTGCCAGCGAAGTCTGCATGACCTCGAAGCTCTGGTTGATCAAGTCCAGGAGTGAGGCCGGCCCCACGTTGTCGATGATGAAAGAACCGGTGGCAGACTTCGGCGCGCCCTCGCGCTCCGGGGCCGCTGCCGGTTGCTGGCTTTCCGGGTCGGCGCTGTCGGCAAGCCACGGGCTTGGCGGTGCCAACCCCTCGGCGACGATCTCCTTTTCGATGCGGATCAGCTCTTCCGCCGGTTTGCGCCGGAATGGCAAGCGTGAACCCAGCGAGCTCAACAAGGCGTCAAAGCGCATCTTGAACGCCGCCGGGCGCTCGATCACCGGCAACTGGTACTGCTTCTGGTTGGTGGCGTTTAGGTTTACCGCGATGATCAGGTCGCAATGGCTGGACACCACCGGCACGATTGGCAGCGGGTTGAGGATGCCACCGTCGACAAGCATGCGGTTGCCTTGCATCACCGGCGTGAACAGGCTGGGAATGGCCGCCGAGGCGCGCATGGCCTGATGCAGGCAACCTTCCTGGAACCAGATTTCCTGCTGGTTGGTAAGGTCGGCGGCCACTGCGGTGTAGGGTATGCGCAGTTGCTCGATGTTTATCTCGCCGACGATCTTGCGGATCTGCCCGAACACCTTGTCGCCGCGAATCGCACCGAGGCGAAAGCTGACGTCGACCAGGCGCAGCACATCGAGGTAGTCGAGGCTTTCGATCCAGTTGCGATAGTCGTCGAGCTTGCCGGCGGCATAGATACCGCCAATCACCGCGCCCATGGAACACCCCGCGACGCAGGCTATGTCGTAGCCGCGGCGCTCGATTTCCTCGATCACGCCGATGTGCGCATACCCTCGGGCTCCGCCCGATCCCAGTACCAGTGCCACACGTTTACTCATGAACATTCCCCGGCCAGTGCCATCATGGTCCTACAATGCACCCATCGCTGCCTGTGCTT
This sequence comes from Pseudomonas sp. GD03862, assembly GCF_029840855.1. Classification (NCBI taxonomy): domain Bacteria; kingdom Pseudomonadati; phylum Pseudomonadota; class Gammaproteobacteria; order Pseudomonadales; family Pseudomonadaceae; genus Pseudomonas; species Pseudomonas sp. GD03862. Next base: position 6,217 of record NZ_JAOCDI010000006.1, read on the forward strand.
CAATGTAGATCGTGCTGAGCTACTGTAATAAAACTGGCCAGGCAAAGCCGGCTGGGCATGGCACTTTCCAGCTGTCGGAGCGTCGAACAGCCACCGTTTTTCCATAGAGGTATTACTGATGAAAGCCTGGATTTGCCTTCCACTGATTGCCCTGGCCCTTGCTGGCTGCGCGGGCAAGACGGCCTACCGTGACAGCTGCGCGACCCAGCTGGATGCCGCCTGGAAGGAGCTGGACCTGGCCAAGGCCGAAGGCTTCGCCGGTGCCGTAAGTTATTCCAAGGCCTTGTCATTGCTGACCGGGGCCAAGACCCAGCAGCAGTTCGAAGGCTACGAAAGCTGTACCCGCAAAGCCGAAAAGGCGCGGTTCTACATTCGTGAATCTCGCGCCGGGCGCTGAACAGGGAGCATCGTATGTCTGCCATGCTCGACCATGTCGTTGCCCAGATACTGACCTTGCAGGTGCGCTTGCTGGCCTGTCGTGAACGCCTGGCTGCCAATACCGACAGTGAGGCCTTGCACGACTTGCGTACCACCTTGCGGCGCCTGCGAAGTCTGCTGAGGCCGCTGCGTGGGCTGCCTGGCGTGGAACAGCTGGAGGATGCTGCACGTTCGCTGGGGACCCTTACCACGCCGCTGCGTGATCGCGAGGTGCTGGCGGCCGAGCTGATCGGGCGCGGTCACACAGCAGCCGGGCAGCGGCGTCTGGAGGGGCGTGACAGGACTTTCGCCAGTGTCGCTGCCAGCCCACAGCTGGCCAGGGTATTGGCGATTCTCGACGCCTTTCCATTGTTCCTGCGGGCGGCGGGCCGGGAGGGGCTGGTCAAGTCGCTAAGCAAACGTATCGACAAGCGCTTGGTCAAGCAGTGGCGCAAGTTGCACAAAGCGTTGCAGGACCCTGCTCACGATCGACACCGCCTGCGTTTGCTGATCAAGCGTGCACGCTATGGCGATGAGGCCTACCCGCAACTCGATCACGCAGGGAAGAAACTGCAACGTCTGCTGAAAAAGGCACAGGGCAACCTGGGTGATTGGCACGACCGCCTGCAATGGCTGCTGCAAGCGCGCGACCATGCCGACTTGCTCCCCTGCAAAGCCGATTGGGAGCAGGAGCTGCATGAGGCGGAGCGCCAGTCGGATGTGACGCTGGATGCCCTGCAAGAGGCGCTGGCGCGGCGTTATCACGGAAAATGACCGATATGCGGGCTGAATGCTTGGCGTTTGCTGGCTAGGATGAACGGACCTTTTTCTTTGCAGGCAGGAGCCGGCCAATGACTTTCAACCAACTGCTCGACGCCGTGCGGGCCAACCCGGATTCCGTCAGCATTCCGCCCAGCTGGGCCCAGGGGCGTGCTGCCTTTGGCGGGCTGATGGCGGCCATGGTCTATGAAACCATGCGCCTCAAGATCAGCGACAACCGCCCGGTACGCTCATTGGCCATCAGCTTCGTGGCACCCGCGGCGGCGGATGTGCCCATCCGCTTCGAGGTGGAGGTTTTGCGCGAAGGCAAGGCGGTTAGCACGTTGCTGGGCCGCGCTGTTCAGGATGGCCAGGTGGTGACTTTGGTGCAGGGCAATTTCGGTGCGGGCCGCCCTTCGGTGGTCGAAGTGCCGGCGTTACCGGCCATCGAAATGCCTGCGCTCGATGAGGCGGCCCCGGAGTTGCCCTATATCAAAGGCGTTACCCCTGAGTTCATGCGGCACGTGGCCCTGCGCTGGGCAGTAGGTGGGCTGCCGTTCAGTGGCAATCAGTCGCGCAAGATGGGCGGCTGGGTGCGCTTGCGGGATGTGGTGGAAGAACAGGTGAGCGAGGCGCACCTGTTGGCGTTGGTCGATGCCTGGCCGCCCAGCCTCATGCCGTTTCTCAAGCAGCCCGCTGCGGGCAGTACGTTGACCTGGACCATCGAGTTCATCCAGCCAACGGCGAAGCTGTCGACCCTGGATTGGTGCCGGTACTGTGTGGAGACCGAGCATGCGCGGGATGGCTATGGGCATGCTGCTGCGGCATTGTGGACGGCGCAGGGCGAGTTGTTGGCGTTGAGCCGGCAGACCGTCACCGTTTTCGCCTGACCCTTGCAAGGCTGCTCACAAGCAGCGCTCCGGCAGCTGGCTCAGTGCCGGTGCTTGTGCCGCTCCCGCCAGGCCCTCCACCAGGCCCCGCTCACCACAAAGCGCGGAAAGGTGATGAACTGCTCGGTCAGTAAGCGCTGCACGGCATCCTGGCGGTTGGCGAACGGTTCGGGCTGCTGGGCTTCAAGGCGGTGGCCTTGGCGCTGCAGGCCCAACGCTGCGATCAAGGCAATCACACCCACCGCGATCTGGCCGAGGTCGAAACCAAACAGACCGGACAGCACCAGCAGTGTCCCCAGAATGAACAACGGCACAGCGATCAGGTGCAACACCAGGTTGGCCGGGTGGCGGTGATTGTGGTGGTAGCCGCGCCATTGCCAGGCGGGAAGATTGGGCAGGCGTTTGCTCATGGGGATTTCCTCTCGGTCATGCCCAAAGCTTAGTGCGGCCCCCAAGCGGGGGCCAATCGAACCTGGCTATGGTGACTATAGCTTGAGCTGGCCAATGGCCTTGTTCAGTTCGCCGGCCAGGGTCGCCAGTTCGCTGCTGGTGGTCGCCGAACCGACCGTTTGTTGCACGGTCCGCTCGGTGACATCGCGGATGCTGACCACCGCGCGGTTCATTTCCTCGGCTACCTGGCTTTGCTGCTCGGCCGCTACAGCGATCTGGGTATTGCTTTCGCGCATCTGCGCCACGGCACCGGTAATTTCCGCCAGCGCCTCACCGGCTTCCTGTGCCTGACGTACGCAGTCGTCGGCCTTGTACGAACTTTCCTGCATGAACTCCACCGCATCGCGGGTGCCCGACTGCAGGGCCGAAACCATGGTGGTGATTTCATCCGTGGAGGTTTGCACGCGTTTGGCCAGGTTGCGCACTTCATCGGCGACCACGGCAAAGCCGCGGCCCAGGTCGCCGGCGCGCGCGGCTTCGATGGCAGCATTAAGCGCCAGCAAGTTGGTCTGTTCGGCAATACTGTGGATCACACTGACTACACCGTTGATCTTCTGGCTGTCCTCGGCTAGCTGTCGGATCATCTCGGCAGTTTGCTGCACGCCGCTGGAAAGCCCGGAAATCGAATCCTGCACTCGGCTGACCACCGCTTGGCCGCTGCCGGCCAAGGTGTCGGCGGTTTGTGACAAATCGCGGGTGGCACCGGCGTGCTGGGCAATGTGGTGCACGGTCGCCGACATTTCGTTGATGGCAGTGGCGGCCTGGTCGGTTTCACTCTGCTGGCCGAGCATGCCATGGCGTACGTCGCTCATGCTGGCGGCCAGGCGTGCAGCGCCCGAGTCCAGCTGTGCTGCGCTGTGGGCGACGGTGCTGACCACGCGGTGATAGGTGGACTGCATGGCGTTGAAGGCCCCGGCCATCTGGCCGACCTCGTCGCCACTGGCTAGCGGTACGCGGGCCGACAGGTCGCCGGTTTTTTCCACGTGCAGCATCACGTCCTTGAGGGTGTTGAGTTGGCTGAGCAGGAAGCGGATCAGCAGTTGCGAGGCGCCGAGCATGGCCAGCATCAGGATCAGCACACACACCGCGTAATTGCTGAAGCGATCGAAGAAAACCTGGCGCAGGCTGGGTGACTGGGCCAGCACAGCCAACTGCTGGTCGCCATTGCGCAATACCTGTGCGCCACGCAGCGGGTTTTCACCGAGGATCCAGGCGCTCGGCAATGCTACCCAGCCTTGGGCGTTGCGCAGGGCATCGAGCGCCTCTCCGGCGTAGGTTGGCGTTTGCCCGGTTGACCAACTGATGACGTTGGCCGGGCGTGGCAGTGCTTGCCCGGCTGGCCAGGCGGCCAGCAACTGGGCTTGTGCGACCGCCAGGCCCTGAGCCGCCTCGGCACGTGCGCGTTGCTCCAGGTGCACTGCGTACAGCACCAGCAGCAAGGTGGTGACAAAGGCCACTGCGTTGACGGCCCAGAATTTGTACTTCAGGGAAACATTGCTAAGCCAGGCACCCATGGGCAGGTCTTCTCTGAGTTGAGCGGAAACAATATTGGCAAGGTGCCATCATTGTGCCCACATCCACCTGGACATGTGTTGATGCATATCAACTGTGTTCACCCGCCCCGCGGAAACACGCGAGATTCAGGGGAGCTGGAAAAAAGCCCGCGCCGTTGCCGTGGTATGCGCTGCCGTGTGCTCGGCTGATTCACCGCGATGCAAGGCCACCTCGCGCAGTACCTCCGGCAAGAACGCCGGCTCGTTGCGCCCGCTCTTGGGCTTGGGCCGCAAGCTGCGCGGCAGCAGGTAGGGCGCGTCGCTTTCCAGCATAAGCCGGCCTTCAGGGATGTTGCCCACCAGCGGGTGCAGGTGAGTGCCGCGGCGTTCGTCGCAGATCCAGCCGGTAATGCCGATGTGCAGGTCCAGGTCCAGGTAGGCGAACAGCGCCTCGCGCTCACCGGTGAAGCAGTGCACCACCGCGCCGGTCAGGTGGTCGCGGTAGTCCTTGAGAATCGCCAGCAAGCGCTCGCTGGCATCGCGCTCGTGCAGGAACACCGGCAGGCGCAGCTGCGCAGCCAGTGTCAGCTGGGCTTCCAGGGCTTTTTCCTGCAGCGGGCGAGGGGAAAAGTCGCGGTTGAAATCCAGGCCGCATTCGCCTACCGCGCGTACGCGCGGTTCGCTCAGCAACAGTCGCAGCTGGCGCTCGCTGTCGGCATCCCAGGCCTTGGCATCATGAGGGTGCACGCCGGCCGTGGCGAACAGGTGCGCGCCGCTGGCATCCAGTTGTTGGCACAGCGCCAGCGCTTGTTCGCTGACCGCCAGGCTGGTGCCTGTCAGCAGCATTTGCGTAACGCCGGCCTCCAGTGCGCGCTCGACGATTGCGGCCTGTTGGTCGTGGAAACTGCTGTTGGTCAGGTTGACGCCGATATCGATCAGTTGCATGGTGCTATCTCGTGCCGCGGGGCGGCCAGCATAGCAAAAACCGCGTTTTTCTGAAAAAACCAAGAACTTCATGCTGTTGCCGTGGTCTTTTACCGTCGTTTATCACTTGGCGGTGCAACCCATGGATGCCGCTCACCGACCACGGAAACGTTTTCGCATGCAGCGATGCTGGCTCATTTTTCTGCTGACGCTGGGGTTGGCCTTTGCCGGTCCCGCCCAGGCGCGCTCGCCGGGGCCGCAGCAAAACATACCGCCTGCCAAGGTGCGTGACCTGGCGCAGATTCGCACCAGCAAAGTACTGCGAGTGCTGGTCAACCAGAGCCGCAACAGTTCTGGTGAGGTCAAGGGCGAGCCAGTCGGCATCGAGTATTATCGCCTGCGTGCCCTGGAGCATTTCCTCAATGCTCGTACCGCCGACGACCAGCAGATCCAGCTAAAGCTCATCCCGCGGGCCAAGGAACAGTTGCTGGGCGCCCTGGCCCGCGGTGAGGGTGACCTGGCCGCGCCAGGCGAGCTGCTTGACCCCACTACGGTGAGCGGTGTCCGCGGCAGTGCGCCGATACTCGACCAGGTGCCGCTGATGCTTGTCGGGCGCAAAGGCGAGCGAAGTTTCAGCAAGGTCGAACAGCTGTCAGGGCGTACCGTGGCCCTGACCAGTGCCAGTGCCGCCGGGCCGCTGATCCAGCAGGTCAACCAGCAACTGGCACTGCGCAAGCGGCCGCCGATCAAAGTGGAGTGGGTCGATTCGACGCTGGCGGTGGAGGATGTGCTGGAGATGGTACAGGCAGGCATCTACCACCTGACCGTGGTCGAGCAGCCCATTGCCCGGCGTTGGGCCCGGGTTATGCCGCGCCTGCGCCTGGACAGCCGGGTGCGCCTGGGGGCGCCGCAAGCCATGCGCTGGTATGTAGGGCGTGAAGCGCCGCAATTGCTGGCCGCAGTCGATCACTTTCTGCAAGGTTACCGCGCGCCAGATAACCAGGATGCCGCATTCGAGCGCATCTACCGCCGCCAGTACCGGGTACACAACCCGTTGGCCAGCAAGGACCGCCAGCGTCTGGCATCGGTGCGGGCGGTGTTGCAGAAGCATGGCCAGGCGCAACAGATCGACTGGCTCAACCTGGCTGCGCTGGCCTTCAAGGAGTCGACGCTCAACCCGGCTGCACGCGGTACTGGCGGTGCCCATGGCCTGATGCAGATTACCCCTTCGGCGGCCCAGCGGGTGGGGGTGAGCAATACTGCGACGGTAGATGGCAATGTCCTGGCCAGTGCCCGTTACCTGGCGCTTATCCGGCGCAAGTTTTTTGCCAGTACCAAGATCAACGAGCGTGAGCGCATGGCCTTTGTGCTGGCAGCCTACAACCTCGGCCCCGAGCGGGTTCAGGCCATGCGTGCAGAGGCTCGACGGCGGGGGCTCAACGGCAACCAGTGGTTTTTCCAGACCGAACGCATCGCCATGGAGCAAGTGGGGATGGGACCGGTCAATTTCGTCAACAGCATCAACAAGTACTACCTGGCGTTCAACCGCGAACGCGCGGCACTGGAGCGTGTAGCGAAGCGTTAAGCATCGATTTTATCGATTGTTATGTTGGGTTTTTTGCGATTTTCATATCAAGAGAATTGATTATGATGGCGCCCATACCCACACAACTGCTTCACTTCAAGGACGCTTCGACATGAACAACACTACCCTCAACGCTCTGTTCTCTACACGTGGTGGCGCTGGCTTGAGCGTTATCCGCATCCTGGTCGGCATCATCTTCATGGCTCATGGTGCGCAAAAACTCTTCGGCCTGTTCGGTGGCTACGGCCTGGAAGGCACCGGCCAATGGATGGAAAGCATCGGCCTGGCGCCGGGTTACCTGATGGCCCTGCTGTCCGGTAGTGCCGAATTCTTCGGTGGCCTGGCCTTGGTGGTCGGCCTGCTGGCTCGCCCGGCGGCCCTGGCGCTGACGGTGACCTTGATAGTGGCGATCGTTTCGGTGCACATCGGCAACGGCCTGTTCATGTCCAACAACGGCTATGAGTTCGCCCTGGCGCTGTTGGCCGGCACCGTTGCAGTCATGATCGAAGGCGCTGGCCGCTTCTCGCTCGACCGCCTGATCGCCCGGTAATCAGCTGCACGCTGTGAGCTACGAGCCGCAGGCAAGCGCGGGCCAGTACTCGGCTTGTTCTTGCTTGGGGCTTGTCGCTTGCAACTTGGGGCTCATCGCTCTAGCATACCGCCTGCGCCGATTTAAACAGCTACTTGCGGGGCGCAGGAAAGCCCCACCTCCGGGCCGTCCGAAATACCGCTAAAGCGCTGGTTCGGTGACGCCTCCCACCGCTGCCCAGCGGGATTCGCGAGGCGGAGAGAAGCTCCATGAGTTGCCCACGTACCAGTGTCTGTTTGAGCCCTTTGCCTGCCAACCAGGCGTCCCGCACACCGCGCATCCTGCTCGGCGGCCGGCATCAGCCCACCCTTTTGCGTCATCTTGAAGGCCTGTCACGGCGCAAGGGACAGGCGCGTGCCTTTCTGATCCAGTTCGCTGATAGTGGCTGCCACCTCGCGCAGTATGGCAATGACCGCTTCGACCTGGCTGTGATCCAGGCGCCGGCACCGGACGAAGCCGCCGAAGTCATCGGCCATCTCACCCGCATCGCGCGTCAAGGCCTGATTACCCGCCGCTGAGGAATGCGCTATTGAGCACCAATATCATCACCACAGAAGGCCATGAGGCGCTGAAGAAAGAGCTGGACCACCTGTGGCGGGTGTATCGTCCGGAAATCACCCAAAAGGTTGCCTGGGCGGCTTCGTTGGGTGACCGCAGCGAGAACGCGGACTACCAGTACAACAAGAAGCTGCTGCGCGAAATCGACCGCAGGGTGCGATACCTGCGCAAGCGGCTTGAAGATGTGAAAGTGGTGGCGTACTCGCCCGAGCAGGAAGGCAAAGTGTTTTTCGGTGCCTGGGTTGAGATCGAGAACGACGAGGGCGAGACCATGAAGTTTCGCATTGTCGGCTACGACGAGATCTACGGGCGCAACGATTACATCTCGATCGATTCGCCCATGGCCCGTGCCTTGCTGAAGAAGGAGGAGGGTGATGAGGTGGTGGTGCATACACCTACCGGTGAAGCGACCTGGTATGTGAGCAGCATCCGTTACGGCCAGTCAGTCTCGATGGACTGACTGGCCCGTCTTGCGTCAGCCTGAGGCATGTGCTGTCCCGGCAGAAGCGCTGACAGCCAGGCATCAAGCCTCGCGCAACACCGCCAGCGGGCTGGCATTCAACGCCCGCCGTGTTCCCAGCACTCCAGCACCACCCACCAGCAGTGCCCCCGTCAGCGGCAACACCAGCAGCCACGGGTGCGGGCTCCACTGCAAATCGAAGGCATAGCGGTACAGCACCCAGGTAATCAGTTCGCAGCCCACGGCCGCCAATAGCCCGCTGGCCGCACCCAGCAGGCCGAACTCGATTCGCCGGGCCTTGACCAGCAACGGCCGCGCCGCGCCCAGTGCGCGCAACAGTGCGCCTTGGCGAATACGCTCGTCCAGCGTGGCCTGCAAGCCGGCGAACAGCACTGCCAGCCCGGCGGCCAGCACGAACAGCAGCACATACTCCACCGCCAGGGTTACCTGGGCGAGAATGCTGCGCAGCTGGTCTAGCAAGGCATCCACCTGCAGGATGGTCACCGCCGGAAACGCCCGTGACAGCGCGACGACATCCAGGTCATGCCCCGCTGCCAGGTAGAAGCTGGTCAGGTAAGTGGTCGGCAGCCCCTGCAGCGTGCCAGGCTGGAAGATCATGTAGAAGTTCGGCTGGAAGCTGTCCCAATGCACGTTGCGCAGGCTGCTCACGCGGGCCTGGCGCTGCTGGCCGCCAATATCGAACGTCAGCAGGTCGCCCATCTGCAGTTTCAGGCTGCTGGCCAGCTCCGCCTCCACTGAAACCCCGGGGATGTCGTTGTCGGCTGGCAAGGCTTGCCACCAGTTGCCGGCGGTCAGCACGTTGCCTTCGGGCAACTCGGCGGCCCAGGTCAGGCTGAGGTCGCGCTGCACGGCGCGCTCGCCTGCCGAGTCCTTGCTGACCACCTGCTGTACCGGTTTTTCATTGATTTGCACCAGGCGCCCGGGCGTTACCGGGTACAGCGGCGCTGAAGCGGCATTGACCTGGTGCAGGTGTTGAATGAACAGCTCACGGTCATCTGGCAGGATGTTCAGGGCGAAGTGGTTGGGCGCATCCTTGGGTAGCTGTGCTTGCCAGGTATCGAGCAGCTCTGCGCGCAGCAGGGCGACCAAGGCCATGGCCAGCAGTATCAGGCCGAAGGCCAGGGCTTGGCCTGCTGCAGCCATGGGGTGGCGCAATAGCTGGCCCAGCCCCAGACGCCAGGTGAGTGGCGCACCGGCCAGCAGCTGGCGCAGGCTGCGTAAACCGAGCAACAGCAGGCCGCCGAGCAGAAGTGCGGCGACCAGGCCGCCACCGAGCAGGGCGAAGGTGAGCAGCAGGTCGAGGCTCAGGCGCCACATGATCAGGCCCAGGGCGAGCAGGGCGGCGCCGTACACCAGCCAACTGCTCGCAGGTATCGGCAACAGGTCACGGCGCAGCACGCGCAGTGGCGGCACCTGGCCCAGCGCCGCAATCGGCGGCAGGGCAAAGCCAGCCAGTGCCACCAGCCCGGTACCGATACCTGCCAGCGCAGGAACGATGCCGCCAGCGGGCACTACGCTCGGCAGCAAGCCGTGCAGCAGGCGGAACAGGCCCAGCTGAGCCAGCCAGCCAAGCAAGGCGCCGGCCAGGGCAGCGACCAGGCCGAGCATGGCCAGTTGCAAGCAATACAAGCCCAATGCCTGGTGGCGCGACAGGCCCAGGCAGCGCAGCAGGGCGCTGGCGTCCAGTCGGCGTGCAGCATAGCGACTGGCCGACAGTGCCACGGCCACGCCTGCCAGCAGCACAGCCACCAGGCTGGCCATGTTCAGGTAGCGTTCGGCTTTGCCCAGCGCGCCGCCGATCTGTTGGTTGCCATCGCGGGTGTCACGCAGGCGCTGGTTGGCGGCCAGGTCTTTTTCCACGGCCTGACGGTACTGCGCCAGCGCCTCGGCATCGCCGCGCCACAGGTCACGGTAGGTGACCCGGCTGCCCGGCTGGATCACGCCGGTGGCTTCCAGGTCGGCCAGGTTCATCATCACGCGTGGGGTAAGGCTGTAGAAGTTGTTGGCGCGGTCCGGTTCGTAGGTAAGCACGCGGCTCATGCGCAGGGTTTTCATGCCCACGTCGATGCTGTCGCCGATCGCCAGCCCCAGTGCCGCCAACAGGCGCGGTTCGACCCACACTTCGCCAGGGGCAGGGCCGCCGCCGGGTGTTTCTTCGGCATAGGGTGCCGGAGCGCTGCGTACTTGCCCGCGCAACGGGTAGGCGCCGTCGGCGGCCTTGACGCTGGACAGCTGGATGCCCTTGTCGCCGCCGACCACGCTGGTGAACTCGACCACGTGTGCGTGGCGCAAGCCCAGTGCCTTGCCGGCATCGAGTTGTTGCTCGCGGGCCGGGGCGCTGCCCTGCAGTACCAGATCGGCGCCCAGGAACTCGCTGGCGCGCAGCTGCATGGCGCCGTTGAGGCGGGCGCCGAAATAGCCGATGGCGGTGCTGGCGGCTACCGCCACCAACAGGGCAAAGAACAGCACGCGCACTTCGCTGGCGCGAACATCGCGCAGCAACTGGCGCAGTGCCAGGCCACACAGGCGGGACAGCGGCATATGGCTCACCAGACCTCCATCGGCGCCACAAGGCGGCCCGCGTCCAGGCGGATCTGGCGCCGGCAGCGGCGGGCCAGGCGTTCGTCATGGGTGACCAGCACCAAGGTAGTGCCGCGCTCCTTGTTCAGCTCGAACAACAGATCGCTGATGCGCTCGCCGGTGTGGCTGTCGAGGTTACCGGTGGGCTCATCGGCGAACAGCACCGCAGGCTGCGCGGCGAAGGCGCGGGCGATGGCGACGCGCTGTTGCTCGCCGCCCGAGAGCTGCCGAGGTGTGTGGCTCAGGCGCTTGCCCAGGCCGACCCGCTCCAGCAAAGTGCGAGCCTGTTCGCGAGCATCGCGGCGGCCGTCCAGTTCCAGTGGCAGCATGACGTTTTCCAGTGCATTGAGGCTGTCGAGCAACTGGAACGACTGGAACACGAAACCCACATGTTCGGCTCGCACACGGGCACGCTGGTCTTCATCCAGTGGCCCCAGGTCGTGGCCGGCGAGCATGACGCTGCCAGCGCTGGGCCGGTCGAGGCCGGCGAGCAAACCGAGCAGGGTCGACTTGCCAGAGCCCGAGGCGCCGACGATGGCCAGGCTGTCGCCTTGGGCCAGGTCGAGAGACAGTGCGTGGAGGATGGTAAGGTCACCTTCCGCGCTGGGGACCACTTTGCTAAGGTTCTGCGCAACGAGAATGCTGGGGCTCATGGAGAATCCGATGCGAGTGTGGTGGTTGAGTGCCGGTCTGGCCCTGTATTGCCTGGCCCAGAGCGCAGCGGCAGGAACACTGCTGGTTGTTGGCGATAGTATCAGCGCCGGTTTTGGCCTGGATAGCCGTCAGGGCTGGGTGTCTCTCTTGCAGGCCCGCCTCAGGGACGAAGGTTTTGACGACAAAGTGGTCAATGCTTCGATCAGTGGCGACACCAGCGCAGGTGGCCAGGCGCGGCTGCCGGCGCTGCTTGCAGCCCATAAACCGAGCCTGGTGGTGCTGGAGCTGGGCGGCAACGATGGCCTGCGCGGGCAGTCGCCTGCACAATTGCAACAAAATCTTGCCTCGATGATCGAGCATTCGCGTCAGGCAGGGGCCAAGGTGCTGCTATTGGGCATGCGCCTGCCGCCCAATTATGGTGTGCGTTACACCACCGCCTTTGCCAAGGTGTATGAACAGCTGGCAGCGGACAAACAGGTTCCTTTGGTGCCGTTTTTCCTCGAAGGGGTAGGGGGCGTACCTGAACTGATGCAGGCTGATGGCATCCATCCGGCCCAGGGGGCTCAGCAGCGCCTGCTGGAAAATGCCTGGCCAGCGATAAAACCCTTGCTGTGAAGCTTTAAACGGGGCCGCCTTTGGGCTAATGTTGCGCCCCCCGTTTCGAGTGCTCCAAATGCCGCGCCCTGCCTGGTCCCTGTATGCCTATCAACTGATCGAGCCCGACGAGCAGCTCGACCTGTTCGCCTGCCAGGAAAGCCGCGTCCACCTCGTGGCCCGCCAGCTCGAGCTGGGCGTGCCGGTCGACCGTACTTTGTGTGGCGGCCTGCTGCCAGCCCAGCCGCGTTGGTCGGGGGTGCCGCGATCGATCTACCGCGATGGTCGCCTGTGTGAGCTGTGCCGTGCCATCCTCGATGCCCAGCGACGTGGCATGCGTCCGGTGTGGCCAGAGCTGCACGGCAGCTGAACGAAAAGCACCTTTCATCATCTGAAACGCTTGCAACGTGCCAATGCCTCCCGCTTGCATCGGCGCGGGTGTACAATCGATCCTCTTGACCCACCTTTCGAAGGATTTACCGGATGTTGCCGCGCTTTCCTGCCGTCACCCGTAGCCTGTCCCTGGCCGCCCTGTTGGTAGCGGGCCCCGCTGCTGCGCTGGAGCTGCCACTGCCACCGCCCGGTGAAGACATCGTCGGCCAAGTGCATGTGATCAAGGCAAAGTACGAGGACACGTTCGCCGATATCGGCACCGCAAACGACCTCGGCTACCTGGAAATGATTGCCGCCAACCCCGGCGTGGACCCTTGGCTGCCGGGCGCCGGCACCGAGATCATCCTGCCGACCCGTTTCGTCCTGCCGCCGGGCCCGCGCGAAGGCATCGTCATCAACCTGGCCGAGTACCGCATGTACTACTTCCCCAAGGGGGAGAGCGTGGTGTACACCTTCCCGCTGGGCATTGGTCGCGAGGGGTGGGGGTCGCCGATCGCCAACACCAGGATCACCGCCAAGACGCCCAACCCGACCTGGACGCCGCCCGCTTCGATTCGCAAAGAGCACGCCGAGGACGGTGACATCCTGCCGACTGTGGTGCCGGCTGGCCCGGACAACCCGCTGGGGCCGTTCAAGTTCACCTTGGGCGTACCGGGCTACCTGATCCATGGTTCGAACAAGAAGTTCGGCATTGGCATGCGCACCAGTCACGGTTGCTTCCGCATGTTCAACAACAACGTGCTTGAACTGTCGAAGATGGTGCCGGTGGGGACTCCGGTGCGCATCATCAACGAGCCTTACAAGTTCGGTATCAGCGCTGGCAAGGTCTATCTTGAGGCGCACACGCCGCTGGATGACCAGGGTAACCCGTCGGTTGTCGACAAACACACCGCAGTTATCAATGCCTTGCTCAAGCGCGAAGACCTGGCCAATAACCTACGCATGAACTGGGACATGGTGCGTGACGTGGTGGCTGCAGAAGATGGTATGCCGGTAGAAATTGCCGTGCCGGTGGAAAACCAAGGGGCCGCACCGATGGTGACGAGCATTCCGCCCGAACTGCAGTAAGGTAATTTCGGCGTACCCAGGCCTGCCCTTAGTGCAGGCCTTTTCGTACCTGCTGACCGCGTTTGTCGGTTTCAAAGGCAATAAAAAAGCCGACCCACAAGTGGGTCGGCTTCTTAACAATCCGTGAGGATTATTACTTGCGGCTGGCTTTGTCCAGCATACGCAGGGCGCGCTCGTTGGCTTCGTCAGCGGTCTGCTGAGCCTTCTGAGCGGCTGCCATTGCGTCGTCAGCCTTACGGTAGGCTTCGTCAGCACGAGCTTGAGCGCGAGCTGCTGCGTCTTCAGTCGCAGTCAGACGAGCTTCGGTTTCTTTGGATACGCTGCTGCAACCGGTAGCCAGAACTGCGGCCAGAGCCAGAGCAGAGAATTTCAGAACGTTGTTCATCGTGTTCCCCTTCAAGGACTTTCTATTAAATAGCCATCTCTCAGGAAAGAGAAACTGGCCGGCGTACATAGTACCCATTACTTGTAGTAAGTAAACTGACAGAGCGCAAGAACTGCAAAAAAAATGTTGCTTGACTCCGCGCCGACAAGATTTGCGACGTGTCTGTGAAAAAAAACTGCAGGGTTCGCAAGCGGTTGTGGTACAGGAACTTTTTTGTTGAACTAAGGGTGACTTTAACTGTCGATCAGCGTCTTAAGCCCTAGTACATCCGGTGGCTGTTGGGCGGGCTTGGGAAAGTCGCCTAGGCGGCGGTTTAGCCTTTTTTAACCGCCAGCACCTTGAGCAATCCCGCTTGCGGTGCCTACTATCTTGTCAGTGCCAGACGATCCGAACGATTACAATCGTCCAATGGTCGAAGCGGCAACAGGTGGCGTAGAGGATTCTGTGCCGGATAAACCACCATCGGTTAAGGTAAGGGTCTGCCGAGAAGACCTGCGAGGAGTAGTGATGAGCGAAGCGCTGACCATCCACCATGACCAGGCCGGTCATCAGTTCGAGACCAACGTGGACGGTCATCGTGCCTACTTGACGTACATGGATCTGGGCAAGCAGACGCTGGACATCTATCGCACCTTCGTGCCCAACGCCCTGCGCGGCCGTGGGATCGCTGCCGCCCTGACCGAGCGGGCTCTGGAGTACGCCGAGCAGATGGGCTACACGGTGATCCCGTCTTGCTCGTATGTGGAGCGTTACATGGAGCGCCAGCAGCGGCATTCGAGCAAGGCCTGAGCTGACGACAGGCGCCAGACACAACAAAAAACGCCGGGCAGTGCCCGGCGTTTTTCATTCCCGCAATGTTCAGCCGCGCTTACGCTGCGGCAGCACATCCTTGAGCTTGGCATGCATGCTGCGCAGGGTTTTCTCGGTAGCCGACCAGTCGATGCAGGCGTCCGTGATCGACACGCCATACTGCAAATCGTCCAGGTTTTTCGGAATGGACTGACAGCCCCAGTTCAGGTGGCTTTCGACCATCAGGCCGATGATCGACTGGTTGCCCTCGAGAATCTGGTTGGCGACGTTCTCCATCACCAGCGGTTGCAGGGCCGGGTCCTTGTTGGAGTTGGCATGGCTGCAGTCGACCATGATGTTGGCCTTGATCTTGGCCTTGGCCAGGTCCTGTTCGCACAGGGCGACGCTGACCGAGTCGTAGTTCGGCTTGCCATTGCCGCCGCGCAGTACCACGTGGCCGTATGGGTTGCCCTTGGTGGTGACGATCGACACGCCGCCCTCCTGGTTGATGCCCAGGAAGCGGTGCGGCTTGGACACCGACTGCAGGGCATTGATGGCAACGGTCAGGCCGCCGTCGGTGCCGTTCTTGAAACCCACCGCCGAGGACAGGCCCGAGGCCATCTCGCGGTGTGTTTGCGATTCGGTGGTGCGGGCACCGATGGCCGACCAGCTGATCAGGTCTTGCAGGTACTGCGGCGAAATCGGGTCGAGCGCTTCGGTGGCGGTCGGCAGGCCCATTTCGGCCAGGTCCAGCAGCAGCTTGCGGCCGATGTGCAGGCCGTCCTGGATCTTGAACGAGTCATCCAGGTACGGATCGTTGATCAGGCCTTTCCAGCCGACGGTGGTGCGCGGCTTTTCGAAGTACACGCGCATGACCAGGTACAGCGTATCGGACACTTCTTCGGCCAGCACTTTCAGGCGCTCGGCGTATTCGTGGGCTGCCTTGATGTCGTGGATGGAGCAAGGGCCGACCACGACGAACAGGCGATGGTCCTTGCCGTCGAGAATATTGCGCACCACTTCACGGCCGGCAGTCACGGTCTGCAGGGCCTTGGCGCTGAGGGGGATTTCCTTCTTGAGCTGATCAGGGGTGATCAGGGTCTCGTTGGAGGCAACGTTCAAGTCATCGATCGGTAAATCAGCCATCGTGTTACTCGTCAGGTCACGGGTGCCGGCCGCCAACTATCCCCGTGCGGCCCAGCAGCAAGAATAATCGCAGCGGGGAGCCGAACCTTAGCGCGTTACAGATGGCACGACAATGGGCTGAACCCAGTCATTGTGGGGTTTTTACCTGAGCGAGGGTGTTGCGCGCGAATGGACTGCCCAGCGCTACGTAACCTGTGTAAAAAGAGTGCTGACCCTTTACCTGGAGATTGGCATGCATTCGCACCCCCCTCGCATCGGCATCATCGGCAGTGGCGCCATCGGCGGCTTTTATGGGTTGATGCTGGCCCGGGCCGGTTTCGATGTGCATTTTCTGTTGCGCAGCGAGTACCAGGCCGTTTGTGAGCGCGGGCTGAGCCTGGACAGTGCCGTGCATGGCGCACTGCACATGAATGTGCAGGCTTATGTCAGTGCCGCTGACATGCCGCCCTGTGACTGGCTCCTGATCGGGGCCAAGGCCACCAGCAACGAGCAGTTGGCACCGTTGATCGTCCAGGCTGCTGCGCCCGGCGCCAAGGTGGTGCTGTTGCAGAACGGCCTGGGTGTCGAGGAGCAGTTGCGTCCGGCCTTGCGCAGCGACATGCACCTGCTCGGCGGCCTGTGCTTCATCTGTGTCAACCGCCAGGCTCCAGGTGTAATCCGCCACCAGGCGCTGGGGGCGGTCAACCTGGGGTATCACAGTGGGCCGGCCACCGATTGCGGTGTCGCGCTGGTGAATGAAGGCGCCGGGTTGTTCCAGGCTGCGGGGATCGACTCGCAGGCCATGCCGAACCTGGCCTTGGCGCGCTGGCAGAAGCTGGTGTGGAACGTGCCTTACAACGGGCTGTCGGTGCTGCTGGGGGCCAGCACTTCGCCACTGATGGTCGACAGCAATAGCCGCGAGCTGATACAGGCCTTGATGGCCGAGGTGGTGCAGGGGGCGGCAGCCTGTGGCCATGTACTGCCCGCGGGCTATGCCGAGCACTTGTTCCAGGTGACCGAGCGCATGCCCGACTACTGGCCGAGCATGTATCACGACCATGTCCACAAACGCCCGCTGGAGCTGGAGGCCATTTACGCCGAGCCGCTGGCACGCGCACGGGCGGCAGGCTGCAGCATGCCGCGCATTGAAATGCTGTACCAAGCGCTGAGTTTCATCGACAGCAGCGGCCGGCCGGCCTGAGGGTGGCCGAGGCTTCGGCAGGGCCCTCCAGCCCACGGCAGCAGCGCGCCGGACGGCAAAGCGAGCGTCCGGCGCGCTGCTAAGCTGAAGCTTGCTCTGCCGCTGCGGCAGTCGAGGAGGTCGAATGATCCGCTCCATGCTGTACGCCACCGACCTCGGTGTCTACGCCCCTTTCGTGATGCAACACGCGCTGGCCCTGGCGCGCACGTTCGGTGCCGAGTTGTATGTGATCCACGCGGTCGAGCCGATGGGCCAGTTCGCCGAATCCCTCCTGCAAAGCTACCTCGATGAGCAGACGCTCGATCAATTGCACAGCCAGGGGGTGAACACGGTGATGGCGAACATAGAGCAGCGTGTACTGGAAAACTTTCGCGACGAGTTGGGCGAAGAGGCTGACCTGGCGGTGATCAAGGCCGTGCGTGTGCGACAGGGCGACCCCGCGCAGGTGATTCTCGACCAGGCCCAGCGGCTAAGCGTCGACCTGTTGATATTCGGTAGCCACAGTGCCGGTGCCGGGGTGGATGTACCGCTGGGGCGCACGGCAGTGCGGCTGCTGCAGCTGTCGCCGGTGCCGGTGTACATGGTGCCCTTGGCGCAGCATCTGGGGCGTAGGAAAACGTGAAGATAGGTGCAGTCCATTTCCGCGGGCATGTAACAAAATAGTTCTAGATTTATTTCCAGAACCACTAATATAGTTATATATCGTCGCTGCCTGCTGCCGCGGACTCACCGCTGAACCGAGGGAAACCTATGAAGCTTCAACAACTGCGCTACATCTGGGAAGTGGCGCACCATGACCTCAACGTCTCCGCGACGGCGCAGAGCCTGTATACCTCCCAGCCAGGTATCAGCAAGCAGATCCGCCTGCTCGAAGACGAATTGGGTGTTGAAGTCTTTGCCCGCAGCGGCAAGCATCTGACCCGCGTTACCCCGGCCGGTGAGCGCATCATCAATACCGCAGGCGAAATCCTGCGCAAGGTCGAGAGCATCAAGCAGATTGCCCAGGAGTTCTCCAACGAGAAGAAGGGCACGCTGTCCATCGCCACCACCCACACCCAGGCGCGCTATGCGTTGCCGCCGGTTATCAGCAGCTTCATCAAGCAGTATCCGGAGGTGTCCCTGCACATGCACCAGGGGTCGCCCATGCAGATTGCCGAGATGGCTGCGGACGGTACGGTCGACTTCGCCATCGCCACCGAGGCGCTGGAGCTGTTCGGCGACCTGATCATGATGCCGTGCTACAAGTGGAACCGTTGCGTTGTAGTGCCACAGGGGCACCCGCTGGCCAAGCTGCCAAAACTGACCCTGGAAGCCGTCGCCGAATACCCGATCGTCACCTACGTGTTCGGTTTCACCGGGCGCTCGAAGTTGGATGAGGCTTTCAATCACCGCGGCCTCACGCCAAAAGTGGTCTTCACCGCGGCTGACGCCGACGTGATCAAGACGTATGTGCGCCTGGGGCTGGGCGTGGGTATCGTTGCCGGCATGGCTGTGGACGCCAAGCTCGACAGTGACTTGGTGGCGCTGGATGCCAGTGAGCTGTTCGAAGCCAGCATCACCAAGATCGGCTTCCGTCGTGGCACCTTCCTGCGCGGCTTCATGTGCGACTTCATCGAGAAGTTTGCCCCGCACCTGACCCGTGAAGTGATGGCCAAGGCCATTCAGTGCCATAACAAGCAAGAGCTGGAAGAATTGTTCGAAGGCGTCGAACTGCCGGTGCACTGATTCGGGGGTGATGGGGTCGCTGTGGGAGTAACGGCCCTTGCTCAATGTCTAAAAGCTGGCGCGATCCCTGTGGGAGCGGGCTTGCCCGCGAACACGGGCGAAGCCCGTGCCAGCCACCGCGGTGTCTTCTTCGCGGGTAAACCCGCTCCTACAGGCCGCCCTAGCTATCTCAAGCCTTGCTGATCAGGTTGCCCGCATGCAACCCGCATTCCTTCTGCGTCGACTCTTCCCACCACCAGCGCCCTTCACGCTCATGCTGGTTTGGCAGCACCGGGCGGGTGCATGGCTCGCAGCCAATGCTGATGAAGCCACGCTCGTGCAGGCTGTTGTACGGCAGCTCGAGCATGCGGATATAACCCCATACCTCTTCACTGCTCATCTGCGCCAGTGGGTTGAACTTGTACAGCGTGCGCTCAGGCGTGGAAAAGGCGCTGTCGATTTCCAGTGCCGCCACCTGGCTGCGGGTGCCCGGGCTTTGGTCGCGGCGCTGGCCGGTGGCCCAGGCGCTGACGGTGGCCAGCTTGCGTCGCAGCGGCTCGATCTTGCGAATGCCGCAGCACTCGCCATGGCCGTCCTTGTAGAAGCTGAACAGGCCCTTTTCCTTGACGAACGGGTCGAGCTTGGCGCGGTCGGGACTGAGGATCTCGATGGGCAGGTTGTACTGTTCGCGTACCTGGTCGATGAACCGGTAGGTCTCCGGGTGCAGGCGCCCAGTGTCGAGGCTGAATACCTTTACCTGCTTGTTCAGCTTCCAGGCCATGTCGACCAGCACCACATCCTCGGCGCCGCTGAAGGAGATCCACAGGTCATCACCGAAGTGCTCGAAGGCAAGCTTGAGGATGTCCTGCGGGGACTTGTTGGCATAGGTCGCGGCCAGGGCGGCGACGTCGAAGGGTTGGCTCATCAGGCGGTTTCCATCTTGGCTGTGGCGCTGTGCGCTCGTAGTAGGGGGATGGTAACAAAAAAAACGGAGTCTAGATGGGCTCACAGGCCCTGCAGGGTCTGCATCAGCACCCGCACTTTGGCGATCGACTCTTCATACTCGGCCTGCCACTGCGAGTCGGCTACCACTGCGCCGCCGCCCCAGCAACTGACCTGGCTATCTTTGATCAGCAAGCTGCGAATGGCGATCGAGCTGTCCATTTCGCCGCGCACATCCACATACAGCAGCGAGCCGCAGTACAGCGCGCGGCGCGCGGGTTCCAGTTCGTCGATGATCTGCATGGCGCGGATCTTCGGTGCGCCAGTGATCGAGCCGCCAGGGAAGCTGTCGCCGATCAGGTCCAGCGCATCCTTGTCGCTGGCCAGCTGGCCGGTGATGCTGCTGACCAGATGGTGCACGTTGGGGTAACTCTCCAGGCTGAACAGTTCCGGTACCTTCACTGAGCCAATCTCGCACGTGCGCCCCAGGTCGTTGCGCAGCAGGTCGACGATCATCAGGTTTTCCGAGCGGTCCTTCGGGCTGTGCAGCAGCTCCTGGGCATTACGCTGGTCTTCCACCGGGTCGCTGGCACGTGGGCGGGTGCCCTTGATCGGCCGGGTTTCCACCTGGCCCTGGCTGACGCGGATGAAGCGCTCGGGCGAAAAGCTCAGCAGGGTACTGCCGTCGGCCAGTTGCTGGTAGCCGGAGAAGGGGGTCGGGCAGGCCTGGCGCAGGGCCTGGTAGGCCCGCCATGGATCGCCTTGGCAGGGTGCGCGAAAGCGTTGGGTGAGGTTGATCTGGTAGCAGTCACCGGCCTGGATGTAGCGTTGTACCTGGTCGAAAGCGGTTTTGTATTGCTCCGGCTCCAGGTCACCGGCCATCGGCGCGAGCAGCCGGAAGTCGCCGGTGGTGGCGCTGGTGTCCTGGAACAGGCTGATCAGGCGTTCGCGCTCGTCGCCGGTCAGGCTCGGGTGGAACACCAGCTGGCTGGTGCCGAGCAGATGATCGCTGACCAGTGCCCAGGCATACAGGCCCAGTTGTGCGTCTGGCAAGCCCAGGTCGTCCACGGCCAGACTTGGCAGGTGTTCCAGGCGGCGGCCGAAGTCGTAGCTCAGGTAGCCGATCAGGCCCCCGGCGAAGGGCAGCTCTACACCGTTGGGCAAGTCGGCGTGGCCCAGTTGTGCCAGGCCAGCGCGCAGGCGCTGGAGGAAGACGCGGCCATCTTCATCGGGCTGCGCCTGCAGTTGTTGCAGCGGCCAGGCGCTGAGCAGGTCGAAACGCCCGCGTTCGGCACCGGGGCGCGCGCTGTCGAGCAGGATCGCACCGGGGGCCTGGCGCAGGTGGGCGAAATAGGCGGCAGGGTCGGGCTGGTAGGGCAGGGGGTGTAGCGTGCAGGTCGGCATCAGTATGGACGGCGATGTAAAAGCGAGGAGGGCGATTGTAGACCTGTGCAGGAAAAGCGCCTAGCGCTGGGTACGACATTCAACATTGTGTTTGGCCCATACGCAGCACAAGGCAATTCCTGCAGGTCGAGCGAAGCGCTTGAATCAACTGCAGTGCTTGCAAGAGCAACCTTGTGCTGCGAATGGGCTGCAAGGCAGCCCCTGTATTTCAGCGGTTGGGCACATGCCCGAACAGACCCTGTGCTACCCGTACCCGCTGCTCGGCGTCTTCGGTCACACCCTCCTTGGCCAGTGCTTCGATGTGCGCCTCGATGGCATGGGTGCGCTGAGTCAGGCCGCAGTCGTTGGCAATCTGGATGTTCAGCCCCGGGCGGGCGTTGAGCTCCAGAATCAGCGGGCCCTTTTCCTGGTCAAGCACCATGTCCACGCCGATATAGCCCAGGCCGCACAGTTCATAGCA
Organism: Pseudomonas sp. GD03862; assembly: GCF_029840855.1. Classification (NCBI taxonomy): domain Bacteria; kingdom Pseudomonadati; phylum Pseudomonadota; class Gammaproteobacteria; order Pseudomonadales; family Pseudomonadaceae; genus Pseudomonas; species Pseudomonas sp. GD03862. The sequence continues at coordinate 27,662 of NZ_JAOCDI010000006.1, forward strand.
GCCAGCGGCCAGCTTCATGAAACCGTCCCAGTTCGGCAGTTGCACGCCGTCCACCGCGTTGGTGGTGTCCGGGTGCTTGCTGATGATGTTGTTCAGCCAGGTGCCGCGCAGGGTCACGCCGGTGGCCAGGTCGACACCCACACCGATGGCGCCCTGGTGCAGGTTGGCCTTGCCGCCGGACTGGCGAGTCGGCAGGCGCAGCATGGCCATCACCGGGTAACCCATGAGCACGATGATGCGGATGTCCGGTACGCCTTCGTAACTGATGCTCTTGAATATCTGGTCCGGGGTCACGCGGTACTCGATCAGCGCGCGGTCGCGGTGCCCGCCGAGGGAGTACAGCCCGGTGAGGATGCTGGAAATCTGGTGCTCGATTTCCTCATGGCTGATGATCTTGCCCGACACTGTGCGGTAGCGGTCCTCGAAGCGGTCGGCGATTACCAGGATGCCGTCACCGCCGGCGCCTTGCGCCGGCTTGATGACGAAATCGCTGCGACCGCCGATGATCTGGTCGAGCTTCTCGATCTCTTTTTCGGTCTCGATGATGCCGTACATTTCCGGCACATGGATGCCGGCCGCCAGTGCGCGCTCCTTGGTGATGATCTTGTCGTCGACGATCGGGTACAGGCTGCGCTTGTTGTACTTCAGCACATAGTCCGCGTTACGCCGGTTGATCCCCATGATGCCCCGGGCCTCCAGGGCTTTCCACGTCTTGATGAGGCCAAACATCAGGTGTCTGCCTTGTTCAGGAAGGCTTTGAAGCGCACGAGCTCGGTCAGGCGGTAGCCGCGATAACGGCCCATCGCCAGCATGAAGCCCACCAGGATCAGCAGCACCGCCGGGAAGGTGAACACGAAGTACACCAGCTCCGGCACCATCATCAGCAGGTGTGCCAGGGAGGCGGCGAACAGGGTGCCGATGGCCACTTTCATGGCATGGCCGCCACCACGCTCCTCCCAGGTGATCGACAGGCGTTCGATGGTCATGGTCAGGATCACCATCGGGAACAGTGCTACCGAAAGCCCACGTTCAAGGCCCAGCTTGTGGCTGAACAGGCTGATGGCGGCAATCAGCACCACGACGAAGGTCAATACCACCGACAGGCGTGGCAGCATCTGCAGCTTGAGGTGTTCCAGATACGAGCGCAGCGACAGGCCCAGGGCAGTGATCACCGTGAACAGCATGATACCGAAGCCCAGCTGGGTTTCGCGGAACGCCAGGGCGATCAGCACCGGGGTGAATGTGCCCAGGGTCTGGATGCCGATCAGGTTGCGCAGCACCAGGATCACCAGCACGCCGATCGGGATCATGACCATGATCATGAAGGTTTGCTGGGTTTGCAGCGGCAGGCCGTACAGCGAGTATTCGAGGAAGTCGGCGTCGGTGTTCTCGTCGGTCAGCTTGGCCAGGCGGATGGCGTTCATCTCGCTGTTGTTCATGCTGAAGGTGACGGTGGCCTTCTTGCCGCCATCGACGGTGATCAGGTTGTCGTCACCGGTCCACCACAGCAGGCGGTCGCTCGGCAGGCCTTGCTCACCGGTGTCCGGGTTGAAGTACAGCCAGTCGTCGCCGTTGAAGCTGCGCAGCCACAGCTCCGGGGTTTGCGGGGTGTCGGCCAGCAGGCGGATGGTGTGCACCTTTTCCATCGGCACGTGGGCGATGGACAGCAGCAGGTCGATGACCTGGGCCTTCTTCATTGCCGAAGTGTCGCCGGCCAGCAGCAGCTTGACGTTGTCGTCGTTGAGGTTGTTGACCCGCTTGATGGTCTCGCTGACGAAGGTCTCGACGTCGGCCGAGTGCTGACGTATAGGCGCCATCAGGGCTTCGGCGGCGATCTTCTCGGGGCCTTCGACGGCCAGGCTGTCACGGAAGGTCGGGCCTTTGACCTTGGTCTTCTCGTTGCTGTAGCGCTTGGTCAGTACCAGGCGGTAGTAGAGGGTCTGGTTGCCACTGGCGCGACGTGCCGACCAGGTAACCTTGCGGTTGCCGTCGGCACGGTTGATGCTGACCCCGTAGTTGTTGGAGATGAAGCTCTCGTTGAGGCTGACGTAGTCGCGGTTCAGCGGTGGCACGAACATCTGCACCTTGACCGGGTCCTTGCTGCTGGCCACGAACTCGACCTTGGCGTCGATGTTCCACAGGTCGTCGGTTTCATCCTCGGTCACCGGGATGCCGAGCACGAAGATCTGATAAGCCGTGACCGCCACGCCCAATAGCACCAGCACGGTGATCAGGACTTTCAGATGGAGGGTAAGAGAGCGCATCGGGATTACTCTGCTTTGGGAGCGTCGGTGGCACAGGCAGGTTTGCCGGCCGCATATTTAAGGCTTGGGTCAACCAGTGCGTCGAAGTGCTTGAGTGCCTCGGAACCGATCAGCAGCGGGAACTGGAACGCGCTGCGGTCGGTGAGGTTGACTTCGATGGTGCGCCTGGTCTGGCCCATGCAGATTTCGAGTTCGATGACCGGGCGGGCCGTGTAGGCCTTGCCCGATTCGGCATCATAGTCGCCAGCCCGGCGCTTGATCTTGCTGACACGTGCCAGTGGGCGTTCGATCGGGTGCGAATGGGCCGCATCGATGGCGAGGTAGAAGCGTACCCAGCTTTCGCCATTGCGCTTGAACCGCTTGATGTCGCGGGCACTGAGCGACGCGGTCTTGGCACCGGTGTCGAGCTTGGCGGCCACTTCCAGGTCCAGGTCGCCCAGATGTGCGTATTCGTTGAGACCATACACGGTCTTGCCCGCAGCCTGGCCAAGGGCCGGCAGCAGGGTGAGGCATAGCAGCAATAAAACGGGTGTAAGTCTCATATTCCTGGCGCGGTGCATTGCAAGGTTCTAGGCAAGGTTCAGGTCAAGGTGACTGGCAATTACTGCGCAAGCTTCCTCGTTTATCTGTCAACAGGCACGAATGCATGACAGACAGGCTATCCATACCCCATCGGAGGCGCGGCATTCTATCACGCCGACGTCTTGACGCCAGCGGTGCGCGATCTGACAGCGTTGAAGTGGTGATAGTTCGCGATTAGACGATTGTCGACAATGTTCATTTTGTCTTTGACTTGCAGGTCTTGTTTCGCTAGTTTCTGACCAAGAGTTTTAAAAGGTGTCGACAATATGCAGGACCTTTCCACCCCCGGCCCGGTGCTGACAGACGAAACGGAAACCCTCTCCGAAAACGTCTTCCGACGCATCCAGGCGGCCATTGTCAAGGGTGATATCGCCCCCGGCAGCAAGATTTCCGAGCCGGAGTTGGCGCGCACCTATGGCATCAGCCGCGGGCCGCTACGCGAGGCTATTCACCGCCTTGAAGGCCAGCGCCTACTGGTGCGCGTGCCGCATGTGGGCGCGCGAGTGGTATCGCTCAACCACGCCGAGCTGATCGAGCTGTACGAAATCCGCGAGTCGCTGGAAGGCATGGCCTGTCGCCTGGCCGCCGAACGCATGAGCCAGGCCGACATCGACGAACTGCGCCGGGTGCTCGACACCCATGAGCGCGATGCCGCGTTCCAGGCCGGCCTGGGCTACTACCAGCAGGAAGGCGACTACGACTTCCATTACCGGATTATTCAGGGTAGCGGCAACCAGACCTTGGTCAAGATGCTCTGCGGCGAGCTGTACCAGTTGGTGCGCATGTACCGTATCCAGTTCTCTGCCACGCCTAACCGGCCACGCCAGGCCTTTGCCGAACACCATCGCATTCTTGATGCCATCGCCGACCGTGACGGCGAACTGGCCGAACTCCTGATGCGCCGCCACATCGGCGCGTCCAAGCGCAATATCGAGCGTCACTACCTGGACGCCCACAACAACAGCACACGAGGTGAGAAATGACAGTCAAGAGCACCCCCGGTCAGCGTTTCCGTGACGCCGTTGCCGCTGAGCATCCGCTGCAGGTGGTTGGCGCCATCAACGCCAACCATGCCCTGCTGGCCAAGCGCGCCGGCTTCAAGGCCATCTACCTGTCAGGTGGCGGCGTGGCTGCCGGCTCCCTGGGCCTGCCAGACCTGGGCATCACTGGCCTGGACGACGTGCTCACCGACGTGCGTCGCATCACCGACGTGTGCGACCTGCCGCTGCTGGTGGATGTCGACACCGGCTTCGGCGCTTCGGCTTTCAACGTTGCCCGTACCGTGCGCTCGATGAGCAAGTTCGGCGCTGCCGCCATCCATATCGAGGACCAGGTTGGCGCCAAGCGTTGTGGCCACCGTCCCAACAAGGAAATTGTCAGCCAGCAGGAAATGGTCGACCGTATCAAAGCTGCCGTCGACGCCCGCAGCGATGACAGCTTCGTGATCATGGCGCGTACCGATGCGCTGGCCGTCGAAGGCCTGAACGCCGCTTTGGACCGTGCCGAAGCGTGTGTCGAAGCTGGCGCCGACATGATTTTCCCGGAAGCCATCACCGAACTGCAGATGTACAAGACTTTCGCTGATCGGGTGAAGGCACCGATCCTGGCCAACATCACCGAGTTCGGTGCCACGCCGCTGTACACAACCGAAGAGTTGGCCTCGGTCGACGTGTCGTTGGTGCTGTACCCGCTGTCGGCGTTCCGCGCCATGAACAAAGCAGCCGAGAACGTGTATACCGCGCTGCGCCGTGACGGCACGCAAAAGAACGTGATCGACACCATGCAGACTCGCATGGAGCTTTACGATGCCATTGGTTATCACGCCTTCGAGCAGAGCCTCGATGCACTGTTTGCCCAGAAGAAGGGCTAAGCGCTAGCGCCCGAATTAGCCAGAAAGCATCCATAACAAATTCAAGAAAGGAGAAACACCATGGCCGAAGCAAAAGTACTCAGTGGCGCAGGCCTGCGTGGCCAGGTGGCCGGCCAGACTGCACTGTCGACCGTGGGCCAGGCCGGTGCCGGGCTGACCTACCGTGGTTATGATGTGCGTGACCTGGCCGCCGGTGCCGAGTTCGAAGAAGTCGCCTACCTGCTGCTGTATGGCGAGCTGCCAACCCAGGCCGAACTGGCCGACTACAAGCGCAAGCTCAAGGGCCTGCGTGACCTGCCGCAAGCCTTGAAGGAAGTGCTTGAGCGCATCCCGCGCGATGCCCACCCGATGGACGTCATGCGCACCGGTTGCTCGGTACTGGGCACCCTCGAACCAGAACTGACCTTTGAAGCCCAGCGCGACAAGACCAACCGCCTGCTGGCGCTGTTCCCGGCCGTGATGTGCTACTGGTACCGCTTCACCCACCATGGCGTACGCATCGACTGCACCACTGATGAAGACACCTTGGGTGGCCACTTCCTGCACCTGCTGCACGGCAAGAAGCCGAGCGAGCTGCACGTCAAGGTCATGAACGTGTCGCTGATTCTCTACGCTGAGCACGAATTCAACGCCTCGACCTTCACTGCCCGCGTCTGCGCCTCGACCCTGTCTGACCTGTACTCCTGCGTTACCGCAGCCATCGGCTCGCTGCGTGGCCCGCTGCACGGCGGTGCCAACGAGGCTGCGATGGAGCTGATCGAACGCTTCCAGAGCCCGCAGGAAGCCACCGCCGAGCTGCTGCGCATGCTCGAGCGCAAAGACAAGATCATGGGCTTTGGCCATGCCATCTACAAAGAGTCCGACCCGCGCAACGAGGTGATCAAGGGCTGGTCGAAGCAGCTGGCTGACGAAGTGGGTGACAAGGTGCTGTACCCGGTGTCCGAAGCCATCGACAAGACCATGTGGGAGCAGAAGCGCCTGTTCCCCAACGCCGACTTCTACCATGCCTCGGCGTACCACTTCATGGGCATTCCGACCAAGCTGTTCACCCCGATCTTCGTCTGCTCGCGGCTGACCGGCTGGGCGGCGCACGTCTTCGAGCAGCGCGCCAACAACCGCATCATCCGCCCGAGCGCCGAGTATGTCGGCGTCGAACAGCGCCAGTTCGTGCCGATCGAGCAGCGCTGAATAGCTATAGAGAGGCAACCCGTTTCCCTTGAGGGAGCGGGCGTGCCCGCGAATGCACCCGGCCTTGCAACCACTGCGCACCTGCTGACGCATTCGCGGGCACGCCCGCTCCCACAGGTACGGTGAAACCTTCCGAATCCTGTGACCGAGCCTGATTCCATGATGAACACTGCATACCGCAAGCACCTGCCAGGCACCGACCTGGACTACTTCGATGCCCGCGCGGCGGTCGAGGCGATCAAGCCCGGCGCCTACGATGGCTTGCCATACACGTCCCGCGTGCTCGCCGAGAACCTGGTGCGCCGCTGCGACCCTGCTACGCTCGACGCCTCGCTGAGCCAGCTGATCGAACGCAAGCGCGACCTCGACTTTCCGTGGTTCCCGGCCCGCGTGGTGTGCCATGACATCCTTGGCCAGACTGCGCTGGTCGACCTTGCCGGCCTGCGTGACGCCATTGCCGACAAAGGCGGCGACCCGGCCCAGGTCAACCCGGTGGTGCCGGTGCAACTGATCGTCGACCACTCGCTGGCCGTCGAGTGTGGTGGTTTCGACCCGCAGGCCTTCGAAAAGAACCGCGCCATCGAAGATCGCCGCAACGAAGACCGCTTCCACTTCATCAACTGGACCAAGAAGGCGTTCAAGAACGTCGACGTGATCCAGCCGGGCAACGGCATCATGCACCAGATCAACCTGGAGAAGATGTCACCGGTGGTCCACAGCGACCGCGGCGTCGCCTACCCGGACACCTGCGTCGGCACCGACAGCCACACGCCGCATGTCGATGCACTGGGTGTGATCGCCATCGGCGTAGGCGGCCTGGAAGCCGAAAACGTGATGCTCGGCCGCGCCTCCTGGATGCGTCTGCCGGAGATCGTCGGCGTCGAGCTGACTGGCAAACTGGCCGCGAACATCACTGCCACCGACCTGGTACTGGCCTTGACCGAATTCCTGCGCAAGCAGAAAGTGGTCGGCGCTTACCTGGAGTTCCATGGTGAGGGTGCCCGTGCCCTGACCTTGGGCGACCGCGCCACCATTTCCAACATGGCCCCGGAATACGGCGCCACGGCGGCGATGTTCGCCATCGACCAGCAGACCATCGACTACCTGCGCCTGACCGGCCGTGAAGAGCAGCAGGTCAAACTGGTGGAAACCTTCGCCAAGGCCACCGGCCTGTGGGCTGACAGCCTGGGCGGCGCGGTCTACGAGCGTACCCTGAGCTTCGACCTGTCGAGCGTGGTACGCAACATGGCCGGCCCGTCCAACCCGCATGCCCGCGTCGCCACCAGCGACCTGGCAGCCAAAGGCATCGCCGGCAGCTGGGAAGAAGTGCCGGGGCAGATGCCGGACGGCGCGGTGATCATCGCTGCCATCACCAGCTGCACCAACACCAGCAACCCGCGCAACGTGATTGCCGCAGGCCTGATTGCGCGCAATGCCAACAAGCTGGGCCTGACCCGCAAGCCGTGGGTCAAGTCGTCGCTGGCTCCCGGCTCCAAGGCTGTGCAGCTGTATCTGGAGGAAGCAGGGCTGGAGAAGGAGCTGGAGCAACTTGGCTTTGGCATCGTCGCCTTTGCCTGCACCACCTGCAACGGTATGTCCGGCGCCCTGGACCCGGTGATCCAGCAAGAAATCATCGACCGCGACCTGTACGCCACTGCCGTGTTGTCGGGTAACCGCAACTTCGACGGGCGTATCCACCCGTACGCCAAGCAGGCCTTCCTGGCTTCGCCACCGCTGGTGGTCGCCTACGCCATAGCCGGTACCATCCGCTTCGACATCGAGAAGGATGTACTGGGGGTGGTCGACGGCAAGGAAATCCGCCTCAAGGACATCTGGCCCAGCGACGAAGAAATCGATGCGGTGGTGCGTGCAGCGGTCAAGCCGGAGCAGTTCCGCAAGGTCTACATCCCGATGTTCGCCATCGAGGAAGACCGCGGGCCGAAGGTTGCGCCGCTGTATGATTGGCGCCCGATGAGCACCTACATCCGCCGCCCTCCCTACTGGGAAGGTGCCCTGGCCGGCGAGCGCACGTTGCGTGGCATGCGCCCGCTGGCGGTGCTGCCGGACAACATCACCACCGACCACCTGTCGCCGTCCAACGCCATCATGCTCGACAGCGCCGCCGGTGAATACCTGGCGAAAATGGGCCTGCCGGAAGAGGACTTCAACTCCTACGCCACTCACCGGGGTGACCACCTGACCGCCCAGCGCGCCACCTTCGCCAACCCCAAGCTGTTCAACGAAATGGTGCGCAACGACGATGGCAGCGTGAAGCAGGGCTCGCTGGCGCGTATCGAGCCGGAAGGCAAGGTTACCCGCATGTGGGAGGCGATCGAGACCTACATGCAGCGCAAGCAGCCGCTGATCATTGTCGCCGGTGCCGACTACGGCCAGGGTTCGTCCCGTGACTGGGCGGCCAAGGGCGTGCGTCTGGCCGGTGTCGAGGCGATCGTGGCCGAAGGCTTCGAGCGTATTCACCGCACCAACCTGGTAGGCATGGGCGTGCTGCCGCTGGAGTTCAAACCGGGCACCGACCGCAAGACCCTGGGCCTGGATGGCAGCGAAACCTATGACGTGCTGGGTGCGCGTACGCCACGGGCGACCCTGACCCTGGTGGTTACCCGTGCCAATGGCGAGTGCCTGGAAGTACCGGTGACCTGCCGTCTGGACACCGCCGAGGAAGTGTCGATCTACGAAGCGGGCGGGGTGCTGCAGCGCTTTGCCCAGGACTTCCTCGAAGCGACCGCCTGAGCATGAATCGGGGGCCGCTTTGCGGCCCTTTCGCGACACAAGGCCGCTCCCACAAAGGGCGGCGCAGTACCTGTGGGAGCGACCTTGTGTCGCGACAGGGCTGCAAGGCAGCCCCAGGGTATTTCACCGGACTATCAGGATGCCCAAGAAAATGGCACATGTACCCCAGATCAAAATCCCCGCCACCTACATCCGCGGCGGCACCAGCAAAGGTGTGTTCTTTCGCCTGCAGGACCTGCCCGAGCAGGCGCAAATTCCAGGTCCCGCCCGCGATGCGCTGCTGCTGCGGGTAATCGGCAGCCCCGACCCCTACGGCAAGCAGATCGATGGCATGGGCGGCGCCACGTCGAGCACCAGCAAGACCGTGATCCTGTCGCAAAGCATCAAACCCGAGCACGATGTCGACTACCTGTTCGGCCAGGTCAGCATCGACAAGGCCTTCGTCGACTGGAGCGGCAACTGCGGCAACCTGTCCGCTGCGGTCGGTTCGTTTGCCATCAGCAGTGGCCTGGTCGACCCGGCGCGTATTCCGCGCAACGGTATCGCCACCGTGCGTATCTGGCAGGCGAATATCGGCAAGACCATCATCGCCCACGTCCCGATCACTGAAGGTGAAGTGCAGGAAACCGGCGACTTCGAGCTGGACGGGGTCACCTTCCCGGCGGCCGAGGTGCAGCTGGAGTTTCTTGACCCTGCAGCCGATGAAGACGGCGGTGGCGGTGCCATGTTCCCCACCGGCAATCTGGTCGATGACCTGGAAGTGCCGGGGGTCGGTACGTTCAAGGCGACCTTGATCAATGCCGGCATCCCGACCATTTTTGTCAATGCTGCCGATATCGGCTACACCGGTACCGAACTGCAGGACGCCATCAACGGCGATCCGCAGGCGCTGCTGCGCTTCGAGACCATTCGCGCCTATGGCGCCGTGCGCATGGGGCTTATCGACAACGTCGACCAGGCTGCCGGGCGTCAGCACACGCCGAAAGTGGCGTTCGTCGCGCCGCCGAGCACCTACACTGCCTCCAGTGGCAAGGCGGTGCCGGCCGGTGAGATCGACCTGCTGGTGCGGGCCTTGTCGATGGGCAAGCTGCACCATGCCATGATGGGTACGGCTGCGGTGGCAATTGGCACTGCGGCGGCCATTCCGGGCACGCTGGTCAACCTCGCCGCTGGCGGGGGCGAGCGCAGCGCTGTGCGTTTCGGTCATCCTTCGGGCACCCTGCGGGTCGGGGCCGAGGCACGCCAGGTGAATGGTGAGTGGACGGTAACCAAGGCAATCATGAGCCGTAGTGCTCGCGTGCTGATGGAGGGCTGGGTTCGCGTGCCTGGCGACAGCTTCTAACGCACCACTGGCGCTCGGCTTTAGTTCGTTGGGGCCGCCAAGCGGCCCTTCGCGGGCTTGCCCGCTCCCACAGGGTAACCACAGGTTCTGAATGCCGTGGTCAACCTGTGGGAGCGGGCAAGCCCGCGAAGGGCTGCGCAGCAGCCCCGGCAATTCTGAAGGGAGCTGGATATGAGCGCCAACGTAGACCTCAACGACCGCCCGGATTACGACCGGGTGCTACAAACCCTGGCCGATTACGCCCTCGGCTACCGGGTCGAATCCCGCGAGGCCCTGGACACCGCGCGCAACTGCCTGATGGACACCCTCGGTTGCGGCCTTCTCGCCTTGCGCTTCCCTGAGTGCACCAAGCTCCTTGGCCCCCAGGTGGAAGGCACGCTGGTCCCGAATGGTGCTCGCGTCCCCGGCACCTCCTATCGCCTCGACCCGGTCAAGGCCGCTTGGGACATTGGCTGCACGGTGCGCTGGCTGGACTACAACGACACCTGGCTGGCCGCCGAATGGGCTCATCCCTCGGACAACCTTGGCGGCATCCTGGCAGTGGCTGACCACCTGTCACAGAAACGGGTTGCCGCGGGTGAAGAGCCACTGCTGATGCGTGATGTGCTGGAGGCCATGGTCATGGCGCATGAGATCCAGGGCGTGCTGGCGCTGGAAAACGCCTTCAACCGTGTCGGCCTCGATCACGTGATTCTGGTGAAGGTCGCCTCGACCGCCGTGTGCGCCAGGCTGATGGGGGCCAATCGTGAGCAGATGCTCTCGGCCTTGTCCCACGCCTTCGTCGACGGCCAGGCCCTTCGTACCTATCGCCATGCGCCCAACGCCGGTTCGCGCAAGTCCTGGGCTGCGGGTGACGCCTCCAGCCGAGGTGTGCGCCTGGCCGACATCGCCTTGCGTGGGGAAATGGGCGTGCCGGGCGTGCTCACGGCGTCGCAGTGGGGGTTCTACGATGTTTCGTTCAGCCATACCAACAAAGACCTGGCGCTCAAGCCCGCCGGGCAGTACGAGCTGCGCCTGCCCCAGGCGTTGGGCAGCTATGTGATGGAAAATGTGCTGTTCAAGGTCAGTTTCCCTGCCGAGTTCCACGCCCAGACCGCCTGTGAGGCAGCAGTGATTCTGCATCCACTTGTGCGTAACCGCCTGCATGAAGTCGACCGCATCGTCATCACCACCCAGGAATCAGCGATCCGCATCATCTCCAAGAGCGGCCCACTGGCCAATGCCGCCGACCGTGACCACTGCCTGCAGTACATGGTGGCTGTGCCACTGATCTTTGGTCATCTGGTGGCGGAGCATTATGAGGACGCTTTCCATGCCAACCACCCCAGTATCGACCGCCTGCGCGAGAAGATGGAGGTGGTGGAAGACCCGCGCTTCAGTCGCGAGTACCTGGAGCCGGACAAGCGTTCGATCGCCAACGCGCTGCAGGTGTTCTTCAAGGATGGCAGCAGCACCGAGCAAGTGGTGGTGGAGTACCCGATCGGGCATCGTCGGCGGCGCGGGGAGGGGATACCGTTGCTGGAGGCCAAGTTCAGGGCCAACCTGGCGACCCGCTTTGCCCGGCAGCGGTGTCAGCAGGTTTTCGAACTGTGCAAGGACCAGCAGAAGCTGGAAGGCACGGCTGTGCACAGGTTCGTGGACTTGTTTGTGATATGAGATGGCCTGTGCCGGTTGCTTCGCGGCTAAAGCCGCTCCTACAGGGGCATGCGCAGGTCTCGAACACCGTGGGAGCCCTGTAGGAGCGGCTTTAGCCGCGAAATGGCCGGCACAGGCCCAAACAACAAAGCCCCGGCATCGCTGCCGGGGCTTTGTTTACAACCTGTAACTCAGCTTACGCCTGGACCACCGGGATCTTGGCGTTGGCTGCCGCTTCGCGGAACTCGGCGATCTGGTCGAAGCTCAGGTAGCGGTAAACGTCGGCAGCCATGCTGTCGATGTCTTTCGCGTACTGCATGTACTCTTCGACGGTCGGCAGTTTGCCGATGATCGAAGCGACAGCGGCCAGCTCGGCCGATGCCAGGTACACGTTGGTCGCGTCGCCCAGACGGTTCGGGAAGTTACGGGTCGAGGTGGAGACCACGGTCGAACCGGTCTGCACACGTGCCTGGTTGCCCATGCACAGCGAGCAGCCTGGCATTTCCATACGTGCACCGGCCTTGCCGTAGATGCCGTAGTAGCCTTCTTCGGTCAGCTGGTGAGCGTCCATCTTGGTTGGCGGAGCCAGCCACAGACGGGTCGGAATGCCACCCTTGACCTTCTCCAGCAGCTTGCCGGCAGCGCGGAAGTGACCGATGTTGGTCATGCACGAACCGATGAACACTTCGTCGATCTTCTCGCCTTGTACCGAGGACAGCAGGCGGGCATCGTCCGGGTCGTTCGGCGCGCAGAGCACAGGCTCCTTGACGTCGGCCAGGTCGATTTCGATGATTTCGGCGTATTCGGCATCGGCGTCGGCCGACAGCAGCTCAGGCTTGGCCAGCCAGGCTTCCATGGCCTGGGCACGGCGCTCCAGGGTGCGGGCATCGCCGTAGCCTTCGCCGATCATCCAGCGCAGCAGGGTGATGTTGGACTGCAGGTACTCGGCGATGGCCTTTTCCGGCAGCTTGATGGTGCAACCGGCAGCGGAACGCTCGGCCGAGGCGTCGGACAGCTCGAAGGCTTGCTCGACGGTCAGTTCGTCCAGGCCTTCGATTTCCAGGATGCGGCCGGAGAAGGCGTTTTTCTTGCCTTTCTTCTCGACGGTCAGCAGGCCCTTCTGGATGGCGTAGTAAGGGATGGCATGAACCAGGTCACGCAGGGTGATGCCTGGTTGCAGTTTGCCCTTGAAGCGCACCAGGATCGATTCTGGCATGTCCAGCGGCATGACGCCGGTGGCGGCAGCGAAGGCCACCAGGCCGGAACCGGCTGGGAACGAGATGCCGATCGGGAAGCGGGTGTGCGAGTCGCCACCGGTACCTACGGTGTCAGGCATCAGCATGCGGTTCAGCCAGCTGTGGATGATGCCGTCACCCGGGCGCAGCGACACGCCGCCACGGGTGCGGATGAAGTCTGGCAGGGTGTGGTGGGTGGTGACGTCGATCGGCTTCGGATAGGCCGCGGTGTGGCAGAACGACTGCATGACAAGGTCAGCAGAGAAGCCCAGGCATGCCAGGTCTTTCAGTTCGTCGCGCGTCATCGGGCCAGTGGTGTCCTGGGAGCCGACGGTGGTCATTTTTGGCTCGCAGTAGGCGCCTGGGCGCACGCCCTGGCCTTCTGGCAGGCCACAGGCACGGCCGACCATTTTCTGCGCCAGGGTGAAGCCCTTGCCGGAATCGGCAGGCTGCTCTGGTTTCTTGAACAGGTCGGAAGCACCCAGGCCCAGCTCGGCACGGGCTTTTTCGGTCAGGCCACGGCCGACGATCAGCGGGATACGGCCGCCAGCGCGGACTTCATCCAGCAGCACTTCGGTTTTCAGCTCGAAGGTGGTGACCAGTTCGTCGCTGTCGTGACGGCGTACTTCACCTTTGTATGGGTAAACGTCGATGACGTCGCCCATGCCCAGGTTGGTGCAGTCGAATTCGATCGGCAGGGCGCCGGCGTCTTCCATGGTGTTGTAGAAGATCGGGGCGATCTTGGTGCCGAAGCAGAAGCCACCGGCGCGCTTGTTCGGCACGTAAGGGATGTCGTCGCCGAAGAACCACAGTACCGAGTTGGTAGCGGATTTACGCGAGGAGCCGGTACCGACAACGTCGCCGACATAGGCCACCGGGAAGCCCTTGGCCTTGACGGCTTCGATCTGGGCCAGCGGGCCGACCGAACCAGGCTGCTGCGGCTCGATGCCGTCGCGGGCCATTTTCAGCATGGCCAGGGCGTGCAGCGGAATGTCAGGGCGCGACCAGGCGTCCGGGGCAGGCGACAGGTCGTCGGTGTTGGTTTCGCCAGGCACCTTGAACACGGTCAGGGTGTACTTGTCGGCGATGGCCGGGCGCGAGGTGAACCACTCGCCGGCAGCCCAGGATTCCAGGACGGCCTTGGCGTGCGTGTTGCCGGCCTTGGCTTTTTCGGCCACGTCGTGGAAGGCATCGAACATCAGCAGGGTGTGCTTGAGCTGTTCGGCCGCGACGGCGCCCAGTTCGGCGTCATCCAGCAGTGCGACCAGCGTTTCGATGTTGTAGCCGCCCTGCATGGTGCCCAGCAGTTCGGTGGCGTGCTTGCGGTCGATCAGTGGCGACTTGGCTTCGCCCTTGGCGACGGCGGAGAGGAAAGCGGCCTTGACGTAGGCAGCTTCGTCGACCCCTGGCGGTACGCGGTTGGTGATCAGGTCTACGAGGAAGGCTTCTTCGCCGGCCGGCGGGTTTTTCAGCAGCTCGACCAGGCCTGCAGTTTGTTCGGCGTTCAGCGGCTGGGGAACGATACCCAGGGCGGCGCGCTCTTCGATGTGTTTGCGGTAGGCTTCAAGCACAGTTATTTCCCTCATCAGTGGTCCCTAAAGGGGGTCCGGGACGCTTATCCAGCATTCAATGCACCCATGCGCTGCCGCGGCTTTGTGGGCCGCCCAACCAGGGTCGCAAGGAATCCTTACAGAAGCTGCTTTCAAAGTTTTACGCCTGCAGAACGGGGACTGATGAGGGCTGGCGCGGGCATGCGAGGGATGCATGGCCCAGGCCAACGCCGTTCTACCGGATCAACTGTGCTCGTGACGCTTTGAAAACAGCTTCCAACGGACATTGTTGCCTTTGAAAAGGCCGGGTGATTCTACGGTAAAAAAAGCCTGAAGGTAAGGCGGTGTTCATGACTTTAACGAGTGACCCTGGTTAGACAAAGGGCTAACATGGGCCTGTGTTCCATCGCCAAGCTGTTGTTTTTCATGTCCAACAAGTCCATCAAAACCCCTTGCGTCGGCCTGTGCTCCACGGTGTACGGAGACACGGTGTGCCGTGGCTGCAAGCGTTTTCACCACGAAGTGATCAACTGGAACGGCTACGACGACACGCAGAAGCGCGCCGTGTGGTTGCGCCTTGAGCAGCTGCTGGTGCAGGTGATGATGGCCAAGCTTGAGGTGTTCGACAAAGGCCTGCTGCGCCAGCAACTGGAGCAGCGCTCCATCCGCTTTGTCGAGCAGCAGTCGGCGTATTGCTGGGCTTACCAGCTGATTGCCCGCGGGGCGCGGATGATCCGTGACCTGGAGGCCTATGGCATGGTGTTGCTGCCGGAGTTCCGTGACTGGGAACTGCCCCAATTGCGCGATGCGATCGATCGCGAGTTCTTCCTGCTTTCAGAGGCGCACTACCAGCGCTACATCGCCCCCAGCTTCCTGCGCGATGCCATGGGCAGCGCGCAGGGCCAGTGAGCCGGGCGAATCAGTCGCCGGTGTATTCGCAACCGCTGGTGCAGGTTTCGTGGATGCGAACCTTGGACAGCTCCGGCATCAGCGGCTTGACCTGGTCCCAGATCCACTTGGCGATCACTTCGCTGGTGGGGTTTTCCAGCCCGGGGATGTCGTTCAGGTAGTTGTGGTCCAGCTGATCATAGATCGGCTTGAAGATCGCCTTGACCTCGGCGAAGTCGCGGATCCAGCCCGTGTGCGGGTCGAGCGGGCCGGTCAGGTGCAGTCCGACCTTGAACGAGTGGCCATGCAAACGGCCGCATTTGTGCCCTTCAGGGACGTGGGGCAGGCGGTGGGCCGATTCGAATGTGAATTCCTTGAAAATTTCCACGCTGTCATAACTCTGTGTGAATCAATAATGCGCGCAGTCTACCAGCATGGCCGCTACAAGGCTTGCAGGCGTTCATGCAGCCGCCCGGTGGCGGTCAGTTCCAGCAGTTCATCCCCCAGGCGCTGGCTTTCGGCAATGGCCTTGTACCAATAGCGCTTGCGCCCTGGCGCATCGCCCATGAAGCGCTTGAAGTCGTTGCGGTCGGGCAGCTTGCCGTAGGGCAGGGCGGCCAGGTATTGCGGCGAAGGCGTCATCAGCAGCACGTTTTGCAGGCGGGTGGCATCGCCCTTGCGCCAGGGCAGGGCCTTGTCGAACCAGCCGGGTACAACCTTGTCGGTGAAGTGCGGGTACAGCACCAGGTCGTCGCCGCGATAGGGCAGGTCGAGGTGATAGTCGAGCAGGCCGCCGTCGCGGTAGGTGCCGGCGCCGGCGCCGGGGATGTCTTTCACGCCCTGCATGACCATCGGTATCGACCCGGAAGCGAGCAGGGCGTGGCGCAGGTTGGTCAAGTCCAGCGGCAGGTAGCGTGAGGGGAAGTCGGTCAGCGTGTCGAGCGGAGGCGCGGCGCGCCCATCGTGCAGAATGATGCGCTCGAAGTGACGGGCCAGGCGCGAACGGCCCAAAAGGTTACTGGCAACCACCGAGCCCAGGCCCAGCCCCAGGCGGCCGCGATGGTCGTGAGCGAGCTGGCCATGGCTTTTCACCACCAGGATGTTCAGGCGGTAGTGCGGGTTGGCCAGCAGCTGGCCGTCGCGGCCCTCCAGCAGGTCATCGAGCATGCGTTGGCAACTGCGGCTGATTTCGGCCGGGGTGACGCCCTTGGCGAAATCCTGCTCGGTGTATAGCTCGCCCAGGCGACGGATGCCGGCGACCGGGTCGTCGAGGCAGGCGCTGGCGAAGCGCCAGGCACCGATCGATGCGCCGATCAGGGCACGCTGACGGGGTGCCGAGGGTAGCCACTCGCCGAACAGCGCCAGGTCCAGGCCCTGGATGCCCAGCGGCTTCGGCCCACCCGCCGCGCCCGGCAATACCCCGACATCGGCCGCCTGCAGGCCGCGCTCGCGGATGTGTCGCAAGGCACGCTGGCCGGCCTTGAAGGTGAGGGCGGGGTATTTGATGTGGATGGCGCTCATGGCGGGTCTCTTGGGCATAGGAGCAGCCTTGTGCTGCGAGGGGGCCATTACAGATAACACACCTGTAGGTGCCTGTATTGGCCCTTTCGCAGCGCAAGGCCGCACCTTGCACGGCGTCGAGTCGGGTTGGCGGCGTAACTGCGCTATCATGCCGCCAGCTGTTTTCAGGTTGAATTAAGGACCGCTGGTTAATCTTAACCCCGTAGACAACTTGCACAGTTCTCAGGAGAGAAGAACGATGAAAACCATGACTGCCCTGATCACCGCCGCTGCCCTCGCCCTGGGCGCCAATGCCGCCTTCGCCAAGGACGTTCAGCCTGACGAAGTGGTCAAACTGGTCAACGCCAAGACCATCAAGTCGCTGGACGAGCTCAAGGCCGCTGCCGTGGCCAAGCACCCAGGCGCCACCGTCACTGACTCGGAACTTGAAGACGAGTACGGCCGCTACATCTACAAGGTCGAGCTGCGTGATACGCAGAACGTCGAATGGGACGTCGACATGGATGCCAAGACCGGTGAGGTGCTCAAGGACGAACGAGACAGCTGATGATCCATGTATCCCGGACGGCACGTTACCTGGCGCTCTCGCTGCTTGCCGTCTGCTCCCTGGCTGTTGCCCGCGACCTGGACCAGGATGAAGCCCTGAAGCTCCGTCAGAAGGGCATCATCCTGCCGCTCGAACAGCTGCTCGAGACCGCCCTGGGGCGTCACCCCGGGGCGCGTCTGCTGGAAGCCGAGCTGGAAGAAGACGATGATCGCTACGAATATGAAGTCGAGTTGCTGACGACTGAAGGTGTGGTGCGCGAGATCAAGCTCGATGCCAGCACCGGCGCCCTGCTCAAAGACGAGGAAGATGACTGAATGCGCCTGTTGCTTGTCGAGGACAACGTACCGTTGGCCGATGAACTGACCGCCGGCCTGCAGCGCCAGGGCTATGCCGTGGACTGGCTGGCTGATGGCCGTGACGCGGTTTACCAGGGGCAAAGCGAGCCTTACGACCTGATCATCCTGGACCTCGGCCTGCCTGGCTTGCCCGGCCTGGACGTGCTGGCCCAGTGGCGTGCCGCTGGCCTGGCCACACCGGTATTGATCCTCACCGCCCGCGGCTCCTGGGCCGAGCGCATCGAAGGGCTGAAGGCCGGGGCTGACGATTACCTGAGCAAACCCTTCCACCCCGAAGAGCTGCAACTGCGCATCCAGGCGTTGCTGCGCCGCGCCCGGGGCCTGGCCAATCAGCCGAAGCTGGAAGCGGCCGGCCTGCACCTTGACGAAAGCCGTCAGTGCGTGAGCCGCGACGGGGTGGATGTGCAACTGACCGCCGCCGAGTTCCGCCTGCTGCGCTACTTCATGCTGCACCCGCAGCAGATCCTGTCCAAAAGCCACCTGGCCGAGCACCTCTACGACGGTGAAACCGAGCGCGACTCGAACGTGCTGGAGGTCCACGTCAACCATTTGCGCCGCAAGCTGGGCCGCAGTGTGATCGAAACCCGTCGCGGGCAAGGCTACATCTATGCCGGGAGCGGCGAGTGAAGTCGATCCAGGCGCGCCTGAGCCTGGGCCTGGTGGCGGTACTGGTGGTGGTCGGCGTGGTGCTGGCGCAACTGACCTTGTGGCTGTTCGAGGCCGGCCTGCAACGTTATCTGGAAAACGGCCTGCGCAACGAAAGCGAGAACCTTCTGGTGGCATTGGTGCGCGGGCCTTCGGGCCTGCAGCTGGATGAGCGGCGCATCTCGGCTGCCTATCAGCGGCCGTTTTCCGGTTACTACTTCCGCATCGATTTCGACCAGGGTACCTGGAGGTCTCGTTCGCTGTGGGACCTGGACATGCCCAAGCCCGCAGCGCCCGGGCTTTCCGATAGCCATGAACTCGGCCCCGAAGGCCAGCAGCTGCTGGCCCTGCGTGCCGACTACCGGCGCCTGGGCCAGGACATTTCGATCAGTGTGGCTCAGGACTATTCACCGGTGCGCGAAGGTTTCCGACGCTTGCAGCAGATCGGCCTGGGCATGGGCCTGGTGGCGCTGATCCTGATTCTGGTGCTGCAGCGCATCACGGTTACCCGCTCGCTGCGGCCGCTGGAGCGGGCGCGCCAGCAGATCGCCCAACTGCAGCAGGGGCAGCGCTCGCAGCTGGATGCCGAGGTGCCCAGCGAGTTGGTACCGCTGGTGGGGCAGATCAACCACTTGCTTAGCCATACCGAAGACAGCCTGCGCCGTTCACGCAATGCCCTTGGTAACCTCGGCCATGCGCTGAAGACGCCGCTGGCGGTGCTGCTGAGCCTGGCCTCCAGTGAACGCTTGCAGGGTCTGCCGGAGGTGCGCGCGCAAATGCGCGAGCAGTTGCAGCAGATTCAGGAACGCCTGGCGCGCGAGCTGAACCGTGCGCGCCTGGCAGGTGATGCGCTGCCGGGCGCGCAGTTCGATTGTGATGCCGAACTGCCGGGGTTGCTCGGGACCTTGGGCATGATTCATGGCGAGGGCCTGCTGCTGGCAAGTGATGTGCCGCCCGGGCTGTTGTTGCCATGGGACCGCGAGGACGTTCTGGAACTGTTGGGTAATCTGCTGGACAACGCCTGCAAGTGGGCAGACAGCGAAGTGCGCCTGGGTATCGCGCCGAGCGCCGAGGGCTACCGGCTGTGGGTTGATGACGATGGCCCGGGTATTGCGCAAGACCAGCGGCAGCAGGTGCTGGAGCGTGGTTCGCGGCTGGACGAACAGGTGGCTGGGCATGGGCTGGGGTTGGGCATCGTGCGCGATATCGTTGATGCCTGGGGAGGGCGCCTGGCCTTGCTGGAGAGCCCGCTGGGCGGCCTGCGGGTGAGCATCGACCTGCCGCGCAAGGCCTGATAATGCCGGGGCCGCTGTGCGGCCCATCGCGACACAAGGCCGCTCCCACAGGTGTACGCAATCCCCTTTGGCCCTATCAGTACTGCAAAAAAATTGCAGTACAGCCGCAGTTTTTTGAATTAGCCCAAATTCCCCCCACCCGGCAAAATCCTCCCCACGAAACCCTGCGGTTTCCATCTCTCCACGGACGGAGCCCCTTGTGGTATTGCATGCGCAATACGAGGCCCAGGCCAACTCGGCTGGGCTTTCTTTTTGAACAGAAAAACCAAAGATCCCGATTGCCCAAATGTCTGCCTCGCGTTCCGAAAGTCGTCTGCAGCGGCTGTTGCCGGCCTCCCTCAACATCCCCCCGAAAGAATGGTTGCGTGCCGGTATCGGTGCGCTGCTTGGCCTGTTCCTCGCGGGCTGGCTGACCAGCCTGGCCTATGGCTCCAGCATCGCCCTGCACTTGCTCGGCCCGCTGGCTGCTTCGGCGGTACTGGTGTTTGCGGTGCATTCCGGCCCCTTGGCCCAACCTTGGCCGGTGTTGGGCAGCTACGCCCTGGCGGGTGCAGTGGGGCTGGCCATGCGCGAAGGCTTCGGCCCCGAGCTGTGGGTGGCTGCTGCGGCGCTCGGCATCTCGATCCTGGTCATGTGCCTGTTGCGCTGCCTGCACCCGCCGGGTGGCGGTGTGGCAGTGAGCGCGGTGCTGGCCGACCCGGGGTTGACCGCCCTGGGCGATCACCTGCTGGAGCCGGTGCTGCTCAATGCGTTGATCCTGGTGACAGTGGCAATCGCCTACAACCGTTTGACGGGGGTGCGCTACCCGAAAGGCGCGGTGCCACGCAAAGACCTGCACCACACCCATGACCCGCTGCCCGGCGAGCGGGTCGGCATCCGCAGTGAAGACCTGGACCTGGCCCTGGAAGAGCTGGGCGAGTTCGTCGACGTCACCCGTGACGAGCTGGAGCGCATCATCCGCGCCACCGAGCAGCACGCCCTGCAGCGCAGCCTTGGTGGTATCACCGCGGCCTCGGTGATGTCCCGCGATGTGCAGTTCGTCACGCCTGATACCACGCTGGAGCAGGCCTGGAAAATGCTCGCCAGCCATCACCTGAAAACCCTGCCTGTCCTGCAGCACGGCAAGCTTGTAGGCATCGTCAGCCTCAGCGACCTGGTTGGCCCGGCGATGCAGCGTGGGCGTTTCAGCTGGCGCGGTCTGTTCGGCCGCCAGGCGGTGCGCATGGCACAAGTGATGAGCAGGCGGGTTGTCAGTGTCAGCAGCCAGCACCCGTTGGAACGCCTGCTGCCCTTGTTGTGCGAACAAGGCCTGCACTGCTTGCCGGTGCTTGATGGCGACAAGCTGGTGGGGGTGATCACCCAGACCGACCTGATCGCCGGCCTCAAGCGTCAGTTGCTCAGCAAGACCGAGGCTTCAGATAACCGGGTCCCAGCGTTGTGACCAGTCGCTGGCGCCGGCAGCTATCAGCCGGCGCAGGATCGCGAAGGCCTGTTGCAGGGCTTCGCTGTCACGTTTACGCGGGTACACCAGGAAGGTCGGGTAGGTGAACTCCGGTGCCTGCGGTACCCGCTCGAACACGCCGCTGTCCAGATAGGCCTGCACCACCCGCGTGCGGAAGTAGCCACTGCCACCTTGGTCGAGTATGAACTGCAGGGCCAAAGGGCCGAGGTTGAAGCTAAGCGCCGGGCGCGCGCAGTCGGGCAGGGCCGCATCATGCTGGCGGCGGAAGGCCTCGCCCCAGTCGATGTAGATGTACGGCTCGGGCCGCTCGACCCGGCGCACGCGAATCAGCTTCTCTTCCATCAACTGCTCCACCTGCAGGCCTGGACCGTAGGTCGGCTGGTAGACCAGCGCGGCGTCCAGCAAGCCCATCTCGACCTTGCGCAGCAGCGACTCTCCATCGCTGACTTCGCTGCGGATGGCATGGCTGGGCAGTTCACGGTGCAGGGCACTTACCCAGTCGAGCATCATCGGGTTGCCCAGGCTCACCTCACCGCCCACATGCAGCACCTGCTGGCAACCTTCAGGCAACGGCAGGTCGCGGCGCGCGGCTTCCCAGGTTTGCACCAACTGGTTGGCATAACTGACGAACGCTTCGCCATCGCTGGTCAGGCTGGCGCCGCTGCGGCTACGCACGAACAGCTGGCAACCCAGTTGCTGTTCCAGGCGCTGCACGCGCGCGGTGATCGCGGTTTGTGACACGAACAGGCGTTCGGCCGCGGCGACCAGGCTGCCGCAACGCACAATTTCCAGGAAGGTACGGGCCTGCTCGATGTCCATGGGCTGCTCGGTGGTTGAAGGGGAGGCCTATTCTAGAGGCTTTGCACCGTTATGGGGCGTAATTGCGTTGTCTGCAAATTTGCAGGTCGGTTGTGACTTTAGTCCCATGGCGGCGTGGGTATAGCGGTCCATACTCAAGTTTCGCCCTTCAATAACAACAAGTACCGGGTTTCTAACGACATGAGCTACCAGCACAGCTACGCCCATTCCATTTCCGACCCTGCCGCTTTCTGGGCGGAACAGGCCGCACACCTGGCCTGGCACCGCAAGCCTGCCCTGACCCTGCAAGCTAACGCCGACGGTACTCACCGCTGGTTCGCGGATGGCCGCCTGAACAGCTGTTACCTGGCCCTCGATCACCAGATCGAGCAGGGCCGGGGCGAGCAGTTGGCGCTGATCTACGATTCGCCAGTGACCGGCGTGCAGCAGACCTACACCTACAACCAGTTGCGCGACGGGGTGGCACGCCTGGCCGGTTTGCTGCGCCAGCTGGGGGTGAACAAGGGCGATGGCGTGATCATCTACATGCCCATGGTGCCGCAAGCGGCCATGGCGATGCTGGCCTGCGCGCGGATCGGCGCGGTGCATTCGGTCGTGTTCGGTGGCTTTGCCGCCAACGAGTTGGCCCTGCGCATCGATGACGCCCGGCCCACCTTGTTGCTGACGGCATCGTGCGGGCTGGAGTTCGACCGGGTCATTGCATACAAACCGCTGGTTGACCGTGCCCTGCAACTGGCCCGGCACCAGCCGCGCAATGTGCTGGTGCTGCAGCGGCCACAGGCGCACGCTGAACTGCTGCCAGGCCGCGACCTGGACTGGCAGGCGGCCTTGGCCGACGCCGAGCCGGTGGCGCCCGTCGAGCTTGATGCCGGCGACCCGCTGTACATCATGTATACCTCAGGCACCACCGGTAAGCCCAAGGGTATCGTCCGGGAAAACGGCGGCAATGCCGTGGCGCTGTGTTACGCCATGCGCCATATCTATGGCATGCAGGCCGGCGATGTGTGGTGGGGCATTTCAGACGTCGGTTGGGTGGTCGGCCATTCACTGATCGTCTACGGGCCGTTGATGAGCGGCTGTACCACGGTGTTCTACGAAGGCAAGCCGATCCGCACCCCGGATGCTTCGGCCTATTGGCGGGTGGTGGAGCAGTACCAGGTCAACGCGCTGTTCTGTGCGCCTACGGCCATGCGCGCCATCCGCAAGGAAGACCCGGAGGGCGACCTGATTCGCAAGCATGACCTCAGCTCGCTGCGGCAACTGTTCCTGGCGGGTGAAAAGCTGGATTCCAGCACCCATGAATGGTTGGAGCGGGTGAGTGGCAAGCCGGTGCACGACCATTGGTGGCAGACCGAGACTGGCTGGCCGGTCACCGCGCCCTGCGTCGGGCTGGAGGGCAGCGCGGCGAAGCCAGGGTCGAGCAACCGCGCGGTGCCGGGTTACAACGTTCGTGTACTGGATGACGAAGGCCACTTGCTCGGGGCCAACCATCAGGGTTCGATCGTGATTGCCCTGCCATTGCCACCCGGTTGCAGTCAGACGCTGTGGGGGGATCACGAGCGCTACCTGCAGGCCTACCTGCGCACGTATCCGGGGTACTACCACACGGGTGACGGCGGCTATCTGGACGATGATGGTTTCGTCTACATCATGGGGCGCACCGATGATGTGATCAACGTTTCCGGTCATCGTTTGTCCACCGGTGAAATGGAAGACCTGGTCGCCCGCCACCCGGCGGTAGCGGAGTGTGCTGTGATCGGTGTGCATGACGAGATCAAGGGCCAGGTACCGCTGGCGCTGGTGGTACTCAAGGATGGCGAGGGCATTGCCGAGGCGCAGTTGCTGGTGGAGCTGGTGGGCAGCGTGCGCGAGGAAATTGGCCCGCTGGCCTGTTTCAACCGGGTACGGCTGGTGAAGCGCCTGCCCAAGACCCGTTCCGGCAAGATTCTGCGGGCGGTGCTGCGCAAGATTGCCGATGGGCAGGATTATGTGCCGCCGTCGACCCTGGATGACCCGGCAGTGCTGGGCGAGATCGAAGCGGTGCTGGCGGATTTGCCCAGGGCGGGTTGATGGTTTGACCACGATGGCCCTTTCGCGGGCGGGACGCGCAACGGTGGTTCGGCAGAGGCCGTGGACACACATTGGTGATTGGGCGCAGTCCAGGTCGTCGTAGGAGCGGGTTCACCCGCGAAAGGGCCGGCTCAGGCACTGCAGGCTCAGGGGGCAATCTGGTGCAGTTGCCCCAACCGGCTGCGGGTACGCATCAGGTCGGCCAGCGGGCCGCCCAGGCTCTCTTCCAGCGGACGTTTACCTATGACAATCACCCGCCGATCCTGGTCATACAGCACATCCACCAGGTTGACGAAGCGCTGCTGAGCCGCCAGCGAACACGCCGAGAGGTCATCCAGCCCATCGATCACCCACTCGTCATAGTCCCTGGCCAGCACCAGGTAGTCGATGACCGCGGTGGCCTTCTCGCACAGATCGTCAAAGCCAACCACCACCCGCCGGCCATCGATGGCCAGCGCTCGCAGCGGGCGCTTGTTCACGTCCAGTATCACCGGTTGTTCGCTCGGCACATTCAGCGCCTGGCGCTGCGCCGCATCACCCGGCCAGACATAATGGCCCTGGGTAAAACGCTGATGCTCGCGGTTGGCCGGCAAGCTGCGAAAATCCGTGTCGCCACCGACTTCGAGCACGTGCATCGAGCTGTTGATCAGGCGAATGACCGGCAGAAAACGCTCGTGATACAGCGGGTTGGGCAACAGCCCTTCGGGCGCGTAGTTAGAGGTCACCAGCAAGTACACGCCACGGGCGAACAAGGCGTTGAACAGCCGGGTGAGCAGCATGGCATCGCCTATGTCATGCACGTGGAATTCGTCGAAGCACAGCACCCGGCAACCACCCACCAGCTCGTCCAGCGTTGCGCCCAGCGCGTCGTCCAGCGCCCGGTGGCGGTGCATGCCCTGGTGCAGGCGTGCAAAGAAATCATGAAAATGCAGGCGCAGCTTGGCGGCTATCGGCACGGCCTGGAAAAAGCCATCGAGCAGCCAGCTTTTACCCCGGCCGACCGAGCCGTACAGGTACAGACTGCGCGGTTGACCTTGTTCAAGCTGCGTCAGTTGTTCGGCCATGCAGTGGATTACCCGCCGCTGACCGTCACTCAGCTGATAACCGCGGCTGTGCGCCTTGTCCTCGAACCAGCCGAGCAGCTCGCTCTGTTGATTGGCGGTGCCGCGCAAGCGTTGGCCAAGCTGGCGCAGCGGGGTAGGGATCCAGGCAGACAAAAGCAACGCTCCTTGGGCGATGGCGGGGCAGCCTGCAGCTTGCCCGAGAGCGGCCATTTTGACTAATAGAGAAAGTGCCGGGCAATCATCACTTCTTGCGATAGGTCTGGCCGCCTCTTGTGCCTGTGCGGGCTATGCCTTTCGCTCCAGCTGGCGCTCGATCATGTACTTCACCGCCAGGCGACGCTCCTTGAGGTGGCGCAGGTCTTCATCGACGAAGTTACCGGCCGATATCGATTCGGCAGCCAGCACCTGGTTGTCGATGTCCACGTACTCGTCCAGCAGGCGATCCAGCGCCTTGTCCTGCTGGCGGCGCTGCTGGACGATTTCGCGCGGGTAGTGCAGGTCCTGGTAGAGGTCGTGAGAGACAGGCATGGGGTCCTCCTTGGTCAATGCAATGGGCTTATCTGATTGGAAGTGCGGAATGCGATTGTGTTGAAGCGAGGCGGGCGGAAACCGACGGACGGTCGCTGCACCAACACCGAAATGACTAACTCGCTGTTTTTTGGCAATTTTTTTTATCAGGGGGGTTCACAGACCGAAAGTTTGTTGTTAAAGTGCCGCGCATTCCAAGACAACAACCCAGTTGTCACTCAGTTGGAATTGTCAGAGCAGCAAATGCTGCATCCGATACAGGGGCGTCGCCAAGCGGTAAGGCAGCAGGTTTTGATCCTGCCATGCGTTGGTTCGAATCCAGCCGCCCCTGCCATTTTTCAAGATTCAAACGTATTCAACCCGGTGCCAGGAAAGATGAGCACTGGGTTTTCGCGTTTTTGTGATTTTGCGCGCCTCCGCGCCTCCTGAGCGCGGGTCGTGCCGTACCGGGTTACCCGGAAATCCCCAGCATTTCGTTCAGCGCCCTGGCCAGTTCATCAGCCTGCACCGGCTTCTGGATCACCAGGCTGCCCGGCAGTTCCAGCCCCTGCAACTCCGCATAACCGGTAAGAAACACCACCGGCAGGCGGGGGTACCGTTCGCGGGCAGCCAGCGCCAGTTGTGCACCATTGAACTCGGGCATGGCGAAATCAGTCAGCAGCAGGTCAATGTCGTCATCCAGCAAGGCCAATGCCTGCTCGCCGCTGTGCGCCTGGCGCACCTGGTAGCCGTATTGGCGTAACACATCGCCTAGCATGTCGCGCACCAGATGGTCGTCGTCCACCAGCAGCACCGTGCGGTTATGGCCGCTTTCGCTGATCGACTGACTGAGCACTGCTGGCACGGGTTCGTTCACCATCTCCTCTTTTACCGCCGGCAGGTATACCGCCACTTCGGTACCGCGACCGAGTGTGGTGTCGATGCGCACACCGCCACCGGACTGCTTGGCGAAGCCGAACACCTGGGCCAGGCCCAGGCCCGAACCTTTGCCGATGTCCTTGGTGGTAAAGAAAGGCTCGAATACCTTGGCCAGCACCTCTTCGCTCATGCCGCAACCCGTATCGCGGATGCTCAGCATCACGTACTCGCCCGGGTCCGGGTCTTCCGGGCGTTGCGGGCGCTGGTCGATATGGGTGTTACGCGTTGTCAGGGTCAGCTGACCGCCGTCGGGCATGGCATCGCGGGCATTGATCGCCAGGTTGAGGATGATCATCTCGGTCTGGGTGGGGTCGGTCAGTGCCTGCCACAGGGCCAGGTCAAGGTCCAGACGCACCGAGACGTTGCCACCCAGCGTGCGGCGCAGCAGCTCTTCCAGGCCGGCCAGGGTACGGTTGAGGTTCAGCGGCACCGGCTCCAGACGCTGGCGGCGGGAGAAGGCCAGCAACTGCGAGGTCAGCTTGGCACCACGCTCGCCCGCTTCGCGGATATGGGTGAGGCGAGTGCGGGCCTTGTCCAGGTCGGCCTTGGCCAGATCGCGCTCCAGAAAGCTGGCACCTGTGAGTATCACCGTCAGCAGGTTATTGAAGTCATGCGCCACGCCAGCCGTCAGTTGCCCAACCGCTTCCAGCCGCTGCATCTGCTGCAGAGCGGCCTCGATGCGCTCGCGCTCGTTGATCTGTTCGCGCAGCCGGGCGTTGGCATCTGCCAGGCCCAGGGCGGCTTCGCGCTCGCTGGTGATGTCGCGTGCCACCACGTACAGCAGGGTGTCCTCCGGCACCACCACCCACGACAGCCAGCGCTGTTGGCCGCCGGCATGCAGGATGCGGCCGACAAAGCGTGCGCTGGTGCGGCCGTGGGCGAGGGCGGCCAGTTCGGTGAGTAACTGTTCCTGGTCGTGCTCAGGCAGCAGGTGCAGCAAGGAGGACTGGCTCAGGCGTTCGCGCGAGAAGCCCAGGCTGGCTTCCCAGGCGGGGTTCAGTGCGACCGGGGTCAGGTCTTTGTTCAGCACGGCCAGCAAATCCTGTGACAGCTCCCAGGCACGATCGCGTTCGCGGGTACGGCGTTCGACCCGCTCGCCAAGCATCTCGTTCAGCTGACGCAGCGCCTGGGTGGCCTGGCGTTGCGCGTGGATGTCCTGCAGTACGCCGGAGAAGCGAACGCACTGATCATCGACGAACTGGCTTTGGCCGCTGCTCAGCAACCAGCGAGGCTCCAGGCCATTGGGTTGCGCGATCCGAAACTCCACGCGGTAATGACCGTCACTTTCCGGGCGCATGGCATGTTCCACCGCCTCGCGCACCAGTGGCAGGTCGTCGGGGTAGATGCCGGCGTAGAACACTTCAAGGCTCATTTCGGTGCTGGTGGGCAGGCCGAACAAGGTCTTGCAGCGGTCATCCCACAGCAACAGGCCCTCTTGCGGGCGCAGGTCCCAGGTGCCCATGCCGGCGGCGTCGATGGCAATGCGAGCACGTGCTTCGACGTCCGCCAGGGCCTCTTCGGCGCGGCGACGGCGCTGGCGTTCCTGCACTTCGCTCAGGGCTCGGCGCACGGCTTTGGGCAGCAGTGGCAGGTTCTTCTTCAGCACATAGTCGGTCGCGCCCAGGCGGATCATTTCCACCGCGTGCTCTTCGCCATAAATGCCGGACAGGAATATGAACGGGATGTCGGGTGCCAGGCGTTGGGCGATGGCCAGCACTTCTGTGCCGGACGAGCCTGGTAGCACGCAGTCACACAGGATCAGGTCGTAGCGGGCCTGGCGCAGGGCATGTTCGACACCCGCATGGTCGAACACCAGCTGCGACTGCACATGCAGCCCGCTGCGCTCCAGGCGCATCAGGGTCAGCTCGGCGTCCATCGAGCTGTCTTCGACCATCAGTATTTTCAACGGCGTTTGCTGCATCGTCGCGGCGGCCTCAGTTGCTACCGCGACGGTTCAGTCGCAGTGAGCCGGGTGGCGGTTCGTTTAGCACTGCCCAGAATACCCCGAGGTCGGAGATGGCGGTGACGAATTCCTTGAACTCCACGGGTTTGACCACATAAGCGTTTACCCCCAGCTCGTAGGCGCGCAGCAGGTCGGGCTCTTCGCGCGAAGAGGTCAGCATCACGGTGGGGATGCTGCGCAGTTCGGCAGTGGCGCGCACTTCCTTGAGCACTTCCAGGCCGTCGACCTTAGGCAGTTTCAGGTCGAGTAACAGCACGGCAGGGTTGCCGTCATCGCGCTCGGCGTAGGCGTTGCGGCGCAGCAAGTAGTCGAGGGCATCGGCGCCGTCACGCAGCACGATGACCTCGTTGGCCAACTGGCTGCGCTCCAGGGCCAGCAGGGTCAGCTCCAGGTCTCGGGGGTTGTCTTCGACCAGCAGAATGGGCTTGAGCATGATGGTAGCGATGCCTCAGGTAGCAGTGTTTCGGGGTAGGGTGAAGTGGAAGCTGGCGCCTTGGTCGACCTGGCCAGTGGCCCAGACTCGACCGTCGTGGCGCTCGATGATGCGGCGTACACTCGCCAGGCCAATGCCGGTGCCTTCGAAATCTTCCATGCGGTGCAGGCGCTGGAAGACACCGAACAGCTTGTTGGCGTAGGCCATGTCGAAGCCCACGCCATTGTCGCGGATGCAGACCTCGGTTTCGTCAGGGTGCTGTACGGCACTGATCTCGATGCGAGCAGGCGTACGGCCGCGAGTGTACTTGATGGCATTGGCTATCAGGTTGTGCAAGGCCATGTTGATGAACGCCGGGTCGCCGATCACCTTGGGCAGTGGGGCGATGTCCCAAACGATTGCGCGGCCTTCGTAATCGGGGGCCAGCTCGCTGCGAATGGCCTCGACCAGGGCGTTGAGGTCGACGTCGGACAGGCGCAAGGCCGAGCGGCCCATCTGCGAGAAGTTGAGCAGGTTGTCGACCAGGCTCCCGGCAAAGTGCGCCGCTTCACCGATATGCTGCAGGAAGCGCTTGCCGCGTTCGCTCAAGCCCTGGCCTTCGATTTCGCCAAGCAGTTCGGTATAGCCGGCGATGTGCCGCAGCGGGGCGCGCAGGTCGTGGGAAACACTGTAGGAAAACGCTTCGAGCTCCTTGTTGGAACGGCGCAATTCGCCAGCCAGTTGTGCCAGCTCTTCCGCCTTGCGCAGGACAATGCCCAGCACAGCGCTGCGCAGCTCCATCACGCCCTCGATCACCAGTGGGTCCCACGCCTGACAATAGCCGCGCAGTTCTTCCTGCCAGCGTTCAAAACTGTGCCGTGGGTCGAGGTTGCCTTGTGGCCCGACCTGCTTGGTCGGCTGCCCGGCCCAGTTGACCGTGCGTATCTGCTCGGGGCGGAACCACAGCAGGTAGTGCGAGTGGATCTGCGAGATGGCCACTGCCAGCACCCCGCCAGCATGGTTTGCCAGCTCGGGTAGCTCAATAATGTCGCGGCGCAGGTTGTCGCTATGGAACACGCTGTCTTCGTCACGTTGGCCTAGCCAGTGCACCAGCGCCGTCACCTGGGCCTCAGGTGGGGTCTGGCCGATCAGGTCACAGCGCTCGGCCGAGATCACTGCCGCGCCCTGGGCGTCGGCGAAGGCCAGCAGCACGTGGGGCAGGTCGCGCAAGCCGTCACTGACGCTGTCGTGGTCGGCCATGGACGAGATCATGCGTACGATGTGCTGGCGCAGCGCCAACAGCTTGCGCGTGCTGGCATGGGACTCGCGGGACTCTATCTGCAACGACAGCACGCTGGCCAACAGCTCGCAGGCCGTGCGGGTGCGCAGGTCCACCGGGCGTGGCTGCTGATGGTGGCAGGAAATCAGCCCCCACAGCTCGCCGTCGACCACGATCGACAGCGACATCGAGGCCAGCGTGCCCATGTTGCGCATGTACTGCAGGTGCACGGGTGACACGCTGCGCAGTACAGCGAAACTCATGTCCAGCGCCTTGCCTGTGCGCGGGTTGGTTGCGGGCAGCAGTGGCGAGGGCTGATAGTTGGCATCTTCGATTACGCGGATTCGGTTGACCCGGTACAGCTCGCGCGCCTGGCGCGGGATGTCTGCAGCCGGGAAGCACAGGCCTGCGTAGCTGGGGTAGCCCGGGTCGGCCACCTCGGCCAGCACCTGGCCATTGCCTTCGGCATCGAACCGGTAGGCCTTGACCCGCCCAAAGCCGGTGATGCGCTTGAGCTGCAGCACCGCTTGTTGCAGCAGGTCTTCGATACTGCCGGCCAGTTGCAGACTGGCGACAAAGCTGCGCACCAACGGGTAGTAGTCGCCTTGCCCGACCAGGTCTGCTGGCAGGCGGGGCGGTTCGAACTCGGCAATCAGTACCTGATCGTGGCAATGGACCAGCATGTGCAGCAGGGCACTGATGGGTGCGCCCTGGCGCAAGCGCACGTCGCCAATGTGGAAGGGGAAGACTTCATCTTCGGGAAGCCGTGTGAGGTGCGCGTGCAGGTCAAAGCCCTCGTGAACCAGGTCGGCGAAGTGGCAACCGATCAGTTCGCGGGCTGGCAAGCCCAACCAGTGCTCGACATTTTCACTGGCCTGCAGCACGCACAGGTCGGTGGCATCCAGCACCAGCAGAAAGCCGTGAGGCTGGATGCTGCCCGGAACCTGGATCGGTTCTTGGGCACAGCGCTCCATGGCGTCTGCCAGTGAGTTGTCTGCAGTCATGATTGAAAAAGCTCCTGTCATGTCCGTCCGTGTACGGCACAGGTGTCTGGCGCGGGACGAATACGATTCACCCTAACAGAATCCCGGCGAATTTACCGGCTCCTGGCCATTGGAGGCACGGGGTGGCCACGGGTTCTGTGCGGTACAGGCTTTTTTTGATGCCACGGTATCGCTTTGTCGCTAATACAAAAAAATGGCTTTATGCCACATCGGCTGCGCCGCCTCACTGCTACGCTCAGTTCAAGACGTTTCGATAAGGATAACAAGGTGACGGAGCGCATGCTGGCCGCGCTGTTCGGCCTGTTGTTCAGCGGCAGTACCGTGGCTGCGGATTTTCTCGTGGAGGTGCGGGTACTGGTGCAGCGTGGCTGCATGCTGGTCAACCAGACCCGCGATGCGGGAGCCCAGGCCCTGGGGCGGATTGACCTGGGTGCTACGGCGCGCCTGGATGGCCCTGGCGCGCCCTTGAGTGGTGTGCTGCTGAGCCAGCGTCCGCCGCGCCTGGAGTGCAACCCGGATACGCCTTATCAGGTGCGCGTCGATGGTGGCCTGCATGGTGGCATCGGCGAACTGCGCTACCTGGCCAGCGACGATCGCCTGGCGCGGCCCATTCCTTACCGCTTGTACCGTGACGCTGCCTGGCGTGAGCCGCTGGCAGTGGGGGTAGCCCAATCGGCGCGTGTACCGGGCAGCGGTTCGGTTGAATTGCCGCTGTATGCACGTATCGACAAACTGGCCTGGGTGCCGGATGCAGGGGTTTATGCCGATCTGCTGAAAGTCACCGTCACCTGGTAAGGACGCCACCATGCACAAGGACGCCATGCCATGAGCCGCACTTCGATCCTGTTGCTCACCCTCGGCCCGCTGCTGGTCCCAGGCGGTGCGGTGCATGGCAGCACCACCGGTTTCATCCAGGCGCGGCTGGTGATCAGCGCGTCTTGCCAGATCAGCAGCAACGAGACGCAACCGGCCGTGCTGGGTGACCCAGGCGTACTGGATTTTGGCGAGCGCGGTCCGAACTGGGATCAGCCGTTGCGCAGCCAGGTGGACGAAGTGGGCGGTCAGGGTAGCCTGCAGATCAGTTGCACGCCTGAGGTTCGGGCCTTCAACGTGCGTATCAATGGTGGCCTCAATGGCGACGATGGCATTCGCCGCCTGAGCAACGGCCGTGAACTGATTCCATACCAGCTGGCGGTTGACCCGGGCGGCAGCAGCCGCTACGGCGTCGGCCAGGCACGGGCCTTCACCATTAGCAGCAGCCAGCAAGTACCGATTCCCATCTACGGTGTGGTAGTGGCGCAACCGCGTGCGCTGCCGGCCGGGCTTTACCGCGACACCCTCAGAGTGACCCTGGACTGGTAACCACGCAAGGAGACTCCGATGCGAACGAACCTTTCATATTGCGTCCTCGCAGGCCTGGGCCTGGCGTTGGCTTCCCAGGCCCAGGCGGCCACGGTAACGGGAAGTATCAGCTCGACCCTGACGCTGACTGCGGCGTGCCAGGTCAATGGCACGTCGGGCACGTCCGGGCTTAACTTCGGTGCCCTGGACTTCGGTACCCAGGATGCCTTGTTCGTCACCGCCGATGCCCAGGTGCTGGGAGGCGGGGGAGGCGCCATGAGCATCCTGTGCTCTGCAGGTACGGTGCCTGTGATC
Source organism: Pseudomonas sp. GD03862 (assembly GCF_029840855.1). Lineage (NCBI taxonomy): Bacteria > Pseudomonadati > Pseudomonadota > Gammaproteobacteria > Pseudomonadales > Pseudomonadaceae > Pseudomonas > Pseudomonas sp. GD03862. The sequence goes on from NZ_JAOCDI010000006.1 coordinate 60,506, forward strand.
AAAGTGAGTGCAGGCCTGCATGATGGCCAGTCGAGCGGTGGCACCCGTGCGCTCGCCGATGGTTCTGGCAACTTTGTGCCGTATGACCTCTATACCGACGCTGGGCGTACGGCGTTGCTGGCGGTCGACGACACCATCACCCTGCCGACCAGTACCGGCGCCGCTCAGACGGTCAACCTTTACGGCAAGGCCGTCGGCAAGGCAGGCCTGCCCGCAGGGGTCTACAGCGACACGATCTCGGTCGAGCTGTCGTTCTGACCCATGCGCGGCTGGCTGGCAGGAGGCCTGACTGGCGTCAGCATGTTGTTGGCCGCTCCGTTGGGGGCAGTAACCACCAGTACCTTCACGGTGACGGCGCAGGTTGTCGCCGGGTGCCTGGTGGTGGGGGGTGTCACCAGCTACGGCACGCTCGATTATGGCTCGCAGTCGGCGCTGTCCACGGGGCTGCTCAGCACATCGCTGGGTGGTTCTACCGTGACGTTCCAGTGCACGCCTGGCGTGGCCATGAGCATGAGCCTGGACGGCGGGCAGAACAGTGCCAGTGGCACACGCAACCTGAAGCGCACCAGTGGCACGCAAGTGCTGGCCTACCAGTTGTACCGGGACGCCGCCTATAGCCAGGCCTTGGGGATCGGTCAGAGCGTGGCGGTGAGCTATTCCGACCCGACGGCGATCAAGCTACCGGTGTACGGGCGGGTTCAGCTGACCGGCACGCAGCCGGCAGGGACCTACACCGATGTGGTGCAAGTGACGGTGACCTGGTAACGGCCAGCGCCACCCATGACAAGTGTCTAAGGAGAGCTGCATGCGGGCAGGCGCGAAGTGGACGCGTGGATTGACTGGATTATTGTCGCTGGCAAGCCTGCCGGCCTGGGCGGCCACTTCGGTGCTGATCTGGCCGATCGACCCGGTGCTGGAGGCCGACCAGAAGGCAGGTGCGTTGTGGCTGGAAAACCGTGGCACTGCGCCGGCAAACCTGCAGGTGCGGGTATTCGCCTGGCGCCAGGGTGATTACCAGGAGCAGTTCCAGGCGCAGCGCGAAATTATCGGCAGCCCACCGGTCGCCAACATTGCACCCGGGCAGAAGCAGCTGATCCGCCTCACCCGTACCGGCCCTTCACCCGCCGGCCAGGAGCAGGCCTACCGCATCATCATCGACGAGATTCCGCCCGCCATCCCGGTCGACAAGGCCGAGCCCGGCGCGACGGCGGCCATTCGATTGCAGATGCGCTATTCGGTGCCGCTGTTCGTCTATGGCGAAGGGCTGTGGGGCAAGGCCGACCCTGAAGGCAAACGCAATGCCGAGGGCGTGGGCAAGCCGCAGCTCAGTTGGCGCCCGGTGACGGTGCAGGGCAAGCCCTATATTGAACTGCGTAACACGGGCCCAGTCCATGCGCGGTTGACCGATGTGGTCGTGCAGCAAGGCAGCCAGAGCAAGCCACTGGCTGAAGGCCTGCTGGGTTATGTGCTGCCGGGGGCAAGCATGCGCTGGCCGGCTCCCGTGGCATCCGGCAACGGCAGCGTGCTCATGGGCAGGGTCAACGGTCAGCGCTCGGCGGACGCCATCCGCCAAGGCCAATGAGCCAACGGCTGAATGAAGTGCAGGGGCCAGGGAGGACCCGGCAATGGTTGGAAACCGTGTGTGAAATGGCTCTCGGCGACGACGTGCCGCTGGTGCCTGGGGCTGGCCATGGTCAGCCCCGCGCTGGTACTGGCCGACGACTTGCCCCCACCGCCCACGGAGATGTCCGCCATCGCCGAGGCCACCCTTTACCTCGACCTGGTGGTGAACCAGATGCCCAGGGTTGACCTGATACCGGTGCAGCAGCGGGCCGGGCGGTTGTACCTGGACAGCGACGTATTGCGTGCAGCCGGCGTCTCGCTGCCGGGCAACCCCCAGGGGGAGGTGGCCCTGGACAGCATCGCGGGGCTGCACACCGACTACGACAGTCAGAACCAGCGCCTGCTGCTGCAGGTGCCGCCAGCCTGGTTGCCAGAACAGCAAGTGGGTGATCGCAACCTTTACCCGGCCAGCGATGCGCGCAGCAGTTTTGGCGCCTTGTTCAACTACGACCTGTACCTCAACGACACCGATGAAGGCGGTACCTACCTGGCCGCCTGGAACGAGCTGCGCCTGTTCGACAGCTGGGGTACCTTTTCCAGTACCGGGCAGTGGCGTCAGTCTTTCAATGGCGCACAGGTGGACGATACCCGCCGTGGCTTCATGCGTTACGACACCACCTGGCGCTTCACCGACGAGCAGCGCCTGCTGACCTACGAAGCCGGTGACTTCGTGACGGGTGCCTTGCCCTGGAGCAGTTCGGTGCGGGTGGGCGGAGTGCAGCTGTCACGCGACTTCGCTGCGCGTCCGGATCTTGTCACTTACCCGTTGCCTGCGTTCGCCGGCGAAGCGGCGGTGCCGACGTCGCTCGACCTGTTCATCAACGGTTTCAAGTCCAGTACCACCGAACTGCAGCCAGGCCCGTACACCCTGACCAACGTGCCGTTCATCAACGGTGCCGGGGAGGCGGTGGTGGTCACCACTGATGCCCTTGGCCGGCAGGTGTCGACCACCTTGCCGTTCTACGTCACCAGCAGCCTGCTGCAGAAGGGCCTGTCGGACTACTCGGTGGCCGCCGGCAGCCTGCGCCGTGATTACGGTGTACGCGATTTCAGCTATGGGCCGGGTATCGCCTCGGGTAGCCTGCGCTATGGGCTCAGTGACATATTCACCCTGGAAACCCACGCCGAAACGGCGGAGTCGCTGATGCTGGGTGGGCTGGGCGGCAACATGCGCGTGGGCAACTTCGGCGTACTCAACGCTGCCTTGGCGCAAAGCCGGTTCGAGGGCGACAAGGGCCACCAGGTCGCCCTTGGCTACCAATACAACAGCCAGCGCATCGGCTTCGGTTACCAACGCCTGCAACGCCATGGCGATTATGCCGACCTGAGCCGGGTGGGCTCCCCGGACATGCAACTGAGCAAAAGCAGCGAACAGGTCACCCTCAGTGTCAACCTGAACGAGTACGGCAGCATTGGCGCTGGCTACTTCGACGTGCGCGCCGGTGACGGTACGCGTACCCGGTTGATCAACCTGAGCTACAGCAAGCCGCTGTGGGGCAGCAGCAGTGTGTACCTCTCGGCCAACCGTGAAGTGGGGGACAGCCAGTGGGCGGTGCAGGCGCAGCTGGTGATCCCGTTCGACCTGCACGGCACCCTGGCGCTGAGCATGGAACGCAGCAATGAAGGCGAGACCCTGCAACGGGTCAACTACAGCCGTGCGGTGCCAGCCGGTGTCGGCGTCGGTTACAACCTGGGCTATGCCGCAGGCAGCGACCGTGATGCCTATCGCCAGGCCGACGTCACCTGGCGCCTGCAATCGGTGCAATTGCAGGCCGGTACGTATGGCAGCAGCGGCGAGATGACCCGCTGGGCCGACGCCAGTGGTTCTCTGGTGTGGATGGATGCCGGCGTGTTCGCCGCCAACCGTATCGATGATGCCTTCGTGGTGGTCAGCACCGCAGGTTACGCCGATGTGCCGGTGCGTTATGAAAACCAGGAAATCGGCCGTACCGATGCCAAGGGGCACTTGCTGGTGCCTTACAGCAGCGGTTACTACCGGGGCAAGTACGAGATCGATCCGATGAACCTGCCACCGGATGTCCTCGCGCCGGACGTTGAGCAGCGTGTGGCGGTACGACGGGGCAGTGGCTACTTGCTGGAGTTCCCCCTCAAGCGCGTCATGGCGGCCAGTATCGAATTGGTGGATGGCAATCAGCAGGTGCTCAAACTGGGTAGCCGTGTTACCCACGCAGAGAGTGGCACCCAGGCGGTGGTGGGGTGGGACGGGTTGGTGTATCTGGAGAACCTGTCGTCGCATAACCGCCTTCAGGTGGCGCTTGAAGGGGGTGGGCATTGCGAAGTGGCGTTCGACCTGCCCGAAGCGCAAGGCTCGGTCCCTTTGATTGGTCCGTTGGTGTGCCGATGAATGCCTGGCGGCGGGGCCTGGTGGCGAGCGTGCTGCTGTTGCCGAGCGGCACGGCCTTGGCGCTTTGCTCATCGGTGGCCACGTTGCCGGCAGCGTTTGGCAGCCTTAATTCAACGCAGGTTCGCAACACGGTACAGACGGCTTCCAGCCTCAACTCGGGGTTGCAGTGCACCGGTTCGCTACTGACCTTGCTCAGCAGCGGTGATCATTTCTACGCCACGATCACGCCCGCCTCGGGTGGGCTGGTCGGCCCGACAGGCGATGTCATTCCCTACACGCTGTATGCCGACAACACCACCCGCTACCCGATTACCCGGGGTGTGGCCTACGACTTCGCCCGCAACGGTATCCTCGACTTGCTGGGGCTGCTCGGCGGTACCACGCCCAAGGCGGTGCCGATCTACATGCGCACCCAGATTGGCAGCAATGTCGCGGCCGGGTTGTATCAAGAGGCCCTGACCGTGGCCTGGAGCTGGGATTATTGCTCGGGGATTGGAGCGTTGGGGATATGCCTTGGGCGCGACATCGGCTCGGGTAGCCAGCTCTTGAACGTGAGCCTGACGGTGACCAACGATTGCCAGATCACCACGCCTGACATCAGCTTCGCCAGTGCGCCGGTGGTGGCGGGGTTCGGCACGGTGAGTCAGGGCATAAACGTGTCATGCACCAAGGGCAGCAGCTACACGGTAGGGCTGGATGACGGGCAGAACGTGTCCGGTGGGCGGCGGCGGATGAAGTCATCGGCCAACAACTACCTGGCCTATGACATTTTCAAAAGTGCCGGCACCGTGCGCTGGGGGGCGTCAGGGGCTGCCAGGCGTTCCAGTACGGATGCCGACATCAACCCCGGCGTAGGTACCGGCACGGGTAGCCAGGTGTTCAACTACAACGCCAAGGTCTATACCGATCAGGCGACACCGCCGGCTGCGACCTATACCGACAGTGTGATACTGGATGTGCAGTTCTGAACGGCGGTCAATACCCCCGAAGCAGCCGCCGCGTGTCGCGACGGGCTGCTCCTGCAGGGGCTGCGCAAGGCGAGGTTCAGCGCAAATCGCCAACCATGCTTGCCAGGGTCTCCAGCACCGCGCCGGCCAGTGCCTTGGAGCGCGCCCCCGACCACCCGGTGACTGCATCGGGCGCGTCGTCATGGTCCTTGAATGGCATCTCCAGCGTCAGTGACAGGCAGTCATGGGCCATGCCCACCGCATTGCAGGCCAGCGTCGTATTCGCCTGTCCGGGTTCGTCACGGGTATAGCCATGCACCGTCTGGAAGTCGCGGGTCAGGCTGCACAAGGTGCTACGGAACTGCTCTTCGAGGTTGGCCAGCCGAGGGGTGTAACCCGGGTTGCCCTCGCATGCGGCCGTGAACACGTGGGGGATCTCTTCGTCACCGTGCACGTCGATGAAGGCATCCACTCCGTACTGCTTCATCTGCGCCTGTGCAAAGAACACTTCCGGGCTGAATTCGACGCTGGCGTCCTGCCAGGCGCGGTTGAGGTCCTTGCCCTTGAAGTTGGTGCGCAGGTGGCCGAGGAATGCGCCGTCGGGGTTCATGTTGGGGATCAGGTAAAGGTCGGCCTTGGCCAGCAATTGCTGGACCACTGCGTCGTTGGCCTGCAGGCGGTCGATCACGCCTTCCATGAACCATTCGGCCATGTGCTCGCCCGGGTGCTGCTGGGCAATCAGCCACAGCTTGCGCTTGCCTTCGGCACCGTCGCCTGCCCGCAGCAGCGGGATATCGCGGCCCTGGACACTGCGGCCGCTGGCCAGCAACTCGACCCCTGGGAGTTGGCAGGCACGTTCGATCAGCTGGTTGTGGCGGGCACGCGGGTAAGGCTCGAAGTAGGCGAACCAGATCTGGTCCTGTTCAGCCTTGACCTCGAACGATAGCGCCGTACCGTCGAACTGGCTTGGCACACGGAACCAGCGCTGCTGGTCATAGCTGGCCACAGCGTTGTAGCCGCTCCACGCGTTCTTGTACGAGGAGCCAGAAGCGTTGTCCAGGCTGAAGCGATGGACCTGCCCCGGTGTGAGCCCGCTGACCTTGAAGTGGAACCACTGGTAGTGGCCGCTGTGGGTGTCCGGGCGAATGGCCAGGTGTACCTGGGCCGGGTTGCTGGCATCCAGTACCTGTATGTTGCCGGAGTCGAAATCGCAGTCGATCTGCAGGGGGGACAGCGTCACGGTCATGTGCCGGGCTCCTTTGCGGGCATTGTTGTAGGGGTACTGTATACGGCTTGGCGGGGATGCTGTGCAAGAACAGGCAGGGCGAGCCCTCAGCGGACAGCCCGTATGCGGCGGGCCAGTGCCGGCAAATGCGTGGACTTCAGGTTATCTGAAGAACTGACTGGGCGTGGTACCGAACTGGCGCTTGAACATGCTGGCGAAGGCACTTGGGCTGTCATAGCCCAAGGCCCCCGCCACATCGATGATTCGCTCGCCCAGGGCAATCCGCTCCAGTGCCTGCATCAGCCGCGCCTGCTGGCGCCACTGGCCGAAGGTCATGCCGGTCTCCTTGCGGAACAACCGCTGGATGGTCTTTTCGTCCACCCCCAGGCGCAGGCCCCAGTCGGCAACGGTGGCATTATCGTCGGGCCGTTCATGCAATGCCGTGCAGATCACCCGCAGGCGCTGGTCGCTGGGTTGCGACAGCTTCAGCGGCAAGGTCGGCAGTACGCAGATTTCGTCGAGGATCAGGCGCATGACCCGGGCTTCGCGCGAGTCCTCGGCAAACGGTGCGGTGAACCCCACCGAGGCCTTGATCAGTTCGCTGAGCAAGGGCGAGATGCTGATGGCCTTGCTCTGCAGGGGCAGGCCGGTTGCCGCGTCGATGCGCACGAACACACTACGCATCTTCACGTCGCCGACACAGCGAATGGCATGTACCTGGCCGCAAGGCATCCACACGCCGCGGCTGGGTGGCACAGTCCAGCATTCGTTGCCGGACTCGACGATCATCAGGCCTTTGATGGCATAGATCAGTTGATGCTTGGTATGGCTATGGGGCTCGATGAACCAGTCGCTTGGGTAGTCTGTCGCACGGCTACCCACTTCCCAGGTCCACTCATCGACTTCCACCAGCAGTTCACGTTGCGGCTTTACCATCGTGACCTCGTATCGAAGCAGCCTGGCAGCGCCACTTTAGCAGCAACGGCCAGGGCGGGCCTGCGAGCGGGTGGCCGGTAGCAAGGCGGTGGCCAACCCGAGCAGCGGCAGGAACGCAATGGCCTGGTACACCCACTCGATGCCATGCCGGTCGGCCAGTGCGCCCAGGCCGGCTGCACCCAGGCCGCTGATGCCGAACATCAGCCCGAACATCACCCCTGAAACCATGCCGACCCGGCCCGGCACCGCCTCCTGGGCATACACCACCAGGGCAGCGAATGCCGAGGACATCACCAGGCCGATGACCACCGCCAGCACGGCTGTCCAGGCAAGGCTGGCATGGGGCAGGGCCAGGGCGAAGGGCGCCACACCGAGGAACGAGACCCAGATCACGGCCTTGCGCCCGATGCGATCACCCACCGGGCCACCGGCAAAGGTGCCCAGCGCAACGGCTGCGAGGAACACGAACAGGTACAGCTGGCTGTGCTGCACACTCAGGCCGAAATGCTCGATCAGGTAGAAGGTGAAGAAGTTGGTGAACGAAGCGATGTAGACGAACTTGGCGAACATCAGCACGGCGATCACCGCCACAGCGCGCCACATGGCACCCCGCGACAGGCCGGGGGCCTGTTGGCCAGCGAAGGTCTTGAGCCGGGCCTGGCCGTGGCGCACGCTCCAGCCCGTCACCCGCAGCAGCACCAGAACAGCCAGCGCAGCGGCCAGCATGAACCAGGCAATGGCCGGTTGGCCGTGTGGAATGATGATGGCGGCGGTGAGTAGTGGGCCGAGGGCCGAGCCGGTATTGCCGCCGACCTGGAAGGTTGATTGCGCGGTCCCGAAGCGCCCGCCGGAAGCCATTCTGGCCACTCGCGAGGCCTCTGGGTGGAAGGTGGCCGAACCCACGCCGACCACGGCGGCGGCCACCAGCAGCATTGCATAGCTGCCGGCAAAGGCGAGCAGGGCGATGCCCACCAGCGTCACCAACATGCCGGCAGGCAGCAGGTAGGGTTGTGGGTGCTTGTCGGTGAACATGCCGACCCAGGGTTGCAGCAGGGAAGCGGTCACCTGATACACCAAGGCGATCCAGCCGATCTGGGCGAAGCTCAGCGCGAAATCGCTTTTCAGCATGGGGTAGATCGACGGCAGTACGGCTTGAATCAGGTCATTGAGCAGGTGGGCGAATGCAGCAGCACCGACGATGCGCACGACAAAGCCCTGAGGCTGGTCGGCAGGCGTGGCGGCGGCTACGGAGGCGGCGGAGGTTGTCATGGGCAAGGTTCTTCTATGGCAAGGGAGCAAGGCGTTGCCGCAGCAGGTTATCCAGTGCCGAGGTTGCCTGTCTCACGCCGAACAGGCAGCCGATGTCGCGTTTCGGGCATCCGTGCCCACAGCCTGGCAGGAGAACGGAGGCGCTCCTGCAGGTGATTGCCTTCAGGCCATATCGGCTGCGGCCTTGCCGGCGACCTTGTTGCGCCCGCCCAGCCATACCAGCAACAGCCCCGCAGCCGCCAGCACACCTCCGGCCATTGGCACGGCGGCGTAGCCCAGGTTCAGGCTGATAACCGCACCACCCAGCGCCGCGCCCACGGCGTTACCCAGGTTGAACGCACCCACGTTGATCGACGATGCCAGGCCTGGCGCCTCGATGGCGGCAGTCATTACGCGCATTTGCAGCGGCGGTACCACGGCGAAGGTGAACATGCCCCAGACCAGCAGGGCGATGGCAGCGCCGATGTGGCTACTCAGTACCAGGGGCATCGCCAGCATGATCAGCGCCAGCACGGCGAGGAAGATTTTCGCCGCGCCATCCAGCGACCAGTCGGCCAGGCGGCCACCCAGGCTGTTGCCAAGGGTGAAGCCAACCCCGATCAGTACCAGTCCCAAGGTTACGAAGCCGTCCGAGGCACCGATCAGTTCGGCCAGCACCGGCGCCACGTAGGTGTACAAGGTGAACATGGCACCGGCACCGAGCACGGTGGTGGCCATTGCCAGCAGCACGCTGGGGCGGGCAATGACCGCCAGTTCCTTGCGCACGTGCGGCACGCTGCCGCGTTCACCCTTGGGCAGGGCGTACCACAGCGCGGCCATGGCCAGCAGGCCGAGTACGGCGGTACCGGCAAATGCCATGCGCCAGCCAATCTGCTGGCCGATCCAGGTGGCGGCCGGCACGCCGCCGATGTTGGCGATGGTCAGGCCCATGAACATGGTGGCCACGGCGCTGGCCTGTTTCTCCTTGGGCACCACGCTGGCTGCCACCACGGCTCCCAGGCCGAAGAACGCACCATGGTTGAGGCTGGTGACCAGTCGCGAGGCGAGCAGGGTGTAGTAGTCCGGCGACAGTGACGACAGCAGGTTGCCAAGGGTGAAGATGGCCATCAGCGCCATCAGCGCAGCGCGCTTCCCAAAGCGGCTGAACAGCAGGGTCATGATCGGCGCGCCGACCATCACGCCAATGGCATAGGCGGTGATCAGCATGCCGGCGCTGGGGATGCTCACCTCCACGCCTTGGGCGATGACTGGCAGTAGCCCCATCGGGGTGAACTCGGTAGTGCCGATGCCAAAGGCGCCAATGGCCAACGCGAAAAGCACGCGGCCGGGTCTCATTGTTTGAGCAGTCATCGGTGTCAGTCCCAGGTTGGCGCCAGGCCGTCAGGGCTGACCTCGCGGCCGTTGCGCTCCAGCTTGGCGATGCGTGCCATGTCGTCGCTGTCCAGCGTCAGGCCACGGGCAAGCAGGTTGCTGGCCAGGTTTTCACGCTTGGTCGACGACGGGATCACGGCATAGCCCAGTTGCAGGGCCCAGGCCAGGGCAACCTGGGCGACGGTAGCCTTGTGCTTGGCGGCGATCTGGGCCAGTACCGGGTCTTTTAGCACTTTGCCGTAGGCCAGGGTCATGTACGAGGTCACGGTGATCCCTTGTTCCTTGAGGAACGCGGTCAGCTTGCTGTTCTGCAGATAGGGGCTGAGCTCGATCTGGTTGGTGGCGATTTCCCCTTTGCCGACCACGGCAATGGCTTGCCTGGTCAGCTCGATGTTGAAGTTGGAAACGCCGATCTGGCGAGCCAGGCCTTGCTGCTTGGCGTCGGCCAGGGCCTTCATGTACTCGGGCAGTTCTACGCCGTTGCCCGGCGCTGGCCAGTGGATCAGCAGCAGGTCGACATAGTCGGTGCGCAGTTTCTGCAAGCTGTCACGCAGGCTGGGGATCAGCTTGTCGGCGGCGTAGTTGTCGACCCAGATCTTGGTGGTGATGAACAGCTCGCTGCGCGGCACGCCGCTTTCGGCGATGGCCTGGCCGACTTCGGCTTCGTTCTTGTAGATCTGTGCGGTATCGATGGCACGGTAGCCGACTGCCAGGGCAGACTTGACCGAGTCGATGACGGTTTGGCCGGTGAGGCGGAAGGTGCCAAGGCCGAAGGAAGGAACGCTCATGGGGTTGCTCCTGAATAGGGGGAGGATCATGTGGTGCCCAGTGTGCAGGTTTGAACGGCAGCGAATAAGCCGCTATGGCGCCAAAGTCATTTGACCTGTAGGCACAAATACATTTTCAAGCTGTGCATTCACTACATAAATAGGGCCAGAGGGGATTGGAACCTTGTTCAGCTAGCGCTTTTTTATCAAGCGTTGAGGCTGCCCATGACCCCTTCCGTAATACCTGCCGATTCCATCGATGCGCTGATTGCCCGTCAGTTGCCAGGCTGGCTCAAGCGCGCGTCTGCCCAAGAGCTGACAGAGCTGCGCGCCGCTGCTTTGCGCCAACAGCGGGCGCAGGACCAAGTAGACGCCTGGTTAGGGGCCATAACCCCCTTGGATGAGTTCGCCGAGTCGTTGCTCAAAAGAGCACTTGAGGCCCATTCGATCAGGCAGGTAGACCTGCGCCAGGCTCAGCTCAGGCTGGTGACCCTGCAGCCAAAACCGTCGATATCACCTGCCTTGCCAAGTACTTCGACACGCATCGTCAGCACCCAGACGCTGCTCTCGGCGGCACTGCACAACTTCCACGAAAAGGAAATGCAGCCTGGCTGGTTCGCGACCGGGTCGCAGTTGGTCACTGCCAGCGGGCACCTGCTGCCGCTAAGTGCGCAAGCCTTTGTCCGCCTTTGCAGAGACCTTGATATCGGCGGGCGTTATCAAAGCCATTTGCAATCGAAGCTTGAAGGCGAGGGGGTGGCCGTCGAGAGCACTCTGGAGGAGGCGTTGAGGGCCAACCTGGCGCTTGCTGCAATCGCCGCAAGGATCAAGGGTGAAATCGATGAGCAGACCTGTCAGTGGATCAACCAGGTTGTGGGCACAGTGTCTTTCCTGCCAGCCGACAGCACCGTGTTGAAGTGTCACACCCTGCGGCTGTTGGGCAAGGAGGTCATTGGTGCACTGGTGATCGAAGTGCGTCAGAACGCCCGCCTGCTTGGTGTTATCGCGTGGTTGCCTGAGGACCCGTATGCCCCGGTGAGTTGGCACACCAGCTGGGAGCTGCTGTACATGACGCTTGGCATACGCTTGCGTAATGAGGCCTATCGGCGGTACTTCCAGCGCTTCGTCGCAGAGCGTGATCGCGTCACCTTCTGCGCGGCCCTGAACGCACTGCTCAGCCACGGTAATACTGTTCTTCCGCTTGAGCTGGATGGCCGCTGTTTTGCGATCGAGGGCGACGTGTTCGTCGCGCTGCGCCAAGCCCGGATCAAAAAAATGCTGGATGACGCGCGGGTATTGGCGGTATCGACAGAGGATGAGGATGTCGCCGACCGCCGCGCACGTTTGCAGGGCTATCTGGATTTGGGGTTGAGCGTGGCAGGCCTGGCAGCGCTGTTTGTGCCTGTGTTGGGGCAGGCCCTGCTGGGGCTTACGGTGGTGCAACTGGCGGGTGAGGTGTACGAAGGCTACCAGGATTGGCAGTTGGGTGATCGCGACGCCGCATTGGGCCACTTGTTCAACGTGGCCGACACGGTCGTGATGGCGGCGGTGACGGCGGCCGGAGCGACGGCACTTGGCAAGCTGGCACAGCGAGTGGCGCGGGTGGATGCCATGGTGCCGGTAAGCCTGGGCGATGGCCAGTTGCGGCTGTGTGATCCGTCCTTGTCGGGCTATCAGCGTGAGGGCGTCGATCTGATGGTAGGCCAGGCCGTGAATGAAACTGGCCGTTCGCTGAGGCGCCTGCACGATGCTGTCTATGAGGTGAGCGAGGGGGACGATGGCGCATGGCGTATTCATCACCCATCAAGGCCAGGGGCGTATTCACCGGCACTTGAGCACAATGGTGCCGGGGGATGGGTGCATGAGTTCGAGCAACCGCAGCGCTGGCATGACCCCGCCTACATGGTGCGCCGCCTTGCCAGCCGCACGGCGCAGGTGCCCGATGAGGCGGTATCTGTAGCGCTGCAGACCACCGGTTTCGAGGCTGACTGCCTGCGCCGTTTGCTGTTGGAAAATGCGCCCGCGCCGGCACGCTTGCTCGATGCCATCGAACGCCAGCAATTGCACCGTGATTTCCCGATGTTGCGGGGTGACGCTTTCGAGGAGGTCTTCAACGAGCGACAGATCAGCCCGCAAGCAGCGGACCGCGTATTGATGCGGGACTTCCCGGGCCTTTCCCACCGCTGCGCACGGGAAATCGTCGAGGGGGCCAGCAGCGTCGAGATGGAGAGCCTGACGGGCGCAGGCCGGGTACCCCTGGCCTTGGCGGAGCGTGCCCGCTGGGCAATACGCGACAGCCGGATAGACCGTGCCTGCGCAGGGTTGCGCCAGGCCACCGCAGAAAATGACGATACCGGTAAGCTCGCGCTGGGCCTGATCGATGCCATCGCCCCTTGGTCGGCTGGGGTCAACGTTGAGCTGCCTGCCGCGGGCAGGGGTGGGTTGCTGCAGACGTTGAGACGGCAGCTGGACAGCCGCCAGCGACAGTTGCTTGGTATTAGCCAGATGACGGATGACGCACTGGGTGAGCGGCTTGGGCTTGAGGCGCTCGCTGACCGTGAAGCGGCGGCCCGAATGATTGGGCTGGCCCGTGTGGGGCAGGGGATTCGCCCTCCTGTACGGTTGTTCGATGGGCGGTTGGGCTACCCGCTCAGTGGCCACCTGACAGGGACTCGCCAGGCACTGCGGCGCACGTTGAACCACGTGTATCCGGTGATGAGCAGTGAGCAGTTGGAGGCCTATCTGCAAGACCTGGCTTGGCGGGGAGTGGACCCCTGGAACCATGTGAGCCAACTGTTACAGGCCAAGGTCAGCCTCAAGCAGGCATTGCAAGCCTGGCGAAATGACGCAGGACTGAACATTGTTCGCCGCCTGCGTCGTATCAAGGTTGCCAGGCGTATTACGGCAAGCTGGCAGCGCTTTACCCCTGGGGAGATGGCGGGTGACTACCACCTGACCCTCGTGGGCGAGCGGGTGGGTGACCTGCCAGCGTTGCCTGATAATGTGAGTTTCGACCACATCACGCACCTGACCCTGCGCGATATGCAGGTGACGAGCCTTGATGCGGGCTTTCTTGGTCGCTTCAGCAAGGTGCGCAACCTGGACTTGCGGAACAACCAGCTGACGCGCCTTCCCGCAGGTATCGAGCAACTGACCGAACTGAGGACCCTGCGCCTTGGCGGCAACCAGATCGTGCTTTCCAGCGAGGATAACCTGCGTTTGAGCCAGCTTGTGGAGCTGCGCCGCTTGGAGCTCAACGGTAACCCGGTCGGCTTGCTGCCACCCTTGGCGTCTTTCCCCCTGCTGCGCCGGCTGTCCTTGCGCAACACCGGGCTGGGCGATCTGCCCGCTGATCTGGCCAGGCACGGTAATCTGGAGTTGCTGGACATGCGTGACAACCAGATCCAGACGCTGCCTGAAGCGCTGTCTTTAGTGCCGCTTCGCTTGTTGCGGGGCCTGGAGCTGCACGACAATCCACTCTCGGACGAAACCTTGCAGCGCTTGCAGTTGGCCAGGGCGTCGGCCGGGGCCGTTGAGCGTCGACGTGCAGCTCATGCCACTTCGATCCCGAACGCTGCAGCCCCTTGGTTTTCAGGATTCACGCCAGCCCAGCGCGAGGTGCGATTGGCGAGCTGGAACCGCTTGAGCCAGGAAGCCGGGGCGCAGGATCTGTTCCGCTTTTTCTCTGATTTACGCGCCCTGCGTGAATACGACGCACAACCGCGCGACCTGCAGGCCCGGGTGTGGCATATCCTCGAGGCCTGCGAGCAGCACGCTGAAGTACGCGCGAGCCTGTTCGAGCAAGTTGCCCGGCCGCGCAGTTGCAGTGACGAGTTGCTGCTGACGCTCAGCGAGCTGGAGGTTGGCGCGCTGGTCGCCAAGGCCGGTACAGCCGGTACCGGGTTACAGAAGGAGCGGGCGCTGGTCAGGCTGGGGCGTTCGTTGTTCCGCCTGGACAAAGTCAACGCAATTGCCGCGCGGCATATTGCGGATTACTTTTCGAACGATCCCGTTGAGGTTTACCTGACCTATCGCGTCAGGCTGGCAGATAGTCTCGACCTTCCCGTGCAGCCCAGCCATCTTTCGTACGAGAGTTTCAGTGGGGTTGGCCGTGAAGACCTGGACGCCGCGCGCAGCGAGGTGCTGCGGCAGGAAACGCCACAAGCCTTGGCGCAGGCGCTGGCAGATCGAACCTTCTGGCAGGACTACCTGCAGGAGCAGCAGGCGGCGCGCTTCAGCCGCTTGGACGAGCCTTTTCAGCAGCGCCTGGATGCGTTGCTCGAGCAATCGAAAACGCTGAGTGATGGCGACTATTTTGCCCAGGTCGAGCATATCTGCGCAGCGCGTGAGGTCGCGAAACGGCAGCTTTTGCTTGAGTTGAGCCGTGAGGCAATCCAGCGCCACGGCCTGTGAACGAAACAGCCCGCCGAGAGGCGGGCTGTTCGCTGGGGCGGGACGATCAGCGGCGGCGGAACAGCGGCAGCGGTTCGTCGGTAGCGGCCTGGTAGGTCACCGAGAAGTCCTTCAGGCTTTGCAGCGCGTCTTCCGGGTCCTTGTCGGCACGGATGGCGAATGCGTCGAAGCCGCAGCGGGCCATGAAGAACAGCTGGTCGCGCAGCACATCGCCGATGGCGCGCAGTTCGCCCTTGAACTTGTAGCGGTCACGCAGCAGACGCGCATTGGAGTAGCTGCGGCCGTCGGTGAATGCCGGAAAGTTCAGGGCGATGACCTGGAAGTGGTGCACGTCTTCACCGATTTCCTCCGCTTCCTGGTCGCTGTCCAGCCATACGCCCAGGCCGCCATCGCGGGCCTTGAGCACGTGGGCATGGTCGCGCCACATTTGCAGCGGCACGATGTAGTCGTCGCAGTTGGTCAGCTCGTCGAACGAGGTTTCCTTGGGCAGCAGGTGCCAGGTTTCGTCGACGATCTGGTTGTTCTTAATGATTCGCTGCATAGACGCGTTCCTTGAAGGGGTCGATGCCGATACGCTGGTAGGTGTCGATGAAACGCTCTTCCTCGGTGCGTTGCTCGACGTACACGGCGATCAGCTTCTCGATCACATCGGCCATGTCATCCTGCGCGAAGGACGGGCCAAGGATCTTGCCCAGGCTTGCGCCGCGTGCGGCGTTGCCGCCCAGCGACACCTGGTAGAACTCCTCACCCTTCTTGTCCACGCCGAGGATGCCGATGTGGCCCACGTGGTGGTGGCCGCAGGCGTTCATGCAGCCGGAGATGTTCAGGTCGATTTCGCCGATGTCGAACAGGTAGTCCAGGTCGTCGAAGCGGCGCTGGATGGACTCGGCAATCGGGATCGACTTGGCGTTGGCCAGCGAGCAGTAGTCGCCACCCGGGCAGCAGATGATGTCGGTCAGCAGGCCGATGTTTGGGGTGGCGAAGCCGCTCTCGCGCAGTTCAAGCCACAGCGCGTGCAGCTGGCGCTGCTCGACGTCGGCGAGGATGATGTTCTGCTCGTGCGAGGTGCGCAGGAAGCCGAAGCTGTAGCGTTCGGCCAGGTCGGCCACGGCGTCCAGCTGCTTGTCGGTCACGTCGCCCGGGGCAACACCGGTAGGCTTGAGTGACAGGGTCACAGCCACGTAGCCCGGGCGCTTGTGGGCGCGGGTGTTGCGCGAGCGCCAGCGGGCGAACCCTGGGTGCTCGGCATCCAGGGCGGTGTAGTCGACGTTGTCGAGTGCCAGGTACTCGGGGTCGACGAAGTGGCGCGAGACGCGCTGCACTTCGGCTTCGGTCAGGGTGGTGGTGCCGCCACGCAGGTGGACCATTTCGGCCTCGACCTTTTCGGCGAACACTTCCGGGGTCAGCGCCTTGACCAGGATCTTGATCCGCGCCTTGTACTTGTTGTCACGGCGACCGTAACGGTTGTACACGCGCAGGATGGCGTCGAGGTAGCTGATCAGGTCCTGCCATGGCAGGAACTCGTTGATGAACGAGCCCACCACCGGGGTACGGCCCAGGCCACCACCGACCAGCACACGGAAGCCCAGTTCGCCGGCAGCGTTGCGCACCGGCTCAAGGCCAATGTCGTGCACTTCGATGGCGGCGCGGTCTTCCTGCGAGCCGTTGATGGCGATCTTGAACTTGCGTGGCAGGTAGGCGAATTCCGGGTGGAAGGTGGTCCACTGACGGACGATTTCACACCACGGGCGCGGGTCGACGATTTCGTCTGCGGCCACACCGGCGAACTGGTCGGTGGTGGTGTTGCGCAGGCAGTTGCCGCTGGTCTGGATCGCGTGCATCTGCACGGTGGCCAGTTCGGCGAGGATGTCGGGGATGTCTTCCAGCGCCGGCCAGTTGAACTGCACGTTCTGGCGGGTGGAAATGTGGGCATAGCCCTTGTCATAGTCGCGAGCGATCTTGGCCAGGGTGCGGACCTGTTTGGCGTTCAGCTGGCCGTACGGCACCGCGACACGCAGCATCGGCGCGAAACGTTGGATGTAAAGGCCGTTCTGCAGGCGCAGAGGGCGGAATTCTTCTTCGCTCAGCTCACCGGCCAGGTAGCGGCGGGTCTGATCACGGAACTGCTTGACGCGGTCCTCGATGATCCGCTGATCGTACTCGTCGTATACGTACATAAAAGTCCTGTCTCAGGCATGCAGCTATTCGCGCGCACGGCCGCGCACTCCGGTACGGAGCCGGGGAACGATAGCAGGTTGCGGTTATGCGCTAAAGTGATGTTTTTGCATATGAAAAGAACCAAATGGACTATGTGAGATTGACTGCCATTTGTGCGCGGAGCATCGCCAGGCGTTTATAATCCGGCGTTTGCTTCGCAGAGATGTGACCCCATGCTCAAGGCCCTGTGCCAAAGCTTGTGCCTTGTCTTGCCATTGGTGGCAAATGCGCAATCGGCTTCGGTGGTGTTCCTCAACCCGGGGCTGTCCAACGAGACATTCTGGACCAGCTATACCCGCTTCATGCAGGCCGCCGCGGACGAGCTGGGCATGACCCTGCAGGTGCAATACAGCGAGCGCCGCGCCGACCTGGCACTGACCCAGGCCCGGGCGATCCTGAGCGCGCCGCAGCGGCCGGATTACCTGGTGCTGGTCAATGAGCAGTACGTGGCACCGGAAATCCTGCGGCTGTCGCGTGGCACCGGGGTGAAGCTGCTGCTGGTCAACAATGGCCTGACCGCCAGCCAGCGCCTCAGTATCGAGGGCCAGCCCGACAAGTACGCCGAGCCACTGGGTACCTTGATTAGCAACGACGAGCAGGCAGGCTTCCAGATGTTGCACCTGTTGCTCGCACAACTGCCTCGCGACGCAGGGCCGGTGGATCTGGTGGCTTTTGCCGGGGTCAAGACCACCCCGGCCTCGCAGTTGCGCGTTGAGGGCATGCGCCGCGCCTTGGCCGATTTCCCTCAGGTGCGCTTGCGGCAAGTGGTATATGGCGGCTGGAACCGCCAGCGCGCCTACGAGCAGGCGCAACAATTGCTGGAGCGTTACCCGGCCACCCGCCTGGTGTGGTCGGCCAATGATCAGATGGCTTTTGGTGCCATGCAGGCGTTCGAGGAGGCCGGGTATACGCCGGGGCGTGATGTGCTGTTCGGTGCCGTCAACAGCTCGGCCGAAGCCTTGCGCGCGCGTATCAATGGGCGCTTGAGCGTGCTGATGGGGGGGCATTTCACCCTTGGCGGTTGGGCCATGGTGATGCTGCACGATGATGCCCACGGGCTGGCGTTGAACCGCGACGGCCTGCGCGAGCGCCGTGTTCCGGTATTGCAGGAAATCGATCAGGCCAAGGCCAGGCGTTGGTTGAAGCTGCTGGAAAGGGACGACTACGGCGTCGATTTCCGGCGTTACAGTGCCGAAGGGCGGCCGCCCGGGTACCGTTACCCGTTTCTGGCGTCACCGGTCGAATATTGAATGACCCTGCTTGAGGGAAGGGCATTGCTCGTCTTAACTGCTGGTGGTGAAGTGCATTCCCATAACCACTACAAGAGGCAATGCAATGGGAAACTCAACCAAGGTCCGCAAAGCTGACAGCAGTGTCGATGCCTGGGCGATCCTCTGCCTGATCGTTCTGGTGGTGGTCACTGCCGTGTATTGGGTCAGCCACCAGTGACTTGCAACTCAAGACCGTGATGTAGCAGGGGCGTCTGCGGGAGGGAATCTCGCAGGCGCTTTATTATTGCCTGTGGCCGCCTCTTCGCGGTGAAAACATATCCCTTGAGAATGTCGCAGGACCGTCGTAGGAGCGGGTTTACCCGCGAAAGGGCCGGCCCTGCTGGCCAATCTCCACCTGCCGTTCACCGTTGCGGCCGCGACCGTATTCGCGGGTAAACCCGCTCCTACACAGATCGGTGGTGGACACAGGTCGGTGGTTGGACACAGGCCGTCGTAGGAGCGGGTTCACCCGCGAAAGGGCCGGGCCTGCTGGCCAATTTCCACCCGCCGTTCACCGTTGCCGCCGCACCGGATCGGTGGTGGACACAGGTCGGTGGTTGGACACAGGCCCTCGTAGGAGCGGGTTTACCCGCGAAAGGGCCGGGCCTGCTGGCCAATTTCCACCTACCGTTCACCGTTGCCGTCGCGACCGTATTCGCGGGTAAACCCGCTCCTACGCCTGATCGAGGGTGGACACAGGTCGGGGGTTGGACACAGGCCCTGTAGGAGCGGGTTCACCCGCGAAGAGGCCGGCACAGGTTAGCGGGTCAGGTGCAGCGCCAACTGCACCAGGCCGATCAATACCGCAATGAACACCAGGGTGAACAGCCCCCCCAGCGCAATGAAATGGCTGGCCTTGCCGTGGGTGAAGTCGCGTGCGCGGTTTTTGCCGCTTTGCACGCCGAAGGCGGCAGCGAGGATGCTGTGCAGCATCTGCCAGAAGGTCGGGGGTTTGCCCTGGCTGGAATCGTCCATGGTGGCTCCTGGGGAAATCAGAGGCAATCAGGGACAGTGTAGGCAATGGTTGTGAGGTTGCCCGTGCCGGCCTCGTCGCGGAGAACCCCCGACAGGTAAATAACTGCCCTTGAGGGCTGTTTCATACCTGTGTGGGTAAGCCCGCGAAGAAGCCAGCGCAGTCGTTTAGCTGTCATACCCCAGGTTAGGCGCCAGCCAGCGCTCGCTCACGCTGATATCCTGGCCTTTGCGTGCGCTGTAACGTTCGATCTGATCCTTGTCGACCTTGCCTACGGCAAAATACTTCGCCTGCGGGTGGGCGAAGTACCAGCCGCTGACCGCCGCCGCCGGGAACATCGCGAAGTGCTCGGTGAGGTACACCCCGCTCGGCCCGGTTTCACCGATGGCGGTGCCATCGAGCAGGCGGAACAGGGTTTCCTTTTCAGTGTGGTCGGGGCAGGCCGGATAACCCGGCGCAGGGCGGATGCCGCTGTACTGTTCCTTGATCAGCGCCTCGTTGTCCAGGTGCTCGTCGCGGGCATAGCCCCAGTGCTCTTTACGCACCTGCTCGTGCAGCCATTCGGCACAGGCTTCGGCCAGGCGGTCGGCCAGGGCCTTGACCATGATCGAGCTGTAGTCGTCGCCCTTGTCCTGGTAAGCCTTGGCCACTTCCTCGGCACCGATGCCGGCGGTGGTGATGAAACCACCTACGTAGTCGGTAACGCCACTGTCTTTCGGTGCGACGAAGTCGGCCAGCGACCAGTTGGGCTTGCCGTCCGGCTTGATGGTCTGCTGGCGCAGGTGGTGCAGGGTGGCCAGTGCCTGGCCGTCTTCGCCGTAGACTTCGATGTCGTCATCGTCCACCTGGTTGGCCGGCCAGAAGCCGAATACCGCGCGGGCGCTGATCAGCTTCTCGTCGATCAGTTTGTCGAGCATCTCGCGGGCATCCTTGTACAGCGCCGTAGCGGCCTCGCCAACCACCTCGTCGGTGAGGATGCGCGGGAACTTGCCGGCCAAGTCCCAGGAGATGAAGAACGGCGTCCAGTCGATGTACTCGGCCAGGGTGCGCAAATCGATGTCTTCCAGCACCTTGATGCCGGTGAAGGAGGGCACCGCTGGCTGGTAGCTGGCCCAGTCGTACTGCGGCTTGGCAGCGATCGCCTGGGCGTAGCTGAGGCGCTCGGTGCGGGCGCTGCGGTTGGCGGTGCGCTCGCGCACGTCCACGTATTCCAGGCGGGTCTTCTCGACGAAGCCCGGCTTGAGTTCTTTGGACAGCAACTGGGTGGCCACGCCGACCGCGCGCGAAGCGTCGGTGACGTAGATGACTGCGTCGTTGCTGTACTTGGGCTCGATCTTGACCGCCGTGTGCGCCTTGGAGGTGGTGGCGCCACCGATCATCAGCGGCAGTTCGAAGCCCTGGCGCTGCATTTCGCGGGCAACGTGGACCATTTCGTCCAGCGACGGGGTAATCAGGCCGGACAGGCCGATGATGTCGCACTTCTGCTCGCGGGCCGTCTGCAGGATCTTCTCCGCCGGTACCATCACGCCAAGGTCGACGATGTCGTATCCGTTACAGCCCAGCACCACGCCGACAATGTTCTTGCCGATGTCGTGCACGTCGCCTTTCACCGTGGCCATCAGGATCTTGCCCTTGGCTTCCGGCTTGTCGCCTTTTTCGGCTTCGATGAAGGGGATCAGGTGAGCAACGGCCTGTTTCATCACCCGGGCCGACTTGACCACCTGCGGCAGGAACATCTTGCCCGCGCCGAACAGGTCGCCGACCACGTTCATGCCGTTCATCAGCGGGCCTTCGATCACTTCGATGGGGCGCGCGCACTGCTGGCGGCATGCTTCGGTGTCTTCGACGATGAACGCGGTGATGCCCTTGACCAGCGCGTGCTCCAGGCGTTTTTCCACCGGCAGCGAGCGCCACTCTTCGTTTTCCACTTCCTTGGTTGCGCCGCCACCCTTGTAGTCGTCGGCGATGGCCAGCAGTGCATCGGTGCCATGCGGGGTGCGGTTGAGCACCACGTCCTCGACCTTTTCACGCAGCTGGGCCGGGATCTCGTCGTAGATCTCCAGCTGGCCGGCGTTGACGATACCCATGGTCAGGCCGTTCTGGATCGCGTGGTACAGGAACACCGAGTGGATCGCCTCACGCACCGGGTTGTTGCCACGGAACGAGAACGACACGTTGGACACGCCACCCGAGCTCAGGGCGTGGGGCAGGTGGTCGCGGATATAGGCACAGGCCTCGATGAAGTCGACGGCGTAGTTGTTGTGTTCTTCGATACCGGTGGCGACGGCAAAGATGTTCGGGTCGAAGATGATGTCTTCTGGCGGGAAGCCCACTTCGTTGACCAGGATGTCATAGCTGCGCTGGCAGATTTCCTTCTTGCGCGCGGCAGTGTCGGCCTGGCCGACTTCGTCGAAGGCCATGACCACCACGGCAGCGCCATAGCGCTTGCACAGGCGGGCGTGGTGCTTGAACTGCTCGACGCCTTCCTTCATGGAAATGGAGTTGACGATGCCCTTGCCCTGGATGCACTTGAGGCCGGCTTCGATCACTTCCCACTTGGACGAGTCGATCATGATCGGTACGCGCGAAATGTCCGGCTCACCCGCGATCAGGTTGAGGAACCGGACCATGGCTGCCTGGGAGTCGAGCATCCCTTCGTCCATGTTGATGTCGATTACCTGGGCGCCGGCCTCGACCTGCTGCAGGGCGACTTCCAGGGCTTCGGTATAGTTCTCTTCGCGGATCAGCCGGGCGAACTTGGCGGAACCGGTGATGTTGGTGCGCTCACCGACGTTGACGAACAGCGACTGGCGGTCGATGGTGAACGGCTCCAGGCCCGACAGGCGGCAGGCCTTGGCGATTTCCGGGATCTCGCGCGGCTTGTACTTGGCCACGGCTTCGGCAATGGCCTGGATGTGCCCCGGCGTGGTGCCGCAGCAGCCGCCAATGATGTTGAGGAAGCCGCTGGCCGCGAATTCTTCGACCACCGCGGCCATCTCGGCCGGGGTTTCGTCGTACTCGCCGAAGGCGTTCGGCAGGCCGGCATTGGGGTGGGCGGACACATGGGTATCGGCCTTGGTCGCCAGTTCTTCCAGGTACGGGCGCAGGTCCTTGGCGCCGAGGGCGCAGTTCAGGCCCACGGAAATCGGCTTGGCGTGACGCACCGAGTTCCAGAACGCTTCGGTGGTCTGGCCCGACAGGGTACGGCCGGAGGCGTCGGTGATGGTGCCGGAGATCATGATCGGCAGTTCGACGTTGTCGTCCTCGAACACTTGCTGCACGGCGAAGATCGCCGCCTTCGCGTTGAGGGTGTCGAAGATGGTTTCGATCAGGATCAGGTCGGCGCCGCCTTCGATCAGGCCACGGGTGGCCTCGATGTAGTTTTCTACCAACTCGTCGAAGGTGACGTTGCGAAACCCTGGGTCGTTGACGTCCGGGGAAATCGAGCAGGTTCGGCTGGTAGGGCCGAGCACGCCGGCAACGAAGCGCGGCTTGTCCGGCGTCTCCAGGGTCTTGGCATCGGCAACCTGGCGAGCGATGCGCGCGCCTTCGACGTTCAGCTCGTAAACCAGCGACTCCATGCCGTAGTCCGCCTGGGAAATCTGCGTGGCATTGAAGGTGTTGGTTTCGAGAATATCGGCACCGGCATCCAGGTAGGCCTTCTCGATGGCGGCGATCACGTCCGGGCGGCTGAGCAGCAAAAGGTCGTTGTTACCCTTCACATCGCTTGGCCAATCGGCAAAACGCGTGCCACGATAGTCGTGTTCCTCCAGGCGGTAGCTTTGGATCATAGTACCCATGCCGCCGTCGAGGATCAGGATGCGCTCTTTGAGTGCGTTCTGGAGTG
This sequence comes from Pseudomonas sp. GD03862, assembly GCF_029840855.1. Classification (NCBI taxonomy): domain Bacteria; kingdom Pseudomonadati; phylum Pseudomonadota; class Gammaproteobacteria; order Pseudomonadales; family Pseudomonadaceae; genus Pseudomonas; species Pseudomonas sp. GD03862. The sequence goes on from NZ_JAOCDI010000006.1 coordinate 83,730, forward strand.
CTTGGAGACGAGCGCTGCGGTCGGACATAGGAACTACCTGGTCGGGCGAATATCAGAAGGTGCCGAATCATAACAAAGCTGCGCGGTTTTTAGGCATGTCGCCCATTTGCATGAAAACTGCTCATGTTGGGCGGGTGGAGGCAGCGCGAAGCACCCAGGACGACCAGGCAACAAATCGTGATGGCTTTCAAGAACCAGGACTTTCCGCACATGGTGCATCGTATCCTTGCCGGCGCCTTCGCCCTGCTCATCAGCGGCGCGGTATTCGGGCAGGCCCCCCAGTCGAGCCCGGCCATTTCCTACACCCGGGACATTCAACCGATCTTCACAGAGAAGTGCGTGGCCTGCCACGCCTGCAACGACGCCGCCTGCCAGCTCAAGCTGGAAAGCCCTGAAGGCGCGGTGCGCGGGGCCAGCAAGGTCCCGGTGTACCAGGGCGAGCGGAGCAAGGCGGTGCCCACCACGAGGCTGTTCTACGACGCCCACAGCGAAGAGCAATGGCGCAAGAAGGGCTTCTACTCGGTGCTCGACAACCAGGGCGGTCAGGCCGCGCTGATGGCGCGCATGCTGGAGTTGGGCCACAAGACCCCGCTTACGCCCAACGCCAAGCTGCCCGAAGAGATCGTCCTGGGCCTGAGCCGCAACAACATGTGCCCGTTGCCCCATGAATTCGACGCCTATGCCGGCGCACACCCCAAGGAGGGCATGCCGCTGGCGGTGACCGGGCTGACCGACGACGAATACGCCACCATGCGCCGCTGGCTGGCGGCCGGTGCGCCGGTGGAGTACCAGCCGATCCAGCCGAGCGCGGCCGAAGCCAGGCAGATCGCAGAGTGGGAAGAACTGCTCAACCGCCCGGGGTCCACCGAGGCGCTGGTGGGGCGCTGGCTCTACGAGCACCTGTTTTTGGCGCACATCCATTTCGCTGGCGGCGAGCAGGGCCACTTCTTCCAGTGGGTGCGCTCGCGTACGCCAAGTGGCAAGCCGGTCGATATCATTGCCACCCGCCGCCCCAACGACCCGCCGGGCACGGACTTCTACTACCGGTTGATCCCGGTGCAGGGCGTGATCGTGCACAAGACGCACATCACCTACCCGATGGGGCCGCAGAAGCTCAAGCGCGTGAAGCAGCTGTTCTATGCCGGCGACTGGCATGCCGCCGCGCTTCCGGGCTACGGCCCGCGCCACCGGGCCAACCCGTTTGAAACCTTCGAGGCGATCCCGGCCGTGGCGCGCTACCAGTTCATGCTGGATAACGCCGAGTACTTCGTGCGCACCTTCATCCGTGGCCCGGTGTGCCGCGGACAGATTGCCACTGACGTGATCCGCGACAACTTCTGGGCGCTGTTCCAGGAGCCGGCCTTCGATCGCTATGTCACCGATGCCGAGTACCGGGGCGAGGCTACTCCGCTGTTGGCCATGCCTGGTCAGATCGATGACGTGGGCAGTGTGCTGAGCCTGTGGCACGCCTATCGTGACAAGCGCAACGACTACGAGAAACTGCGCCGTGAAGCCTATGCCGAAATGCCGGCACCGAGATGGTCGACGCTGTGGGCTGGTAACGACAATGCGCTGCTGAGCATCTTCCGCCACTTCGACAGCGCATCGGTGACCAAGGGCCTGGTGGGGGATGTGCCGCTGACTGTGTGGCTGTTCGACTACCCATTGTTCGAGCGCACGTATTACCAGCTGGCGGTCAACTTCGATGTGTATGGCAACGTTTCGCACCAGTTGCAGACGCGCCTGTACTTCGACCTGATCCGCAATGGTGCCGAGGTCAACTTCCTGCGCCTGATGCCGGCCGACCAGCGCAAGGCGATCCTTGGCGACTGGTACCAGAACAGTGGCAAGGTGAAGATGTGGATGGATTATGAAGACATCGACACCGACACCCCGAGTGGCATCAAGCTCGACCCGCGCAATCCCAAACGCGACTTTGGCCTTAAGCTGCTGCAGCGCACCGGCAGCCTGAATGCCGCGCCGGACCCGATCAACCGCTGCCAGGGTGCGTTCTGCTCACGGCCGCAGATGAGCGAAGAATTCCGCAATGCCGAGCAGTCGCTCAGCCGTCTGGTGTCGCGCCCGGCGGCCGGGCTGAAGGTGATCAACCAGTTGCCCGAGGCGACCATGCTGCGTATCGAAGGGCAGGACGGCCAGCGTCAGGTTTACAGCCTGCTGCGCAACCGCGCGCACAGCAACGTGGCGTTCCTGCTGGGTGAGGCGTACCGCTACCAGCCGGGGCTGGATACCCTGACCCTGTACCCGGGGGTGCTCAGCAGCTACCCGAACTTCATCTTCAACATCCCGACCACGGATGTGCCGGAGTTCGTCGAGGACATGGAGTATGCCAAAGATGACGCGGCGAAGTTCGAGCGCATTGTCATGCGCTGGGGTGTGCGCCGCAGTCACCCAGCGTTCTGGCACTACTTCCACGATCTGAACAGCTATATCAAGGAGACCGAACCGGTCGAGGCGGGCGTGCTGGACATGAACCGCTACGAGAACCTCTGATCGGGTTGGCTGACTTTTCCGATTTGCTTGCGGTCGGACAGAGTAGGTGGTCTGGATCGATTGCTGGGGCTGCTTTGCAGCCCTTCGCGGGTGAACCCGCTCCTACGACAGGTACGGCGCTGCTCTCAAGGCTGGCGCTGGCCTCTGCACTCGATACGGGCCTCAATGCACCGCCAAGCGCAGGGTATTCCATGCTGTATTCGCTTCAGGCATTGCGGGCGTTCGCCGCCTGGGTGGTGGTCTGCCACCATTTCATGCAGATCTTCTTCGACTTCCACGCCACCGGCCCCATCGGCCAACTGCTCACCGACCGTGGCGCCGTAGGTGTCGACATCTTTTTCGTCATCAGCGGGCTGGTCATCTACCTGTCGACCCGCGACAAAACCATCGAGCCGCGCCAGTTCCTGCTCAATCGGGCGCTGCGCATCGTCCCTGCCTACTGGTTCTACACAGCCCTGATGGCCATGTTGCTGCTGGCATTCAGCCAATGGATGCCACATCAGGCGTTTGACTGGCGGCACCTGTTCCTGTCGCTGCTGTTCATCCCGGCGGAAAACCCAGGTGGCTATGGCCTGTACCCGACCCTGAACGTGGGCTGGACGCTGAACTTCGAGATGTTTTTCTACCTGCTGTTCGGCCTGGCCTTCCTGGTACGCCAACGGCATCACCTGCTGCTGGTGACTGCCGCTCTGTTGCTGGTCAGTGAGGTACTGGGGCGCATGGGCGTGGTCAGCCGCTTCTACAACAACGACATCATCTACGAGTTTCTGCTGGGCATTGGTGTCGGTGTACTGTACCGCCGCGGGCTGATCCGTCAGGGGCGGTGGTTGCCGCTGGCGTTGCTGGGTGTGGCGGGCATGGCGATCTACTGTCTGGACGCTTCCCAGCGCTTGCTGCACTGGGGGTTACCGAGTGCGATGGTCGTCCTGGCCTTCGTGGCCATGGAGCCGCTGTTCCAGGGCAATCGGCTGCTCAAGGCCCTTGGCGACTGTTCGTACTCGGTGTACCTGATTCATGTGCTGGTGCTGTATGCCGGTTGGTTCGCCAGCCAGCGGCTGCAGCTGAACCCGTTCCTGACGTTCGCCCTGTGCGTGCCGTCCATTGGACTAATGTCGTGGTTCAGCTACCAGTGGCTGGAGCGCGGCCTGTACCGGCGAATGCAGGCCTGGCTGGCGGCGCAACGGGGGCCGGCCCCTGAATATGCGCTTTCCCGAGTCAATTGCTAGGACTTTGTTCGAAGGCTGGGTTGGCGTACACTTGGCCGCAAGTCTGTGAGGAACCTACATGAGCGCTATAACCATTACCGACGCCGCCCATGACTACCTGGCCGATCTGCTCTCCAAGCAGAATACGCCCGGCATCGGCATTCGCATTTTCATCACCCAGCCGGGCACCCAGTACGCCGAGACGTGCATCGCCTACTGCAAGCCGGGCGAAGAGAAGCCCGACGACACCGCCGTGGGTCTGAAAAGCTTCACTGCCTACCTGGACGCCGTCAGCGTACCGTTCCTGGAAGACGCGCTGGTCGACTACGCCACCGACCGCATGGGTGGCCAGCTGACCATCAAGGCGCCGAACGCCAAGGTGCCGATGGTCAACGAAGACAGCCCGATCAACGAACGTATCAACTACTACCTGCAGACCGAGATCAACCCCGGCCTGGCCAGCCATGGCGGCCAGGTGAGCCTGGTGGACGTGGTCGACGACGGCATTGCCGTGCTGCAGTTCGGTGGTGGCTGCCAGGGTTGCGGCCAGGCCGATGTCACCCTGAAGGAAGGCATCGAGCGCACCCTGCTCGAGCGTATTCCGGAGCTGAAGGGCGTGCGTGACGTGACTGACCACAGCCAGAAAGAAAACGCCTACTACTGAGTTGAAGGCGGTTCCCTTAGCAACAAAGTGTTACGGTTTCAACCCCCGCGACAATAGGCCGCAGCCCATATTCAAAGGGCTGCAGGCCATCCTCGCCTTTGTCGGGTAGAACCCCTCTGGGCGTCATGCCAGAATGCCCCGGTTTTTCGACCGGTCCGTCCCGAGGGCCGGCACCTTCCCTTTAAAGGATGGTTTCATGAATGATCTTTTGACCCGGCGTGCGGTTGTCGCCGGCATGGGCGTTCTCGGGCTTGGCCTGCTGGCAGGCTGCAGCCCGGCCCGGGGGCTCGAGTTCAAGTACGGCAAGAACATGAGCAACGATATCCTCGGGCGCAAGTTCAGCCTCAAAGACCCGCAAGGTAACGTGCGCACCCTGTCGAGCTTCTACGGCAGCATGCCGATGGTCTTCTTCGGCTTCACCCAGTGCCCGGCCGTCTGCCCGACCACGCTGGCGCGGGCGGCGCAGATTCGCAAGCTGCTGAGGGGCCGCGACCGCGACCTGTTCCAGGTGGTGTTCATCACCCTGGACCCGGAGCGCGACACGCCCGAGGTGCTCGATGCCTACGTCAAGGCCTTCGACCCGACGTTCACCGCGCTGACCGGCACCCCCGAGGAAATTGCCGCGGTGGCCAAGGAATTCAAGGTGTTCTACGAGAAGGTTCCGGCCGGAGACACCTACACCATTTCTCATTCGTCCACCAGCTACGTCTACGATACACGTGGCACCCTGCGCCTGAGCCTGGGCCATTCCCTGAACGCCAAGGAATGCGCCGAAGATCTGGTCACCCTGATGGAGATCTGCTGAATGTCGATGCAACCGATCAAACGCGGTCTGGCTGCCCTGGTACTGATGGGGCTGGCCCTGCCGGCCCTGGCCCAGACCACCGTGAGTGATGCCTGGGTGCGTGCCAGCGTGCCGCATCAGCAGTCCACCGGTGCGTTCATGGTCCTGACTGCCAGCAGCGACAGCAAGCTGGTGGGTGTGGCTTCGCCCGTGGCCAAGACCGTGCAGGTGCACGAGATGACCATGAACGGTGACGTGATGGGCATGCGTGAGGTCAAGGCTGTCGAATTGCCAGCCGGCAAGGCAGTGACCTTGGACCCGAATGGCCTGCATGTCATGCTGATGGGCCTGAACAATCAGGTGAAGGAGGGTGACAAAGTGCCGCTGACCCTGACCATCGAGGATGCCAAGGGCGCCAAGGAAACCCTGGACGTTCAGGCGCAAGTGCGTGCGCTCAACGCCGACGCAGGTGGTGGGCATGATCACATGCACATGAACCACTGACAGATCAAAGGGCCGCGTTCAGCGGCCCTTTTCTTTTTCAGCTGCGCCTTTCAGCTACGAAAGCGCGGCAGCGGTCTGTCGAGGGTCAGCGACGTCAGGGTCTTGCGAACCTGGGCCTCATCGGCCTCCAGTGCCTTCAGGCTAGCGCGGATCTTGCCGGCGGCGGGCACATCGCCCTGCCGGTCGATCCAGTCGGCAATCTCCTTGCAGGCACTGCTCAGACAGGCCTGGCGCTGGTTCATCAACGACAGAAGGGTGGTGAGCTCTCTTTCGGACATGACAGGATCCTCCATTCAGCCTTGTCAGTGTAGCAGAGGGTTGGTCAGGCTCTTGTGGCCTTTGCAAGGCGCGCTGCGGCAGCTGCAAAGGGCTACTGCCGCGTCTGCATGTTTAAAGTTGATGCTCGTCTCGTGCGTGGGATCCAAGGCTCGGGATCTGAAAGTGACCTGTTGAAGTGCTCAACTGCACAGTCTGGTAGCTGCTGGCGGGTCTGCATTCTCGAGAGGGCGCTGCCGCCCTCTCACGCGCGTAGAGCAGAGTGAACGCAGGCTTGTCGATACGCCCCCGGGGTCACCCCATAGGCTTGTTTGAACTGCCGGCTCAAATGGCTCTGGTCGGCAAAGCCGAGGTCGAACGCCACTTGCGAAGCGGCCAGGCCGTGCTTCAGCATTTCGCGGGCACGGGCCAGGCGGCGTTGCTTTAACCAGGCATGGGGCGGCAGTCCGGTGGCCTGGCGGAACACCCGGGCGAAGTGGAACGGCGACAGGTTGACTGCTGCCGCCAGCGCTTCCAGTGAGGGCGGGTCGGCCAGTTGGCTTTCCAGCAGTTCGCGGGCGCGGGCTACGGCGAGGGGTTCGTGGCCAGGGGCCGAAGGCTCGGCGCACTGCCCGTGCCGCTGCACCAGGGCCAGCACCGCCTGGCGCCAGGCCGTCTGCTGCTGCAAGGCGCTGGCGCTGGCTTCGGACAACTGATGCAGCTGGCTGAACGCGAGGGCCAGGGCCGGGTCATGGATCACGCTGTCCTTGAAGCTGGGCATGCCGTGGCGGCCCAGTTCCAGTTCGTCAAGCACACCGGTCACCCGCTCGTGCTCGGGATAGAAGCCGCGATAACGCCAGCCGGCTTCATGGGCCGTAGCGCCGGTATGCAGTTCGTCGGGGTTGATCAGCACCATGCTGCCGACCGGTGCCAGGTGCTCGCTGCCGCGGTGCCAGAAGCGCTGGGCGCCCGACTCGATCACGGTGAATACATAGCCTTCGTGCACATGCGGGGCAAAGCGCTGCTGATAGTAGCGAGCGTGCAGCATCTCGACGTCGCCAAGGGCTGGCGCCTGCCAGAGGTGTGTCTGCTCGCGCAAGGGTGGGCTCATGCCAGCCAGCTGCGCAGAAGGAAGAAGATCAACATGCTCACCAGCATGCTCAGCAATACGCTGCGGGTCAACAGCACCAGGGCGATGGCCACAAGGGAGCCCAGCAGGTAGGGGTTGAGCAGGCTCAGGTTGAGCTGGTGGTCAGCCATGAAGATGATCGGGCCGCAGATGGCGGTGAGCATGCCCGGCACGGCAAAGCCGAGAAACTGCCGGGCATTCGAGCTCAGACGCAAGGGCAGGCGCGGCTCCAGGAATGCGTAGCGGTTGAGGAACACGATGGCGCCCATGGCGAATATCAAGATCCAGGTCATGCGCGGACTCCGGCGAATTTCTGGCAGATGAACCCGGCGCTCATGCCCAGCAGGCCTGCGACCACCAGGGCGGTTTCCCAGTGCCAGTAGCTGAACAGCACCGAACAGAACAGCGACACGGCTACGCACACCACGGTGGCCAGGTTGCGCACCAGCGGCGCGATCAGGGCGACAAAAGTGGCGACAATGGAGAAATCCAGGCCAAACTGGTCCAGGTGTGGAATATTCTGGCCCAGCAGTATGCCGGCCAGGGTGAACAGGTTCCAGGCAATGTAGAAGGTCAGGCCCACCCCCAAGGCATACCAGCGGTTGAATTGCTGCTGGTCGTACTGGCTGGTCAGGGCGAAGAATTCGTCGGTCAGCAGAAAGCCCAGGCCCAGGCGCCAGCGCAGCGGCTGGCTGGAAACTACCGGGCGCATCGACAGGCCATACAGCAGGTGCTGCGAGGTCAGCAGCAGGGTGGTGAGCAGGATCGACGCCAGGTTGGCCCCCCCCTTGAGCATGCCAATGGCCACCAGCTGCGCGGCGCCGGCGAAGACGATGGCCGACAGCCCTTGCCCCTGCCAGGCGCTGAGGTTGGCCTCGATGGCCATGGAACCGGCCAGCAGGCCCCAAGGGGCAACGGCCAGGGACAACGGGAGAATGGCAATGGCGCCGTGAAGAAAGGCTTGGCGGGCGATGTGGGGCATGATGGCTGCATGGCGGCTACGTGGCAGGCCAGCATGACAGACGGGGCAGGGGATGGCTTGAACGATCTTGCTGGTCTAGGCGTGTTCGCCTCAACCTCAGTGGCCAACTGACAACAGGGCCGCAAGGCGGCCCCGAATGACCCTGGGTTATGGGCGGCTGGTCAGCAGCTGTTGCGCCGTTGCGCAGCCATTGATGTCTACGGCTTTCTGCAGCAGGCTCGTGCGCTGCTGTGGGTCGAGGTCGCCAAGCAGGCGGTACACCTCGGCCTGATAGTCGCGCTGTCGCCCCCATAGCATTTCCAGGCCTTGTGGCCGGCTGCGGTTGCAAGCCAGGCGTGTGGCCGGTTGCGGGTAGTAGGGGGCGTACACGGTGGCCATGCTGGGGATAGCCTCCAGCGCTGTGCGGTACTCGCTGCTGACGTTGTACGGCCGGCACCAGGTGGCAATGGCTGGCGCCGGTGCGGCAAACCCCTGCTGGAGGCTGGCTTCGAGCAACGGGCAGGCGGCCTCCGGGATTTGCGCGGCGGGCAGGTACGTCATGTAGTACAGGGCCAGGCGGTACTGTGCGACCGGGTGGCCAAGCTCTACCGATTTTTTCAGCAGGGCAACCGCTGTCGGCAAGGTGTGAGCCATGGCCTGGCCCTGGCGGCTAAGCTCAGGGTCGCCGCCTACTGCGGTGCGCAGCGTGCTGTTAGCGTCGCCCTGGTCATCGGCCTGCTCCAGCAGCGGCAAGGCCTGACGGTAGAGCAGGTCGGCATGAGGGTCGATGCGTACCTCCAGCGCTTGCGCGACCAATGGCATCAGCGCAGCCAATAGCGGGGGCAGGCGCCGCACAAGGTTCACAGGCAAACCCCATGGATGGCCAGGTACGGAAGGACGGCTTCGGTGTTCATGGCGGTCAAGCGTGCGCCTCGGGCAAATCGTAACGACGACGTATTCTAGCCACCCAAGGGGGGTGGCCGAAAGACCACCCGACAACTGTCAGACGAGCTTGATCGGCGTGACCTTGCGCTGGGCATGTTTTTCCTGGGCCAGCCCAAGCTTGGCGGTGATCACCTTGGCCAAGGCATTGTTGCCCAGATCGTTCAGGTGCAGGCGGTCGATGAACAGGTCGGCGCCGAACACGGGCGAGCTGTCGAGCATGCAGTTCATGTCGTAGCAGGGCACCGGGTCGGCCTGGCTTTTGATGCGGCGGAAAAATGCCGAATGCAACTGTCTGTCGAACGCGCCCTCCAGCAGCCGGTCGAAGTTCGCCGGTTGTTGCTGCAGCGCGGTCAGCATGGCTTGCTCACCGGCGGGCAGAGTATCCCGGCACCAGGGCAGCAAGGGTTGCAGGATGAAGGTGAGCGTGGCGTGGCTGTCTGCCAGCAGGCGATCCCATTGGCGCAAGGTGCGGCCAATGTTGTCGGCGGCACGGGCCAGCCGTTTTTCCGGGGGCGACAGTGGCCAGCTGACCGGGGGCGCGGCCACAGGAGGGGCCAGCGCTTGTCCGATGCGCCGCCACAGCGACTGCCGACGGGGTGGTGCACAGGGCTGCAGGCCTTCGCTGAAACTGTTGAGAAAGGCCTGGTAGGCCTTGGCGTGCTGCGGGTCGTTGGTACCCGCGAGGACTTCGTGCAGGGCTTCGTGGGCCAAGCTGTTGAGGCCACTGAGCACCACCACATGGCCGAGCTGACCAAGGCGGTGCTGGTGGGTCAGGAACATCATCAATTCCTGGGTGGCGTTGAGCCCGCAGCCGGCCAGGCTCAGCCAGACTTCGCCCGTGAGCATCGACAGGTGCGAGGCCACCGTGTGTTCGTCGGAGCTGGCGCCGATGCCCAGGGCTGTGGAGCCGCCGACCAGCAGGTTGATGCGCGACGCACCACCGTGCTCGGCCGCCGAAAAGCGCTTGCCGGCGCAATGGCTGTAGCGCAGGCCAAGGGCATCGGTGTTGATGGTGCCGGAGCGGTAGCCGGTTTCGTGCACATGCAGGGTATAGGGGGCACGGCGACTGCCCAGCAGGAGAAAACGCTGGTAGTCCTGCTGCAGCGGCGAAGGAGACGGGCGCGTGTCAGTCGTGGTCATGGTCTCTCCTTCGCTGATGCCGGGTGCTTTGCAGCAGGTTCAGGCCGCCAGTTCCTTGAGGTTGTACAGCAGGCCGCCGGCGGCGATCAGCAGCAGGGCGACGCCCGACGCCAGGCTGATGATGCGGTTGCTGCGCTGCGAGGCGATCTTGCCGATGGCGAAGATGTACAGGCTGAGCACGGCGAAATCGATGGCCACCCACAGTAGCGACAGCACCACCATGCTCTTGCCGAACGACTCGGTGATCTGAATGAACTGCGGGAAGAAGGCGATGAAGAAAATGATGTCTTTCGGGTTGGAAATGCCCACCATGAAGCCTTGCATCAGCCCGCCGCGCCCAGCCTTGGGGGCCTCTCTCGCCGCGTCTGACGCGGGTGCCTGCAGGGCGTCCCTCAGCGTGCCCACGGCAATGTAGCCGATGAACAGGCAGCCCAGCAGGCTCATGGTGCTGAGCCATGTTTTGTCGATGGCGGCACTGGTGAGGATGATCCACGCTGCCGCGCCAATCAGCACCAGTGATGCCCAGTTGGTGCCGACGGCGGTGAACATGGCCTTGCGCGAGCCGGAGGCGGCCGCAGTGTTGACGATCAGTGCAACCACCGGGCCGGGAGTGGCGATCAGTAGCAGCACGGTGAGGGCGTAGGTGGCGGTGAGTGCGGTATTCACGGTCAGTTCTCGATCAGTATGTCGGGTGTCGGCTGGTGTGCGGCATGGGCGTGGAACGGGCAGCGTGACGGGTTGAGCGAGCCTGCCTCCTGCAGTTGATACTGCTTCCACTCGTAGTTGTCGGTATCGCCGAAAAAGCCAAGGGTGTCGGGCACAACGCCGTCGTTGTAGTGGTGCACGCGCTCGCGAATGCGCTCGCGGATGCGCTTGCCACTCTCGGTGTTGGCGTTGGCCACTTCGTCGAAGTTCTCCCGCGGGTTGATGACGAAGGTGATGTGCTGGCCCAGGTTGCGGCTTTTCATCTGCTGATGGCCGGGGAAGTTCATGTTGATGAACAGCGGCATGCCGGCATAGCAGAACGACCAGCCGGTATCGTCGGGATCGGTCGGGATGCCTTGAGGCCAAGGGTGCGGGTCGCGCGCATGCACGCCGCGCAGTACCTTCCAGGCCAAGGCCTGCTGCTCGGCCAGGCTGCTGCCGGCTGCGGTTTCGAGAAACACCACCAAAGGGCTGCCGATGCGCTGCTTGGGTGCGATCGGTGCGACGGTGCGCACATAGTTGGCCAGGCCCTGCGCGATATCATCGGCCAGTTGCTCGGCGCGGGCGAAGAGAATGTGGCAGGTTTCGCCGTTTACCGCCTTGCGGCCGAACAGGCAGGGGAATTCGGGGTTGGCGAGAATACTGCGAAAGTGTTCTATGGTTTTGAACGTCCAGTGTTGCATGGTGTGACCATGTTCAGCGGCAAGCTCCAGCGCATCCAGGCGATAGCAATTTCCATATCCCGTAAACATGATTTCCCCAGGCGTTGATTTAAGTGAACGTTCCAGTCACATGCAGGCAGGATCTTGGTTATGTTTGTTATTTACCGGCATTTTCCGAGACGCTCTTGTCGTTGTAAAACGCGTGGAGTTATGACCTACTATTAGTCCTACTCATGCTCGGGACGCCGCCATGTCGGAACGGATTCAGGCCTTGCACGCGCTGCGTGCCTTCGAGGTGGCCTCTCGCTATGGCTCTTTCACCCGTGCGGCTGAAGAGCTGGCCCTGACCCAGGGCGCCGTCAGCCACCACATCAAGACCCTCGAAGCCCTGTTCGGCTGCGACCTGTTCGAACGTCGGGGCCCGAAACTGAGCCTGACCGAGCACGGCCGCCTGCTGGCGCAAGAGCTGAAGGTCGGTTTCAAGATCATCGAGAATGCCTGCGCACTGCTGCGTCAGGATCGCTATGGCCTGCGCCTGAAGGCGCCGTCCACGCTTACGGTGCGCTGGCTGCTGCGGGCGCTGGATGCGTTCAAGAAGGTCGAGGACAACTGCAGCGTGCAGCTGTCCAGTGTGTGGATGGATATCGACAGCGTGGATTTCTATTCCGAGCCCTACGACTGCGCCATTCTCCTGGCAAGCGGGCGTTTTCCCGCCGATATCGAGAGTTTCAAGCTGTTCGATGAATGGCTGATCCCGGTATGTCATCCGGATTACATGACGCAGGCACAACCGCAACTGTCCGACCTGCCCCGATGCGAGTTCCTCCACCCGTCACCCGACCGGCGTGACTGGCGGCGTTGGCTGGCGCGAATGGACGCGCTGGACATCAGCATCGACCAGGGGCAGGTGTTCGATACCCTCGACCAGGGCATATCGGCCGCCCAGCAAGGCCTGGGCATTTCAGTGGTCGATCTGGTACTGGCCAGCACCGACCTGGCCGCCGGGCGCCTGGTCACGCCTTTCAAGCATGCCGTGGCCACCGGCGACGGTTACTACATGACCTGGCTCAAGGCCAGCCCAAAAGCGCGGCAGATGCACAAGCTGCGTGACTTCCTGCTCGGCCAGGTACCGCCGCTGGCCTACAAGGACATCAACTACCTGTACGGTTGAATACCCGAGCGAGCATGAAGTCGATGAATACCCGCAACTTTGGCGGCATCTGCCGCCCGGACGGCCACAGCAGATAGAAGCTGCCGCGCCGTTCCATGAAGTCGTCGAGGACACTGACCAGTGAGCCATTGGCCAGTTCGCGACCCACGTTGAAGTCCGGCAGACAGGTAATGCCGCGGTGGTTCAAGGCAAAGCAGACGCGTGTTTCGACGTGGTTGCAGACCATCGAGATGGGGATGTCATAGGCTTGTTCGGGATGCTCCTGGCGCAGCGGCCAGGTTTCCAGCTTGCCGTTGCTGGGGAAGCGATAATGCAGGCAGGTATGCACCGCCAGGTCGCGTGGGTGCAGGGGAGTGCCGCGTTCGCGCAGGTACTCGGGCGAGGCTACCAGGCGGTGCTGAAAGTGCCCGAGGAATTTGGCGCTGAGCCGGGAATCCACCGGCTGCCCGCCGCGCATCACCACATCGAAGCCTTCGCCGACGATATCCACCATGCGGTCGGAGAAGTCCAGGTCCAGTTCAACCTGTGGGTACAGTGCCATGAACTCGGCCAGGGCCGGCATTACCAGTCTGGTCACCTGCGGCATGCTCACCCGCAGGCGCCCGCGCGGCGTTTCGCTGGCCTGCGACAGCTCCTGCTCGGTGGCTTCGATTTCGGCGAGGATGCGCCGGCTGCGTTCGAGGAACATCGTGCCCTCGGCGGTGAGGGTGATGCTGCGTGTGCTGCGGTGGAACAGGCGCACGCCCAGGCGGCTTTCCAGGCGCGCCACGCGCTTGCCCACTGCAGAGGCACTGATCCCCAGTGACTGGCTGGCGGCAACGAAGCTGCGGGTTTCGGCCACCCGGTTGAAGACCACGAAGCCGCTGAGGCTGTCCATGTCGCACTCCTGATTGCGGACGCTGATGTCCTGGGTGAGCGGCATTGTAACCGTCTTTTTCCGTAATGGCCTTGTCTAGCAGACTGTTCGCCTCGTTTCTCACTCAAGGCATTTGCAATGTCCCAGACATCTTCCGCACCGTTGCTGGCTGTCAGCAACGAACGTCTACCCGTTGGCGGTCTGCTGGCGCTGGCCATGACCGGTTTCATCGCCATTCTCAGCGAAACCCTGCCGGCGGGTCTGCTCGATCAGATCGCCGATGGCATGCACATCAGCCAGGCCATGGCTGGGCAATGGGTCACGGCGTATGCCTTGGGCTCGTTGCTGACCGCCATCCCGTTGGTGACGTTGACCCAAGGCTGGTATCGGCGCCGGGCGCTGTTGCTGGCGATCATCGGCTTCGTGCTGTTCAACGGGCTGACGGCCTTGTCGGACTCCAACACGCTGACCCTGGTGCTGCGCTTTTTCACGGGGGCTGCGGCCGGCCTGGCATGGGGCCTGATCGCTGGCCATGCCCGGCGCATGGTGCCGGTGCCGTTGCAGGGCCGGGCCATGGCCCTGGCCATGCTCGGTCAGCCGATTGCCTTGTCGCTCGGCTTGCCGATTGCGACCTGGCTGGGAGCGGGGCTGGGCTGGCGCGCGACGTTCGTGGTTGTCACGCTGGTGGCGTCGCTGCTGGTGGTGTGGGTGTTGCGATCCGTGCCGGACTACCCGGGGCAGGCTGCCGGCAAGCGCCCGGCGGCCATGCAGGTATTGCGCACGCCGGGGGTGTTGATCGTATTGCTGGTGATCCTCATCTGGATCCTTGGCCATAACATCCTCTACACCTATATCGTGCCGTTGCTGGCGGCGGCTGGCATGGCTGCGGACATTGGCCCTGTGCTGATGGTGTTTGGTCTGTCGGCGCTGGCCGGGATCGGCCTGGTAGGGCTGCTGGTCGACCGACACCTGCGCAAACTGGTGTTGCTGAGCCTGGCCGGTTTTGCCTTGGCCACGCTGGCATTGGGGCAGGCATCGTCGTGGTTTGTGTACTTGAGCATCGCCTTGTGGGGAATGACCTATGGCGGCGCCCCGACCCTGCTGCAGACAGCGTGCGCCGACGCCGCAGGCCCGGGTGGTGACGTGGCGCAGTCGATGCTGGTGACGGTGTGGAACTGCGCCATTGCCCTGGGCGGGATCATTGGCGGATTGCTGCTGGCTGGGGCCGGTGTGGAGTGGTTTGGCGGGGTGGTGCTGGTGTTGATCGCCTTGGCCTGGCTGCTGGCCGTGGCCGGGCGGGGGAGCGGTTTTGTGGCGGGGAAGCGCTAAAACACTCATGCCAGGCACGACACAGGTAGAATAACGCCATCTACAGACAATCCAGAGGTCGACGCAGTGGAGTTGCAGCAGGGTTTTGTCCTGACCCGGCACTGGCACGATACGCCGGAAGGCACCTGCGTGGAGTTCTGGCTGGCCACCGATGACGGGCCGCGGCTGTTGCGGCTTGCGGCGCAGGAGTCGGTGGCTTTCATTCCTCAGGCGCAGGCCGAGCACGCCCGTGTGCTGCTGGCCAACGAAACCGGGACGAAGCTCAAGCCACTGCGCCTGAAGGACTTCGAGCATCGCCCGATGCTCGGCCTCTATACCCGCCAGCATCGCCAGTTGATGCAACTGGAGCAGCGTCTGCGCACGGCCGGTATCGACGTGTTCGAGGCCGATATCCGGCCGCCGGAGCGTTACCTCATGGAGCGGTTCATCACGGCGCCGGTGCAGTTTACTGGCCAGCCGGATGCGCAGGGCGTTTACCGGGAAGCCCAGCTCAGGCCTCTGCCAGGCTATCGCCCGGCGCTGCGCCTGGTGTCGCTGGACATCGAGACCAGCGAGCGTGGTGAGCTGTACAGCATCGCGCTGGAGGGCTGTGGCCAGCGCCAGGTGTACATGCTCGGCCCGGCCAACGGCGATGCCAGCGGGCTTGACTTCGACCTGGAGTATTGCGCCGATCGCGCCGCCTTGATCACCCGGCTCAACCAGTGGATGGCCAGGCATGACCCGGACGCGATCATTGGCTGGAACCTGGTGCAGTTCGACCTGCGCCTGCTGCATGAGCACGCCAAGTCGTTGCAGGTGCCACTGGCCCTGGGGCGCAACGGTGCGGTCATGACCCTGCGCAGCCATGCCGGTGGCGGCCATGTTTTCGCCGATGCGCCGGGGCGGCTGCTGATCGATGGCATCGAGGCGTTGCGTTCGGCCACCTGGAGCTTTGCCTCGTTCAGCCTGGAGAACGTTGCCCAGACCCTGCTGGGTGAAGGCAAGGCCATCGACACGCCGTACCAACGCATGGACGAAATCAATCGCCGCTTCGCCGAAGACAAACCGGCCCTGGCACGCTACAACCTGAAGGACTGCGAACTGGTCACGCGCATTTTCGCCCATACCCGGCTGCTCGACTTCCTGCTCGAACGGGCCTCGGTGACGGGATTGGCCGTGGACCGCAGCGGTGGGTCGGTAGCCGCGTTCTGTCACTTGTACATTCCACAGATGCACCGCCTTGGCTTTGTCGCGCCCAGCCTTGGCAGCCGGCCGGACGAAGCCAGCCCCGGCGGGTTTGTCATGGATTCGCGGCCAGGGCTTTACGACTCGGTGCTGGTGCTGGACTACAAGAGCCTGTACCCGTCGATCATCCGGACCTTTCTCATCGACCCGGTCGGGCTGATCGAAGGCCTGCGCCAGCCTGACGACGCACATTCGGTCGAGGGCTTTCGCGGTGGGCGTTTTTCACGCACACAGCACTGCCTGCCAGCCATCGTCGAACGGGTGTGGCAGGGCAGGGAAGCGGCCAAGCGCGAGGGCAATGCGCCGCTGTCGCAGGCCTTGAAAATCATCATGAATGCCTTTTATGGCGTGCTTGGCTCCAGCGGTTGCCGTTTCTTCGACCCGCGCCTGGCGTCGTCGATCACCATGCGCGGCCACCAGATCATGCGCCAGACCAGGTCCCTGATCGAGGCGTGTGGCTACGATGTGATCTACGGTGACACCGACTCCACCTTTGTCTGGCTCAAGGGTGCCCACGCCGAGGAAGACGCGGCGCGTATTGGCCGCGAACTGGTGGCAAAGGTCAACCAATGGTGGCAAGCCCATCTGCACGAGACCATGAACCTGCACAGCGCCCTCGAACTGCAGTTCGAGGTGCACTACCGGCGCTTCCTGATGCCCACCATCCGCGGCACCGACGAGGGCAGCAAGAAGCGCTATGCCGGCCTGGTGCAGCGGGCCGACGGTGCTGAAGAAATGGTTTACAAGGGCCTGGAGTCGGTGCGCACCGACTGGTCACCGCTGGCCCGGCAGTTCCAGCAGGAACTCTACGGCCGTGTGTTCCGCAGCGAGCCCTACCGTGATTATGTACGCGAGTATGTACGGCGCACGTTGGCGGGCGAGCAGGACGAACTGCTGGTTTATCGCAAGCGCCTGCGTCGCCCGCTGGCCGATTACCAGCGCAACGTGCCGCCGCATGTGCGTGCCGCACGCCTTGCCGACGACTACAACAAGCGCCTGCAGCGCCCTCTGCAGTATCAGCGTGGTGGCTGGATCAGCTACGTGATCACCACCGCCGGGCCTGAGCCGCTGGAAAACCTGCAGGCACCGATCGACTACGATCACTACATCAGCCGTCAGCTACTGCCGGTGGCCGACGCCATCCTGCCCTTTGTCGGCGATGATTTCGCGCGCCTTACCGACCATCAGTTACTGCTGTTCTGAGCGGGTGGTAGATAGCTAGGCGTCAGCATGACGCAACAGTCTTCAGACTCGGCCTTCCATGTCGTCGCGGAGGCAGAGATGCAGAACAATAGCAGTCAACCATCGGCTGCGGTCGATACCCTTGCCATGGCACAAGCATGCCAGGACCACTACATCGCACAGCGGTTGCCGGCCTGGATGAAGCGGCTGAGCATGGCCGAATTCACCCTGCTGAGCGAGGCGCTGCCTGAACTGCTGGCCTGCCGTGCAGGCTTGTCGTCAGTGCTGGCGCGGCTAGGCAACCTGAATGCATTTGCCCGGCCCTTGCTGCAGCAAGCGCTCGGTGCCCACGGCGACCTTGATGTCGATCGCCTGTACTTTCGCCAGTGGTACACCTTTCCCTCACACACGATCCATTATGTAACCAGTAGGTTTCCGGTTGTCGGCAGCGACTACTACGACATTCCTCTGCTCGAGGCCGCTTTGTGCAATTTCACTGCAGACCAGCAGCGCGACCAGGCACAGGGCAATTGCCTGGTCGATGTGCGCGGCGCAAGGCGCAGTGAGCTGTCTGCACCGGGCTTCGCCAGGCTGTGTCGAGCGCTGGATCTTGGGCAGAAATACCAGGCGCATCTGGATTCGGTACTTCAGCCCGAAGTCAGGGGATTGCTGACGCGACGGCAACGCTACAGCATGCTGGTGGATGCCCTGCAGGCCAGGGCGCAGGGCATATTGAGCGCAGACGAACTGCAGTGGGTGGTGGCGCTCTGCACCAAGGACACGCTCGACAAGCTCGAAGGCGCATCGGTTCGCGTGCGCCAGTTGGCGGTGTTCGGTTGCCGCTTGCAGCAAATCGTCGTGCTGGACGTGATCGACGCGGGCTTGCTGTTCAACACCAGCAAGCGCGTGCTGGTCTATGTACCGGGTGACCCGCACGGCCCCTGGAGCGTGCGCAGCGACCTGGAAGATTATGCCCGCCGGGTGCTTGGCAAACGCCTGCGCAAAGATGACTACCGGCGTTTCTTCAACCGCTTCGTGCGCCGACGCGATAGCCAGCGATTCTTCTCGGCCGTCAGTGAGCGGCTCGATGACGTGCCCGGCTGGGCAACCCGGGACCTCGATGAGCAGACCTTTGCCTATCGCCTGCCATTGTTCGAGCACCTTGCTGACGACTGGGTCGCGCGGATCAAGGACGATGCTGCGATCATCGCCCCGCCCGTGGCCTTGCTTGATCGCGAGGTCCAGGCCGAACACGCCCGCCGTTTGCGTGCTGAAGGCTGGACCTTGTTGGGTGTCGCAGGGTTCTTCGTTCCGGGCATCGGCGCGGTGTTGTTGGGGGTGATGGCCTGGGAACTGCTTGAGCAGACGTTCCAGTCTGTAGGGGACTGGCAGGAAAACGAACGCAATGCAGCGCTGGCGCACCTGCTGAATGTAGGCAAAGGGCTGCTGGCTGTCGGGGCAACCGTTGCCGTAGTCGCCACGGCCCGACGCGCCTGGAGTGTGGTCGACAACCTGGTACCGGCGCAGCTGGAAAACGGTGAGGAAAAACTGTGGAACGCAGACCTCGGCCCCTATCGCTGCGAAAGCCCGCCAGACACGGCGGTGCCGGACATGGAGGGTGTGCACCGTGTTGGCGAGCGCCGCTGGATCAGCATGGACGGGCACTGGTATGAGATGACCTGGCACAACGACGATGAACAGTGGCAATTGCTCCCTTACCAGGGCTATGCGCCGCCACTGCGTCACAATGGGGGCGGTGCGTGGCGGCTGTGGTGCGAACAGCCCGCCGAGTGGGGCGACACACGCCAGTTGTTCCGCCGCCTGGGCGGGCCATTCAGCGACCTCGACGACGCGCAGATCGACCGGTCGCTGGCAATTCATGGCCTGGATGATCAGCATCTGCGGGCATGGCATGTGTATGGCCGACCGCCGGAGGCCGCGCTGCTCGACACCGTCACACGCGTGCGGCTCGCTGGCAGGATTGGTACGTTGGTCAACCAGTTGCGCGAGGGCGGTGTAACCGCAGACCCGCAACTGCTGGAGCGGGTCATGCGCCTTCCACAAGCCGCCGGCAAGGAAGGAGCAGCGTTGGCCGATGTGGCTTGGGCCGGGCGACGAGAACTGCTTCAGGCGTTGTACGAAGAGCAGAATCCCGACACTGAAACTGGCCGCCTCTTACGACAGAACTTTGCCAGCCTGCACCGCTTGGCCGCGAATGAGGTGCTGCGCGATGCCAGCGAGGATGACCTGCAGTTTTTGCGTGAGACGGGGCGTGTGCCATTGCTGATGGCCGAGGCAGCAAGGTTGCAGGTTGCGCGGATTCGAATGGCGCGGGTGTACGAGGCGCTGTGCATCGATACGCCGCAAAACCTCGACCTGGCGCGTGTGGTCCTGAACCTGCTGGTGCATGTGCCGGGGGCTGGCGGGCCGGGGTGGCGATTGTACGACGGTGATGCCAGCGAGCCGTTACTGACGGTCGAGGGATCGGCGCAGACGTTTGACCTGCTTCATCGTCATGGGCTGTTCCGCCTGCGTGCCCCAACGCACACGGTTGCCGGTGAGAGGGGCGAGTTGTTCGAGACCTTGGCCGCAGCCTATGACGACGCATCGCAAGCGGCCATCGGCCAAGGCCAGCCCTTCGTGCCTGCGTTGCGCCAGGCGCTGACCAACGTTGCTTTCGACCAGCGCCAGACCGTGGTGAACCTGCTCAGGCTGGAACAGCCGAGCGGCTCGTTTCTCGCGCCGCAACGTCTTGCTGATGGCCGGATTGGTTACCCCATGGCGGGCGGCAGGCTCTGGGGGGCGTTAGGGCGAAACCGGCCAAGGGCGCTTCAGGCCCGGTTGCGAGACCTGTACCCGGCCTTTACCGACGAACAGATCGGGCGCTGGTTGGCCTCAAGTGACGCGCAGGCCCGGTTATCTGTGCTGGAACAGCAATATGGGGTGCTCAAAAGGCACTTGACCCAGTGGGCACGCAGTGCCTTGCTGTCACCAGAACTGGCCGCCCGGCGTGAGTTCAGAAAGGGGCTGATCAACTGCTGGCGCTGTCTTGTGCCGGAACTGCAAGGGCAAGCGGCACTGGACGACGGGCGTTTCATGCTGACCCAGACCATCAGCCGTTTGCGCCATCTGCCGGCCCTGCCCGCGCAAGTGGGCTTTCCTCACGTCTCGATCCTGGCCTTGCGCGCCATGCGCGTGGAGCACGTTCCGGACGAGTTTCTGCGGGCGTTTCCCAACTTGCGCAACCTGGAAATCACCCATTGCCGACTCACGCGCTTGCCATTGCCTCTGATGCTTGTCCAGAAGCTGGAGGTACTCGACTTGTCTGGTAACCAGATCACGCTCGACCAAGGCCAGGCGTTGGTCTTGGCAGATTGCCGGTCCCTGGTGTACCTGAACCTTTCGGACAACCCGTTGCGCAGGGCATTTTCCGTCCAGGCAATGACCGAGCTGAATGCCCTCTACCTGTCAAACACCCAGATGCCCGGGTTTCCCTACGGGCTGATGGACGCGCCAGAACTGCACACCCTGAACCTCAGCGACAACCGTATTTCTGAACTGCCCGAGGGTTTTCATCAGTCGCAGTTGTGGCGTTCGGGCAGGGTCGAGCTTTCCGGCAATCCGCTGGAGGCAGCATATGACGGGGTTTCAATCTGGCATTTGCTTGAGGCCAGTCGCGTGCCTTACCGGTTGCGCTTTCTGGATGCGTTACCTGGCGAACGTCGAGATGAAATGGCCGCACTGTGGGCCCATGTGGAGTCCGAGGAGCAGTCGGAGGAATTCTTCAATACCCTGTCGATGCTGACAGAGTCGGGTGCCTTCAATCGCTCATCGACCGCGTCCGCGCTCGCGGCCCGTGTGTTCGACATGCTCCAGGCGATGTCTGAGCATGATGCCCTCAGGCATGAGCTGTTCGAGCACGCAGCGGCGACCGGTTGCCAGGATAATGCCACCGCTCGTTTCGCTGACCTGGAACTGCGACTGATGATATGGCGCACGCGGCACGGTGAATCTGCCCGGCGGCCTGAGCTGGCCTTGCTAAGGCTCGGTGCCGGGATGTGGCGCTTGGCGTTGCTCGATCAGCTTGCCGCTGAACATGCCTATCGGGTGGGGGCGGGCGCTGAGTCGATCGAATTTGCCTTGGCCTATCGAATCGCCTTGCGCAATGTCCTGGACTTGCCTGCCCAACCCGGTGAAATGCTCTATGCAGGCATCCCGGCGCTGAGCCATCAGGACCTTCTCCTGGTCCGTGAAAGGGTCCTGATGAAACAAACCCGGGAAGATATCGCTCATTATCTGTCACGGCAGTGGTTCTGGCAGGATTACCTGCACAAGACTTTCCCGGTTCGCTTGCAAGTGCCACCCTCCATGCACGCTGAACTGGAACGGCTGATGGCGTTGGGAAATCGGGAAGAGGATATCGCACGGCTGCAGACCAGCAACCAGCAACGCGAGCATGCGGTGTTGCTGCAGTTGACGCTGGAGGCGCTGGCCCGGAACACGGTGCAGCGTCCGCTCAGCTAGCGGGTTGGCGGTTGTCTGAGCGCAGGCATTAGCTATATAGCGCCTGGCGGGGAGCAGGCAACTTAGTCTGGCCTCTTTTCATGAAGAGGCCCCCGCTATGGACACCACTTTGCCGTCAGATGCGCAGGCCGCCATCGATGCTTTCCAGGACGGCATCATCGGCAGGCGCCTGCCACCTTGGTTGCGTCATGCACCTGCTGAGCAACTGCCTGAGATCGGCAGGGCATTGTCAAACAGCCTTCGCTGCTGTGAGCAAGTGAACACGGTGCTGCGAGGTATCGAGGGCATCGACAGTTTCGTCGCATCAGCCCTGGGGAAGGCCCTCGACGAGCGTTATGGGCTTGGTCGTAACCCTTACTCGCTCAGGTTTCTGGAGGGCCGCCGGGAAGCTGTGATCAACAGTCAGCCGGTGGGCGCGCACCTGACGGCCGTGGTCTATGAAGAAAAGCCGCTGCTCGAAGTGGCATTGCGCAACTTCACGGCCGCCCAGGCGCAGGAAGGTGGCCAGCCGCGCGGTAACCGCCTGCTGCTTCCACGCCACGGCACGGTCAAACCCCCTACAAGCATCGAGTTTGCCGGACTGTGTCGTGAGCTGGACCTGGGTGAGCGCTATCAACGTCATCTGGATGCCATCCTCACGCCCGCTGGCAGTGCCGAGCGCCTGGTGTCTCAGTTTGTAGATGCCAGGCGCTACACCATGCTTGTGGACGCCTACAAAGCCAGGCAGGAGGGAACGCTGGATGCCAGCGAACTCAATGTGATGGTGGCTGTGTGCGAGAAGGGGGAACTGCCGCGCCTGGCGGGCGACCTTGTGCTGGCCAGGCAACTGAAATTGCTGGGTTGCCCGATCGAGCAGGTCACCGTGTTCGTTGTCATTGAGCAGGGCGTCCTGTTCAACACGACGCGGCGGGTTTTGCTTTACGTGCCTGGGGACCCTTTTTCGCCTTGGCGCGCGTTCGAGAGCATCGACAAACTGAACCGCGAACTGGGCCGTTGCTTGCGAGACAAGGCCTACCAGCGTTTTTTCAGCCGCTTCGTGCTGCGGCGAGACAGCCAGGCTTTTTTCGCCCAGGTCGCGGAGCGCTTCGATGACCTGCCGAGCTGGGCTTTTCGCGATCTCGAACCGCGCTTGCAGGCTTACCCGCAGCCGTTGTTCATCAGCCTGGCACAGGCACGTATCCACCAGATCAAGGACGATGCGGCGATGATCGCGGTCCCTGTGGCCAGGCTGGATCGTGAGGTTCAGCGCCAGCATGACCTGCGCCTTGAAGCCGAAGGATGGGCGCTGCTCAACCTGGCCAGTTTCTTTCTGCCAGGGCTTGGCCTGGCGCTGCTGGCCGTGACGGCCTGCGAACTGCTGGGTGAGGTCTACCATGGCGTCGAGGCCTGGCAGGAAGGCGATCGCCAGGAGGCGCTCGACCATTTGATCCATGTGGCGACAGACCTTGCCGTGCTGGCGACCACGGTAGCCGGGGTGGGTGTGGCTCGACGGGTTTGGGCACGCTCTGCGAAGGTCGATGCCCTGGTGCCGGCTCGGCTGGAGGACGGCACAGAGAAACTCTGGCAACAAGATTTGACCCCGTTTCAAAGCCAGGCACCCGTTGCAGCCTCAAGCCCGGACGCCTTGGGTATTCGGCGTCAGGACGGGCGGGCCTGGATCGAAATGGACGGGCATCACTATCGCGTGACAGAGGCGGGTGATGATCAATGGCAGTTGTATCCGGTCGACGGCCACGGGCCGTTGCTGCGTCCCAACGGCTCAGGTGCCTGGCGGTTGTGGTGCGAGCAACCGGCTCGGTGGACCGACAAATACCGCATGTTCCGGCGTCTGGGCGAACCCTTCAGTGGGCTGAATGACGAACAGATCGATCAGGTTCTGCTGTTCCACGGCCTTGATGGCGACGACCTGCGTGGCCTGCATGTACACGCCCAGGCACCGAGCCCCGGGATGATCGACAGCGTGGCGCGGGTCAGGCTTGATCAACGCATCCGCAGCATGATTGGCCGTTTGCGCAGCGGCGAGCCGGTAGACGATACAACAGTGCTCGATCACGCTCGGCGCTTGCCAGGCGCGAGTGGCCTGGCAGATCAGGCACTGGCCGCGTTGGCCTGGACGCAGCGGCGAACACTGCTGCAGCACCTTTTCGAAGCCTTGCAGCCCAGCGATACCCCTGGCAGCGCGGCGCTGCGCCGGGTGTTCCCGGGGCTGAGCGCGCGCACTGCGCAAGCACTGGTACAGGCCGCCAGCAGCGTTGATCGCATGCGGCTGCTGTCCAGCGGAAGGGTTGCACTGGGGCTGGCCGAGGCGGCAAGGGGCAGCGTGCTGGCTACCCGCCAGGCTCGGGTATTTGAAGCGTTGTACCTTGATACGCCGCAGCATGCAGACCTGGCACGGGTGGCCTTGGGCTTGTTGCGGTATCTACCCGGAAGCGAACAAGGTGTGTGCTGGCGCCTTTACGAAGGCTCCCTGGGCGGGCCGATACTGGCGAAGACCGAGCAAGGGCAGCGGGCGTTCGATCTGGTGCACGTTAACGGTAGGTTTCAACTGCATGGCAGCCAGGGCACGGGGCTGGGTGAGGCAGGTGAGTTGTTCGACGTCATGGCGCCAGCCTATACCGAAGCGCAACGGCAGGCGATGGGGATCGGCGATCCCTTCGAGCACAACCTCAGGGTGATACTGGCGCGCGAAGCGGCACGCCATCGTGATGAGATCAGTCGTTTGCTTGGCGCGGTACGCCCAGGTGCTGTCCGAGGGCCCGTGCGCTTGGCCGATGGACGTATTGGCTACCCGCTGGGTGGTGGCGGAGTGGGTGGTTTCGCATCAAGGGGGAGTGCCCTGAGGGCAACGCTGCGCGATCTCTTTCCGTGGTTGAGTGATGAGCAGGTCGAGACCTTCGCCGATGACGCCAGGCGTTCAGGGCATCAGATTGAACACGTACTGGCTGACCTTCGCAATGAGTTCGCCATCCTGCGCATGACACTGAATACCTGGGTGGCACGAGGGCAGGGCGATGTCAGGGAAGATCGAGAGGCTCTACGCCAGACGTTGTTCAATTGCTGGCGGCGGTCGGTGGGCGTGGGGGAACTGCAAATCAATGCACAGGAAAACCTCCACGTCATGTTCTGCAATTTCAGATCGAGCGGCTTGCCCAACATACCCCCACAGGTCAGCTTCAGAGGTGTGACCAGCCTGTCGCTGCTGCACCTTGACCTTCTGGAGGTGCCCAGCAGCCTATTGCTGGCTTTCCCTAACCTGCAAACCCTCGATCTGGGAGGGAACCTGTTGACGCGCCTTCCGCAGCCGTTGCTGCAGATAGCGCAGTTGCGGCATCTGAGCCTGACCAACAACCGGATCGTCCTGAACATTGCACAAACCGCCACACTGGCCAGTTGCACGAGCCTGCAGTCTCTCGACCTGTCCCACAACCCCCTGGGGAGCAGGTTCACGTTGGCGGGTTTGGCTGAATTGCGTTGGCTGAACTTGCGCGACACACAGATCTCGCAGTTTCCACTGGGCGTGTTCGACAACGCTCAGTTGGTATCCATTGACTTGCGGGATAACCGGATCAGGCACATTCCAGAGGGTTTCTACCAGTTGCCCGTGTGGCAGCGGCGGCGGTTCCGCTTGAATGCGAACCCCTTGGGCGAGGCCCAGACACTACGCTTGCAGGCTTCGTTGAGCAGCGACGATCCTGCCCTCGACGAGGAGCAAGTGCTTCTGCGGCTGCAGCACGCGCGTGAAGTATGGGGGGATGCCGTGGCCCCGGAGCATCGCGGCTTGATGCTTGCTGCCTGGGACTCGCTGGATTCGGGGCAGGACGCCGAGCGTTTTTTCCGGGTGCTTCGCCAGTTGTTGCTGTCCGAAGACTTTCGTGTCAATGCGCGTGCATTGGGCAATCGGGTCATGGCGGTACTGCAAGCGATGGCCATTACGCCAGAGCTGCGGCAGAACTTGCTGTCGGTGGCCAATGATGAGTGGGGGTGCCAGGACGGTGCAACCTGGTGCTTGAGTAACCTTGAACTGAATTTGCTGGTTTGGCAGGTTGAGCACGCGGCTCAGGGAGGAAGCGAACGCGCTTTGCTAGACCTGGGCAGACGTTTATGGCGCCAGGATGCAGTCGACCTGTTCGCTACCCGATGGGCGCTACAGCATGGCAGGACGCAGGAAGGAAGCGAGGTGGGGTTGGCTTTCAGGATCGGGCTGAGGGAGCGTCTCGACCTGCCATTGCAGGTGGGAGAAATGAGCTTTCTTGCGATCTCAGGCGTCCTGGATGCGGACCTTGCACAAGCAGAGGCTGCGGTGCGGGATGCAGAGACCCCGGAAGAGGTTGCCCGCTCCATGGTTGACCGTGAATTCTGGCGGGCGCACCTGGAGCGTTCCCACCCTGAGCGATTCGCTGCGGTCGACCTGCCGTTCAGAAGGCAGCTTGAAAGGGTGCTTGACGACGAAGCGCTGAGCGAAGGGGCCATGATCGACCAGGCGGATGCCATTCGTGATGCTCAGCGCGCTGCACGCAGAGGGCTGATGCTGGATATGACGATTCAAGCGATGGAAGTGGGACCCAAGGGGCCATCGATCGATGTGCGTTGACATACGCTCAGGGCAAGGGCTCGCCTGGCCCTGCCAAAGCGGCTTTGGGCTATGCTCAATCAAGCTGACAGTGGTTTGTACCAGCGACGTAGTTTGGCTTCAGGTGGCTCGGAAATCGACAGTTACTTTTGCACACCCCGCTCTGGAATGAAGTGGTTTAGGCTCCCTGTCGGATTTTTCTCCATGATCTGTAGTCATTGGTTTATCGAGACAATAAGGAGATACGCATGCTTGTCCGGTCACTGACCCTCGCAACCTTGCTTGCTGTTGCCGGCCCCCTGTTTGCCGCAGACAGTGATGCGCCTCTAGCCAAGGAACTGGGCAAGGCCAGACCATTGGTGGTTATCGCTCCCAGCAGTGCCGACCCGACGTTGCGAGGGCTGAACAAGGCGCTTGAGGACCCGGCCACCCAAGCCGCGTTCAAGGAGCGCAACCTTGTCCTGTACAGCGTCGCCAACATGATGGGCAAGCGAGAGGACAAGAACCTGGAGCAGCAGACCACAATGGCCCTGATTCGGGAACTGAAGCTGGGGGCGAGCAAGGGTACCAAGGTGATTCTGGTGGGCAAGGACGGTGAGCGGCACATGCTCAAGGACGACGACACCGGCGAGGCCATCGACCCGCAGGTGATCCTCAAGGCGGTCGATGATCTGCCTGCCAGCGAAAAGGCGGTGGCGGCACCCGAGCCCGTAGCGGCGGCCCCGCAAGCCAAGGACAAGGACAGCAAGCCGGCCAAGCCCGCCAAGCCAGCGGCCCCGCCCAAACCGCTGGAAGACTGATCACGCCTCATGGCCCCAAGGCACCTTGGGGCCCGTTGCCGGGTGGTGTGTATCGCACTGTATCTGCCTGTGCTGCAGACCTACTGCCATACAAAAGCGCGCCTGGCACGATACATCCCCGACAAACCGCAACGGCCTAATGGCTCCACTTTCCAACCCCAGTGGAGCTGCATCATGACTCAAGCAAAAAACACCCTCGGCCTGCTCGGCGCCGCCCTGATCGGCAGCATGGCATTGAGCAACAGTGCGTTCGCCGTCGAGCCGCTGGCTCAAGGTTACCAACTGGCCTCGGCCAAAGTGGCCGGCGAGGGCAAGTGTGGTGAGGGCAAGTGCGGGGGGAGCGGCAAGGCTTCCCAAAGCGAAGGCAAGTGCGGTGAGGGCAAGTGCGGCGCCGGCGCCAAGGCCGGGGCTGAGGGCAAGTGTGGTGAAGGCAAGTGTGGTGACGCCTCGTTCGCCAGAACCGACAGCAATCACGATGGCAAGGTCTCGCGCGATGAGTTTCTGGCGGTGGCCAAGGACCGTGCCGGTGATTTCGACACGATCGACCGCAACCATGACGGTTTCATCTCCGAGCAGGAAGCGGCGGATCACCTCAAGGCGATTTACCAGGCCAATGGCAAAGCCATGCCGGACGGCTTGTTCAGCCACCTGACCGGCAAACCCTGACGTTCTACCCCATGAAACGCCACAACGCTCCTCCTGCTGGCCAGGTGGGGCGTTGTGCCTGTTGGAGAACTTTTATGTTTCCTGCGATGTTGAACGTCGGCCTAGGCTTGCGTCGCGGCCTGTTGCCGGAACTGCTGGCCATGGAGGCGGGTGCAGTGGACTTTCTGGAGTGTGCGCCGGAAAACTGGATTGCCGTGGGCGGCGCCTATGGCAAGGGCTTGGCCCAGTTGGCGGAGCGCTTTGCTGTCACCTGTCATGGGTTGTCTTTATCGCTGGGTGGCAGTGCGCCGCTGGACCGCCATTTCCTCGAGCAGACCCGGCAGTTTCTCGACCGATACCAGGTGCGCCTGTACAGCGAGCACCTGAGCTACTGCAGTGATGACGGGCACCTGTACGACCTGATGCCCATCCCGTTCACCGATGAAGCCGTACGCCATGTGGCCGCGCGCATACGCCAGGCTCAGGAGCAGCTGGAGCGGCGCATTGCCGTGGAGAACATCAGCTACTATGCCGCGCCGTATCAGGCGATGAGCGAACTCGACTTCATCCAGGCGGTGCTCGAAGAAGCGGATTGTGACCTGCTGCTGGACGTCAACAATGTCTATGTCAACGCCTGCAACCATGGCTACGACGCCCAGCAATTCCTTGCAGGCTTGCCCCAGGCGCGCGTGACCGGGATGCACGTTGCCGGGCATTACGATGAAGCGCCGGACCTCAAAGTGGATACCCACGGGGCAGCCGTGAAGGAAGATGTCTGGGCGCTGTACGCCAGCGCTTGTGCGCGCTTTGGCGTACAGCCGACGGTGCTTGAACGTGATTTCAACTACCCGCCCTTGGCCGAACTGTTGGCCGAGACGGCGCGTATGCGTGCTGTGCAATGCGCTGCCGGAGGGCAAGCAGATGAATGAGACCCTGCGTGCGCAGCAGTATGCCTTGGCCCGTCACCTGCGCGACCCACAGCGCCATGCCCCGCCGCCCGGCGTCGAGGCCCGGCGCCTGAAGGTTTACCGTGAGTTGTTCTATGGCGCCATCGAAGGCTTGCTGGCTGGCAGCTTCCCGGTGATGCGCCAGGCGTTGGGCGAGCAGCGCTGGCATGCCCGAGTACGTGATTTCTACGCCAGTTACCGTTGCCAGACGCCGTTGTTTACCGAAATTGCCGAGACGTTCGTCGACTACCTGCAACATGTGGCGCTGGACACCCCTTGGCAGCTGGAGCTGGCGCACTATGAGTGGGTCGAGGCGCAACTGTACCTGAGCGATGCCGAGGACCCGGCGCATGACCCGGGTGGTGACCTGCTGGCTGGAGAGCCGTTGTTGTCTTGTGTGGCGCGGGTCCTGGCCTATCGTTGGCCGGTGGAACGCATTGGCGTGGACTACCAGCCAACGGCTGCCCCAGCATCGCCGAGCTTGCTGCTGGTTTATCGCGATGCCCGGTTGCAGGTGCGCTTTGCCCGGTTGGCACCTATGGCGTATCGGTTGCTGGTGGAGCAAGGAACTGGAAGAGAGCGGCTGCAGGCATTGGGCGGAGATATGCAGCAAGGGTTGGCATTGTTGGAAGCATTGCGCGAGCAGGGTGTCATTGTCGGAACAGTTTGAAGGCATTGGGGGGCTGCGCAGCAGCCCCCGATCCTCATCTGCCGAACCGCATGCCCAGCCAATGATCGAGGCTAAGGCGCCCGGCGCCCTTGAGCAGCAGTGACAGCAACGCCACCAGGTAGATCAGCGGCAACTTGTAATTGCCGAAGCCCTGGTCGGTAATGGCATAGCCTTGGGCCAGCTCCGCCAGGCCCGACCAGTGCGCCGGCCAGTGCACTGCCGCTATCGCTACAACGGTCACCACCATCAAACCCAATGATGCCAGCCGGGTACCCAGGCCCAGCAACAGCAGCAACGGCAGTACCAACTCGGCCCACATCGACAGCTGCCAGTTCAGCTCCGCGGGCAGCAGGTTGAAGGGGAACGGGAAGCTGGTCTGCAGGTCGGCGAACCAGTTGCTGCCGTTGAATTTCTCCAGGCCGGATTCGTAAAACTCCCAGGCCAGAAATACCCGTAATGGCACGTCGGCGCTCCAGCTGCCGAGGCGGTCAACGGTGGTCAGGGTACGGGTCAAGGTCGTCATTTGCGGTGCTCTCTTCAGGCAAGGGCGCGGGTGCTGCGGCGTTGTTTACGGGCCACTTTGGCGGTTAGCTTGACGGCGATGGCGCTGAACATCAGGGCGAACGCCAGCGGGTACCAGCCCCCCATGGGAATGCGCTTGTAGAACGACAGGCAGAACACGGCAGCCAGCACCCACATGCCGCTGCTGTGCAGCGCTTGCCAGGCACGGCCGCCCAATAGCCGCATGGGGGCCTTGAACGAGGTGGCGGTGAGCAGCAGCAAGAACAGGTAGCCGACCGTGCCGGGCAGGCTGGAAGTGAGCGTGCGGCCGGCCCAGAACAGCTCGGGGAATTGCTGGGCGTAGCGATAGATCAGCACGCCATGCACGGTGTGGGAGAACGCGAATGCCAACCCCAGGTAGCGTCGCTCCTGGAGGATGCGGCGGCTTGCTGTGCCAGGCAGCAAGGTCACCAGCGACGAGGCCAGGAACGCCAGCAGGAACAGTGCGAACGAGCTGCGTGCGGTGGCACGGATGGCACTGCGCAAGCCGTCCGGGTCAGGTTGGCTGGCCAGGACTACGGCGGTCATCGCCAAGGTCAGGCCGGCGAGGGCGGCGAACAGCGTCCAGCCGGTGGGCAAGGTGAAGGCTTTCATCAGGGACTCCCGGGGTGTGGTTGTGTGACCGGGAGTGTCTCGAGGCGGGGTATCTGCAGTGTGTCAGGGAGATGCAGTTGTGTATCTGTTTGTAGAGGCGACCTCGCTTTTTACAGGAACGGCCCGATCGAGACACAAGGCCGTTCCTGCCAACGATCGCAGAAGCCGTTCAGGTGAGTTCGATCTGCGCGCACAATCCGCCCTGTTCGCGGTTGCTCAGGGTCAGCCGGCCCCCCATGGCCCGGATCAGCTGGTGGGCAATGGCCAGGCCCAAGCCGGTGCCACCCGTGCTGCGATTGCGTGAACCTTCCACCCGGTAGAACGGCTTGAGCACTTCATCCAGCTCGTCAACGGGTATCCCGGGCCCGTTGTCGAGCACGCGGATGATGGTGGTACTGCCCTCGCGAGACACTTGCAGCTCGGCAGCACCTGCAAACTTCAGGGCGTTGTCGACCAGGTTCACCAGTACCCGGCGCAGCGCATGCGGGCGGGTTTCCAGCAGGGTATCGCTGCTGCCGTGGCGTTCGACCTGGGCGCCGCTGTCCTGGTAGTCGAATACCAGGCTGTCGAGAAAGGCATCAAGGTTGACCCGGCAGGTCGCTTCGGTGCTGCTGTCCATGCTGCGGGCATACGCCACGCCTTCGCGCACCAGGTGTTCCATTTCATCCAGGTCGCTCCCGAACTTGTCCCTTTCGACCCCCTCATCCATCACTTCGACCCGCAACTTCATGCGAGTGATCGGGGTTTGCAGGTCGTGGGAAATGGCCGCCAGCAACTGCATGCGTTCCTTGAGGTGGGCAGCAATGCGCGCCTGCAGGGCGTTGAAGGCCACGGCAGCGTAACGCACCTCGCGTGGCCCGCTTTCATCCAGTTGCACGCCGGGCTGGTCCGGGTCGAGGTTGTCCACTGCCTGGGCCAGACGGGTTAGCGGGCCGATGGCCAGGCGTACCGCCAGCCAGGTACACAGCAACAGCACAGCCAGCTGAATCAGCAGTACCACGGGCAACCAACGGGCTACCGGGACCGGTGCTGGCGTCACGTCGATGGTAAGTGGCGCGCCGTCGGCCAGCTTCAGGTGCGCCTGGAAGTGCGCATTGGGCCCCGGGATTTCCAGGAAGGTCAGGCGGTAGTCGCTGCCAATGGCCTTGACGATCGACGCGGCGGCCATCGGTGGGTCACTGCTGGGCATCGCTTCGCCTGCCAGGCCCTGGTCGAGGCGATAGCGGTAGGTGCGCCGTTCCAGGCGTGGCAGCCAGGCGGCACGCTCGGCTGCGGGCAGGCGGTCAAGGATGGCAACCGAAGTCGCCACGTCCTGTTCGAGGTTACTGAGCATCATCGAGCGGCTGCTGATATAGCGCTCGTAGGCCTGCAGGCCGAACGACAGACCATAAGCCAATACCAGGCCGGTGAAGAAGATCAGCGCCAGACGCGAGGCCAGGGTGCGCGGCCATTTCATGAGGGGGTCTCGAGCAATTGCACCGGCAGCGAAAACACGTAGCCCTCGCTGCGCACGGTCTTGATGCAGCTGGGCTCGCGGGCATCGTCACCCAGGCGCTGGCGCAGGCGGCTGACCAGCAAGTCGATGGAGCGGTCGAAGATGTCGGCTTCGCGGCCCTGGGTCAGGTTAAGCAGCTGTTCGCGGCTGAGCACCCGCTGCGGGTGGTCGAGGAACACCCGCAGCAGGCGGTATTCGGCGCCGCTCAGGGCCACCAGGGTTCCTTCGCTGTCGAGCAGGTGGCGCGCGGTGGTGTCCAGGCGCCATTGACCGAAACCCAGCAGGCGGCTGCTTTCACTGATGGTCAGGTTGGGGGGCAGCATGCGTGTGCGGCGCAGCACGGCGTTGATGCGGGCGAGCAGTTCGCGGGCCGAGAACGGTTTGGTCAGGTAATCGTCGGCGCCCATTTCCAGGCCGATGATGCGGTCGGTTTCGTCATTGCGGGCGGTCAGCATCAGCACCGGCGTATTGCGGTGCTTGCCGGCGCGCAGCTCGCGGCACAACAGCAGGCCGTCGTCGCCAGGCATCATGATGTCGAGCACGATCAGGTCGACGCTGTTGGCTTCGAGAAAGGCGCGCATCTGCCGGCCGTCGGCAACGATGCTGGTGCGCAGGCCGTTCTTCTTCAGGTAATTGCCGACCAGTTCGCGGATCTCGCGGTCGTCGTCGACGATCAGGATGTGATCGACGTGTTCCATGCGCTGGGTTCCTGTGCAAAGTGGGTTGGGCGCAGTGTACCGAGCGCGTTCGCCCTTGCCTGCGGGAGTTTGTATTGCAGTGTATCTGGCACGGGTAGGGATACAGCAGGAGGCACATCACAACGTTGGGCGACACATGCGGGATACCTGGCTGACGTGAAATGGCTCTCGACCGGGGAGCAACACTCCCCACCCCTAAGTGTTACCCAGGAGAGAAGCCATGAACGTCAAGACTATCGCCAGCGCCAGCCTGTTCGCCGTGCTCAGCTTCGGCGCCATCGCTGCCCAGGCCGCCACTGCCCCGATGCAGGATGGTGGGGTCATGCAGTACCGCTACGATGAGCCTCTGGATGTGAAGAGAGTGCTGTCGGTGCAGGATGATCAGCGCAATGCCTGTGGCCTGGTGAATACCCGAATGGACTACCTTGACTCCCATGGCCAGCGGCAAAGCGTGCAGTACCTCACCTATGCCACGGACGGTTGCCATGAAAACTGATCGGCGCCGGATGCTCAAGGCAGGTGGTTTTGCGCTGGCGCTGACGGGGCTTGGATTGGCGGGGCACCTGAAGGCACGCGACAGCTACGGCGCCATGCCATCGCTGGCGGGCGCCAGCCAGTGGTTGAATTCGCCGCCCCTGGATGCCCCGGGGCTCAAGGGCAAGGTGGTGCTGGTGGACTTCTGGACCTGGGACTGCATCAACTGCCGGCGCAGCCTGCCGCATGTGAATGATTGGGCGCGGCGCTATGCCGATCAAGGGCTGGTGGTGGTGGGGGTGCACACGCCCGAGTTCGACTACGAGCATGATGTGGCGACTTTGCAGGACAAGGTAGCCCGGTTGGGTATCGGGTATCCGGTGGCGGTAGATAATGACTACAAGGTGTGGAATGCCTGGGGCAACCAGTTCTGGCCGGCGCATTACTTTGTCGACCGCAAGGGGCAGGTACGCCATGTGCACTTTGGCGAGGGGGATTATGGTGGGCAGGAACAGGTGATACAGGCTTTGCTGGATGAAAAAGGGTGATTCTCCTGTACCGGCCTCTTCGCGGGCATGCCCCACAGGGAGAGTGCAATCAGTAACGTTTGCGCAGTACCTGTGGGAGCGGGCGTGCCCGCGAAGAAGCCAACACTTTTCTATCAGGTGAAACTGGCAAAGTGCGCCTGCATCCGCGCCGCATCCGCCTGCCGCCCGCTGAACAGCTCGAATGCCTTCACCGCCTGGAACACCGCCATGTTGCTGCCATCCAGCGTGCGGCAGCCCAGTGCCCGGGCCGCGCGCAGCAGTTCGGTCTCCAGCGGGAAGTAGATGATCTCTGCCACCCACAGGCGGGGATGCAGCAACTCCACCGGCAGTGGCGTGCCCGGTAGCTTGGCCATGCCCACCGGCGTGGTGTTGACCAGCCCGTCCGCTTCGGCCAAGGCTGTGGCCAGGTCGGTGCCAAGCACGGCGCGCTCCGCGCCGAAATGGGTGTTCAGGTTGTCCACCAACGCCTGCGCACGGGTCGCATCCACTTCGAACAGCACCAGCCGTTCTACCCCTTCACCCAGCAGGGCATGGGCCACGGCCGAGCCAGCGCCACCGGCACCCATCTGCACCACCTGGCGCCGTGCAACGTCGGGCAGGCCACGGCGCAAGCCTTCGGCAAAGCCCAGGCAATCGGTGTTGTGGCCGACGCGCTTGCCGTCCTTGAGCACCACGGTGTTTACCGCGCCGATACCACGGGCCTCGTCGGACAGCTCGTCGAGCAACGGCAGGATTGCCTGCTTGAACGGGTAGGTAATGTTCAGCCCGGTGAAACCGGTATGTTGCGCGGCTTCGAGCAGGCCAGGCAGGGCGCTGTCGTCCAGTTGCAGCTGGTCGGCGTCGATCAGCCGGTACAGGTAGCGCAGGGCCTGGGCGTCGCCTTCGTGTTCGTGCAGGGCCGGGGTACGTGACAGTTGGATGCCGCGGCCGATCAGGCCGGCAAGGATGGCTTGCTGGCTCATGCCGCACGCTCCTGCAACAGCTCGGCGAAGTGGCTCAGCGCCATGCGGTAGCCGTGGCTGCCCAGGCCGCAAATGACACCGACGGCGATGGACGATACGAACGACAAGTGACGGAACGGCTCGCGTTTGTGCACGTTGGACAGGTGCACCTCGATTACCGGCAGTTCGCTGGCCACCAGGGCATCGCGGATGGCGACCGAGGTGTGCGTCCAGGCGCCAGGGTTGATCACGATGCCCGCGCAGCGGCCACGGGCGGCGTGGATCCAGTCGATCAGTTCGCCTTCGTGGTTGGTCTGGCGGAATTCGATTTCCAGGCCGTGGGCCTGGGCAGTATCGGCGCATCCCTGAGCCAGGTCAGCGAGGGTTTCGTGGCCGTACTGGGCAGGCTCGCGGGTGCCCAGCATGTTCAGGTTGGGGCCGTTGAGCACGAGAATAAGGGGCTTCATGACGGGCATCGCTTTGTTGTTGTTGAATGCCCGTAGTTTTGTACTGACTGGTTAGTTCCGTCAATTGGACAAGGTCGTCGCACCGGGAAAGTGGGCGATTATCGAACTTCTTCAAGGGGATTGGCGTGAAAGGCAGCAGGAAGACATTTGTGAATGTGGGGCTGCAAGGCAGCCCCAGAACGCTTAAACGGTCCTTCGGGCTCCAGCCCGCACACCGTCCACGCCTACGTCCTCATGTAAAGAAATCCGCGACGTTTCCGGCAACGCCAACCCGCCCACCAACGCCACCAGCGCAATCACCACCAGGTAGAACGCCGGTGCCAGGCTGCTGCCGGTCTGTCCGATGAGCCAGGTTGCCACCAGCGGTGCTGTGCCGCCAAACAGCGTGTAGGCCACGTTGTAGGTAATCGCCGAAGCGGTGTAGCGGGTACGGGTAGGGAAGCTTTCCGACAGCAATGCTGCGGTAACCACGCCGCTGCACAACGCCCCCACCGCGAGCAGGATCACCCCCAGCAGCGCACCCGACATCGAGCCAGAGCTGGCCAGCCAGTACGCCGGGAACACGCAAAGCATCACCCACAGGCAGGTAAAACCGATGGTCTTGCGCCGCCCCACCCGGTCCGAAAATGCCCCGGCCAGCGGGCAGCCCACGGCAGCGAACAGCAGGGCCACGGTGGTCACCAGCAGTGACTGCGCACGGGTCAGGTTGCCGACCAGTTGCAGGTAGGTGGCGAAGTAGGTGGTGAACATGTAGAACGACAACGCGGTCAGCGAAATGAACGCCCCCAGGTTGCGAATGACCCGGCCATGGTGGCGCAGGGTTTCCTTCAGCGGTGAATGCTCGTGCTCCTTGCCCTGGGCGACGGCTTCGCGGAACGCCGGGGTTTCTTCCATGCGCCAGCGCAGGTACAGGCCGACCAGTCCCAGCGGTGCGGCAATCAGGAACGGAATGCGCCAACCCCAGGCATTCATCGCCTCGGTCGACAGGCTGGCTTCCAGGCCATAAGCGATCACTGCCGCACAGGCAAAGGCGGAAAAGGTCGACACAGGCACGAAGCTGCCATAAAAGGCACGCTTGTCGTCAGGCGCGTGCTCCATCAGGTAGGCGCAGGCCCCGGCATATTCGCCGCCGGCAGAAAAACCCTGCAGGCAGCGGGCCAGGGTCAGCAGCGCCGGGGCTGCCAGGCCGATACTGGCGTAGGTCGGCAGCAGGCCGATCAACGTGGTGGAGCCGGCCATCAGCAAGATGGTCAGCGACAGGATGCGCTTGCGTCCCAGGCGGTCGCCCAAGGCGCCGAAGACGATGCCGCCCAAAGGGCGCAGCGCAAAGGCCACGGCGAATACCGCGAAGGTTTTGAGCAAGGCCACGCTGGCGTCTTCGCTGGCGAAGAACTGGCTGGCGATCAGCGTGGCGAGAAAGCCGTACACGGCGAAGTCGAACCATTCGACGAAATTGCCGATGGCCGAAGCGGCAATTACCCTGCGCAGGGTGGCGGGGGATACCTCATGATGTGCGGACATGCGGGTGCTCTCCGGTTTCCTTTGGCAGCCATGTTGAAAGTGGCGCAGTCGGGCCGCGCCATCGTTATTGTGCTTGCCAGTAGATAGCCGAGCGCTGCAAGGCGCTTTGTCGAGGGCGACCTCGGTATACCTGATTCGACCGGTGCAGCAGGTTACAGCCGGAGTGCCCCCAATGGCCTGTCAGGCCGCACGCTCAAGCACATCCAGCAAATCGATGAACTCCAGGGCAAGTTTATGCCGCGGCGCCAAATGCACCAATGGCACCGAGGCATGGTGCGATTCACGCATCTTGATCGAACTGCTCAGGTACACCGGCAGCACCGGCATGCCTTCGTTGCGCAGCTGCTCAACCAGGGTCTGGTGCAGCGCGGTGCGGCCGGCGAACTGATTGACCACCACACCTTCCACCTGCAGCGCGGGGTTGTGGTCCTGGCGCAGTTCTTCGACCTCGGCCATGACACTGTGCAGGGCCTGGCGCGAGAAACTGTCGCAGTCGAACGGAATCAACAGACGCTCGGCCGCCACCAGCGCGCTGAAGGTGTAGAAATTCAGCGCGGGTGGGGTGTCGATGTAGATCCGCTCATAGTCCTCCTCCAGTGCCACCAGCAACTTGCGCAGCTTGTTGATCTTGAACTTGCTCTCCAGCTTGCTTTGCAGGTCGCTGAGGTCTGGGCTGGCGGTGACCAGGTGCAGGTTGTTGTAGCGGGTTTCGGTGATTGCCACGCGGTGCTTCTTGCCGGCGGCGGTAACTGGCGACAAGGTCTGGCGGAAGAAGTCGGCGATGCCGGGTGGAATGGTGTCGTTGACCAGCCCGGTGAGGTAGAAGGTGGCATTGGCCTGCGGGTCGAGGTCGACCAGCAAGGTTCGGTAGCCCTCGGCGGCGCTGGCAGCGGCGAGGTTGCAGGCGATGCTGGATTTGCCGACGCCACCTTTCTGATTGAAAACCACACGACGCATGAGACGCTCATCCATGAAGAAAAAATGTCAGGTCGGGGTCAATCCTATGACTGAAACGCTGCAGTTTTATGACAGGAATTGTTACAAGCCACCGAATCATCGTAGCCTGTACCGGCATTTTCACGGGCAAGCCCGCCCAATGGGGACAACACAAGACGTTCAGGCAAAAGCGACCCGGTTGCGCCCCTCTTGCTTGGCCCGGTAAAGCGCCCGGTCAGCCTCGCCCAGTGCGTTCATGGGCTCACCGTGAGTCTCGCCATCCCAGTGCGTCACTCCCAGCGAAATCGTCACGGCGCCCACCGATTCCACTGGCATCTCCTGTACGGTCACACGCAACCGTTCGGCCACCGCGGCCGCCACGTTCAGGGTGGCCCCAGGCAGCAAAATCAGGAACTCCTCGCCACCGGTGCGACACAACAGGTCGCCCTCGCGGCAACAACGGCGCATGAGCTCCGCCAGCTGGCGCAGCACCTGGTCGCCCACGTCGTGTCCATGGCTGTCATTTATCCGCTTGAAGTGGTCGATATCCAGCGCAATGGCTGCAAACTCCCGGTTTTCAGCCTCCAGTAACGACAGGCTGATTTCCAGGCTGCGGCGGTTGCCCAGGCCGGTCAGCGGATCGGTCTGGGCGTCCCGATTGAGCCGGCCGATACGCTCTTGCAGCAAGTTCAGGCTGAACAGCAACGCGCGCTTGAGCTCGGCCGCCTCGAAGTACCAGGCCCGCACCTGATGCAAATGCTCGGCGGTACCGGCGCGGTCCATCGTGCGGGCACCGGCGGCGAGTTTCCACAGCGGGCGGGCGATGGTACGGGCCAGCCACCACAGCAGCAGGCTGCCAACCAGCGCCAAGGGCGCCGAACTGGCGATCACGTTCAGCACCAGGTGGTGCAACGGCGCCACCGTCTGCACCAAGGGCTGCTGCGCTACCACGCCCCAGCCGGCGCTGGGCACAGTGGCGAAGCCAGCGAGCATTTCCACGCCCAGGCTATTGGTCAGCTGCCGGGTACCACTGTCCAGTTTCGCCATCTGGTCGATCAGCGCATTGCCCTCCACCACCGTGCCTACCCGCTCGCTATGGGGGTGGTACAGCAGGCGTCGGTTGCGGTCGACCACATACAGGTACGAACCGTCCTTGTAGAAATGCTCGCCCAGCAGGCTGTTGAGGATGTTGCGTTCACGCAGGTACAGGCTGCCACCGACATACCCCAGGTAGCGGCCGTTGCGATCGAAAATGGGTTGCGACAGCGCGACCACCAGGTTGTCGGCCGCCGACAGGTAGGGCGTGGAAACCAGTGGACGGCGTTCGTGCAGGGCTTCGAGGGCGCCGGGTGACTGCACGTGGGTGCCGACCAGGTGGCGTAGCGGGGCGGGGGATACTGCCAGCAGTACACCGTTGGCATCGATCACGAAGGTGGAGTTGAAGGCCATGCTCTGGCCCAGTACGCGGTCGCTTTCCACCTGCAGCGCAGCGGCATCGCTCAACTGC
The DNA here is from genome assembly GCF_029840855.1 of Pseudomonas sp. GD03862. NCBI lineage: Bacteria > Pseudomonadati > Pseudomonadota > Gammaproteobacteria > Pseudomonadales > Pseudomonadaceae > Pseudomonas > Pseudomonas sp. GD03862. Next base: position 122,855 of record NZ_JAOCDI010000006.1, read on the forward strand.
CGGCTTTGTACGCTGGCGCTGAACATCAGTTGCTGCAAGGCATTGCCTATGAAGGTTTCGGTGATGCTGGCCAGCTTTGTCGCATACACCCGGTTGGCTTCCAGGGCATTGTCGATCAATAGCTGGCGCTGCACCCGGTAGCTGGCGAAATAGCTGGCGCACAGCATGACCACTGCGGTGAGGGCGCAGAGCACCAGAATGAGTGTACGTAGATCCAGGCGCAATCCATGCTTGGTGTGTGTCAATCCTGACCTCGGGTGATCGTAAAGGGCGGCTGAACGGAAGTTACCTTGGCCAGCAGCGCTCAAGAGCCTGCATTGTCCAGCGCCTCAAGTTCGTCTTCCACCCGTTGCATGCGCTGCTCGACCAAGGCCTGCACGTTCACATCGCGGGCGGTTTCGCGCATCAGGGCGGTGAGTTTTTCGCTCAAGCGTTTGCCGGCTTCGGTGTCTTCCAGGGCGCGAGCTTTGGCTGGGTCCTGGGTGGCGGCGACGATGGTGGCGAATTCGGCGTCGCTGAAGTTCTTTTCGCTGTACAGGCGGAACAGGTCCCGGCGCTGGTCCTCGACGGTGAGGTGCTTGCGCAGTACGTCCTGGATGGTCGCTTGCGACAACTGCGGATGACTGCGGCCCAGCAGCGCGGACATGCGCTCGATGTTGTGCGTGTAGGCGTCCTGCAGCGGCAGCTGGCTGAGGATCTGATCTTCACGGGAGGGTTTCTGGTCGCAGGCGGTGAGTGCAGCAGCCAGCAACAGGGGTAACAGCAACTTCGGGAGGCGAGGCATGGTGTGGCCTGGTCGGGCAGTGAAGACTGCTGATTATACCGATGTCCGCCTTGCCGCGACGAGCCCCGTGATTTGCCTTGAGCGGCACGCTGCGGTAGAACCCTACGCTCCCAACCACACTGGCAACAGCCCGATGCCGAACTGGACCCTGCAACCTGTGGCGCGTGACGCCATTGCCGAAGTGCTGGCGTTTGTCGACAGCGCTCGCCGCGCGCTTTTTCCGATGCTCGCCAACGCACCCTTGCCGCGTGACCTGGCGCATTTCGCCGACACTTACCTGGACGGCGCCGGCTGCTTTCTGGAAGCCCGTGAGGGTGGGCGGCTGGTTGCGGTGATCGGTTACTTGCCCTATGACCATCGCTTTGCCCAGCTTGATTACCGCGCAGAGCGGGTAGTCGAGGTGGTGCGGCTGTTCGTGTTGCCGGCCTACCGCAGGCATGGCCTGGCTGCTGCCTTGTTTGGTGCCTTGCGCGAACGGGCGATGCAAGCCGGCTTCGACTGCCTTTACTTGCATACTCATCCGTTTCTGCCAGGTGCCATTGCGTTCTGGGAGCGGCAAGGCTTCACGGTGGTGGATGTGGAGCAGGACCCGGTGTGGCAGACCACGCACATGCAGTTGCGATTACGCTGACCTGTGGGAACGTGCCTATTGGCGATGAAGATCGCGCCCTGGGTCACTGGGTCGAACGCACTGCGGTTGAGGAGGTTCCAGTTGCCATCCTCGGTAAAGCCCATGCTTCGCAACGGGGCGGAGCCGGCCAGGGAGTGAGCGGCCCGAATAGCCGCCTCACTGCCCGGCCTCGAGCTTTTGCAACTGTGCGGCAAAGCGGGCTTTGGCCCGCGCCGGCAAGCTGGCCGGCAATTCGGCTGCAGGCGCGTCACCGACCTGGATCACCATGACCATGCCCATGGCCATGTGTGGAATGCACTGGATACCGTAAACGCCCGGCACGCTGAAGGTGTGCTCGAACGGCTGGTTCAGCTTGCTCTTGAACGGTTCGGCACCGGTGGGTAGCAGGCCCGCCACGCTGGCGGCATTATGCCCGCTGTGGCTCGGCAGGAAGCGCACGCTGTCGCCGGGGGCAATGCGCAAGTGGTCAGGCTCGTAGACCATGGCGCCGTCGCTGCCACGGTTGAGCATTTTCACTTCATGCACTTCGGCCAGTGCGGTCGGGGCTAGCAGGGTGCTGGCGAGCAGCAGGGCGACAGGGCGCAACAGCATGGGCAGGGCTACCAGGTTCAGGGGGCGCGAAAGCGCAGGATGCGCACGCCGTCGAAAGGGTCGGTGAGGTAGTGGGCGTGGACGCCGAAGGTGCTTAGCAGGCGCTCTGGGGTAAGCACTTCGAAGGGGGTGCCGAGGGCGACGAGACGGCCCTTGTCGAGAACCGCGACACGGTCGCAGGTCAGCGCCTGGTTGAGGTCATGCAGCGCCACCAGGGTGGTAACCGGCAGCGCCTGCACTTGTTGCAGCAGGCTCAGCTGATGCTGGATGTCCAGGTGGTTGGTCGGTTCGTCCAGCAGCAGCACCTGCGGCCGTTGGGCCAGCGCGCGGGCGATGTGCACACGCTGGCGCTCGCCACCGGACAGCGACCCCCACAGGCGCGTGCGCAGGTGCTGGGCGTCGAGGTCGGCCAAGGCTTGCTCGACGATGGCGCAGTCTTGCCGGGAGAACGGTGCCAGGGCCGAGAGCCACGGCGTGCGGCCCAAGGCAACCGCGTCGAACACGCTGATCGCATCGAGTGTGTCGGCCTGTTGCTCGACCAGCGCCAGCGCCTGGGCAACACGGCGGCGGGGCATCTGTGCCAGTGGCTCACCCAGGAGCTGCACGCTGCCGCAGGCGGGTTTGCGCAGCCCTGCCAGCAACTTCAACAGCGAGGACTTACCCGAGCCGTTGGGGCCGACGATGCCCAGGGTTTCACCGGCGACAACGCGAAGGTCGATATCGCTGAGCACGGTATTTCCGGCCAGTTGCAGCCCCAGCCCATGGCAGGCCAGCGGAGGGATGCGAACAGCTGCCATGGCGGTCATGGGCGCCCCCGACGGCTGACCAGAATCAGCGCGAATACGGGGGCACCGATCAGCGCCGTAACCACGCCCACCGGGATCACCTGGCCGGTGATCAGCGTGCGCGAAAGAATGTCTGCCGCAATCAGGAACAGCGCACCGCCCAGTGCGCTGGCGGGCAACAGACGGCTGTGCCCGGGGCCGAGCAGAAGGCGCAGGGCATGGGGGATAACCAGCCCGACAAAACCGATGGCGCCGACAATGGACACCATCACAGCCGTCACCAACGCTGCGCAACTGATCAGCAGCAACTGGGTGCGCCGCACCGGGATGCCCAGCGAGGCGGCCGAATCGGCACCGAAGGTGAAGGCATCCAGCGCACGGCCATGCCACAGGCACACCAGCAAGCCGAAAACCGCCACCGGTACGGCCAGCCACACCGAAGGCCAGCGCACGCCGCTCAGGTTGCCCAGCAGCCAGAACAGGATGCCGCGCGCCTGTTCGGCGGTGGCCGACTTGGTGATCAGGAAGGCGGTCAGTGCATTGAACAGCTGCGAGCCGGCGATACCGGCAAGGATGACTGGTGCATTGTTGCTGCTCGGGCCGGCCGCGCGGGCCAGCACCAGCACCAGGGCGAATGCGGCCCCGGCACCGATGAAAGCCCCTGCGGACATGCTTAATGCCAGGCTACCCAGGCCCAACAGGCCGACGAGTACCGCGCCGGTCGAGGCGCCGGCAGACAGCCCCAGCAGGTAGGGCTCGGCCAGTGGGTTGCGCAACATCGCCTGCAGGATGACACCGCAGGTGGCCAGCCCAGCGCCGCAAGCGGCCGCGACCAGGGTGCGGGTCAGGCGGTAGTTCCAGACGATGCCGGCGTCGATCGGGTCCACCGGGTAGGCGGCTTGCCACAGGTGGTTGGCCAGCACCTGACCGACCACGCTGGGCGACAGGTTGGTTTCGCCGATGGCGGTCCCGGCCAGCAGGGCGGCCAACAGGGCGGCCAGGGCAACCGCGATGCTGGGTAACAGGCGGATCATCACGGGGCTGCTTTACCGCTGGCGAAGGCCGTGGACAGCGTCTGCACGCCGCGGAACAGGCGAATGCCGGCCTGCATGGCGTCGGCGTCGAGGATAATGATGCGGTCGTGCTTTACCGCGTCCATGTTGCGGGTTACCGGGTCACTGCGCAGGAATTCGAGCTTTTTCTGGTAGTCGTCGGCGGGGAAACGGCGGCGGTCCATGCGCGCGATGATCAGCCAGGTCGGATTGGCCTTGGCCAGGGTTTCCCAGCCTACGCTTGGCCATTCTTCGCTGGACTCGACCACGTTGCGCACACCGAGGGTGCGCAGCATGAAGTCGGCGACACCCTGGCGGCCGGCCACATAGGGGTCGATGTCCAGGTCGGCGCTGGAGAACCAGAACAGCGCCGAAGTTGCCGACAGGTCCTTGCCGGCCAGTTGTGCCCTGGCGCTGTCGAGGCGCCCTTGCAACTCGGCGTTCAGGGCCGCGCCGCGGTCCTGAACGTCGAAGATCTCGGCCAGTTCGCTGACGCTCTTGTAGATGCTGTCTACCTGGAACGCTTGCAGGCGGGTGCCGTCTGCACCGACCAGGTTGTCCTTGCCCTCGCAGTCCGATGGCAGCACGTAGGTGGGGATCTTCAGCTCATCGAACTGCTCGCGGGTGGCGACCACGCCCTGGGCACCGACCATCCATTCGAACTGCGCCGCGACCAGCTGCGGGCGCTTGCCGACCACCGCCTCGAAGCTGGGGTCGTTGTCGGCCAGGCGCGGCACCTTGGCGTTCACCGCCTGGTATTCCGGCAATACGTTGTTGAACCACAGCGAGGTGCCCGCCAGCTTGTCACCCAGCCCCAGGGCATAGAGCAGCTCGGTACCGGCCTGGCCGATGGTGACGGCGCGCTGCGGCGCCTGGGCAAAAACCTGCGGCTTGCCGCAGTTGTCGACCGTCAGCGGATAGTGGGTGGCAGCGGCCTGGGCCAGGCCAGTGAGGCTTAGGCCCGCGAGCAGGGTGGCGAAACGGGGCAGCATGCTGGGCGATCTCCTATCGGACAGTTCTGGTGAGGAACGCACGGACAGGCATCGCCGAGCCCCAGCGGGTGGCTGGGGCAACACGGATGGCCAATCCCGGACACCCCGCCGGTTGGTGAATGTAGGCCGGCAGGTCTCCTGACTGGTGCGTCACGGCCCGGCTCCGGCCTTCCCGGGCGGCAGGCCCAGTGGCATCGATGGAGCAGGCTCGGCACCTACAGTTGCGGGGGCAGTTCCGATTGGCCTGTATTGGCAGGCCTGGGATTCCCTGTTAGTTCCGTGGTGGAAACCGGCGGCCCGCATGGTAGACCATCGCGCCGCCAGGTGAAAACGCTTTTCAGAAGTACTTCAGCCAACGGATGTCGCGGCGACGCTGCTTCAGGCGGGCGAACCCGCGCACCGGCAGGTACAGCGCAACCGCCAGCAGCACCGCGCCCAGCCACACCGCTGCAATACCGTCGAAACCGAAGTAGTCGCCATGGTTGAGCCCGAACAGCGCCACGCAGGCCAGGTACAGCAGCTTCAGCACATACAGGTGCAGCAGATAGAAGAACATCGGTGCCGCACCGAACACCGCCAGGGCAGTGATCCAGCGCGCCTGGCCGGCCCGTTCGAACGCGCGCAACAACAACAGGCCGCAGCCCAGGGTCAGGGTCAGGAACAGCAGCGACGGTGGGTATTTGGTGATGTTGAAGAAGCTCATCAGGGTTTGCATGAAGGTTGGGTAACCGCTCCACGGTGCCTCACCGTAACCGTTGAACATGCGCAGCAGGACAAAGCCAAGCAGCGCGAGCAAACCCGCCACCAGCAGGTGTTGCTGGCGTTGGCCGGCATCGCTGCCGCGGGCGAACCAGGGGCCAAGGCCGTAGCCCAGGGCGATGACGCCGATCCACGGCAGCACCGGGTAAGACGTGCGCAGGTGCAGGTTTTCGGAAAACGCCAGCCAGCCGCGATCATGCAGGATTGCCCACGGCACATGCAGGGCTGAATCCACGCCAAAGTGCAGGCCGTCGAGCAGGTTGTGGCCGGCGACGATGCTGGCGCCCAGGGCGAGCAGTGCGGCGCGCGGCAGCCACACCAGCAGCGACAGGGCGATCATGCTGACGCCGATGGCCCAGATCACTTGCAGGTAGATCACGCTGGGGGGCAACTGGAAGGTCCAGGCGAAGTTGACCAGGGTGAACTCCAGCACCACCAGGAACAGCCCCCGTTTGAACAGGAACGCCGAGACGTCGCCACGGCCCTGATGCTTCTCGCCATACAGCCAGGCCGACAGGCCGGTCAGCAGGACGAACACAGGCGCACACAGGTGGGCGAGGGTGCGGCTGAAGAAAAGCGCCGGTTCCGTGGTGTCGATGGCCATGGGGTCGCCGACCTGGCGGTGCAGGAGGAAAGTCTCGCGGACATGGTCCAGGAGCATGAACAGGATCACCAGGCCGCGCAGGGCATCGATGCTCTGCAGGCGCTGGGTGATCAGAGTGGGCGTGGCGATGGCGCTTGTCATGGGTGGACGCTAATAGTAATGAATTTCATATAGAACGTTATCTTATAACCAGCAGATGAAGGGTTGGTAGCGGTTTTTGTGCATCGGTGCTGTGAAGGGGTATTCAGGTCAGAAGCTGTAATCCACCGTCGCGAAGTACGACCGCGGCATCCCCATCAACCACTGCTGGCCGCTGAACGCCGACTGCACATACTCGCGATCGAACAGGTTGTTCAACTGCAACCCCAACTTCACATCCGGCAACACCTGCCAGGCGATGTTGGCATCGACCACGGTGTACCCGGGGGCGCTCTGGGTATTGGCGGTATCGGCATAGCGCTCATCCACATAGCGCGCCCCAATGCCGGCCTCCACCTGCTGGCCGAAGCCTTTGCTCAACCAAAGGTTGGCGGTACGCCGTGGCACGTTGGCCGGCCGGTTGCCTGCCCGGTCCTGCGGCATGCCGCCGACCATTTCGTCGAAGTCGTCGTACTTGGCGCGTACCAGCGATGCGTTGGCCGATACCTGCCACTGATGGGCCAGGGCCAGCTCCAGCGTCGCTTCCAGGCCATCGGAGGTCTGCTGCCCGGCTTGTTGCTTCTCGTGCGTGATCGGGTCGTCCACCAGCAGCTTTTTCTTGACGATGTGGTAGGCGGCAAGCGTCCATTCGCCACGTCCCTGCCAAAAGCGCTGCTTGAGGCCTGCCTCGGTCTGCTTCGCCTCGGTCAGGTCATAGTTCATCTGCGCGGGGCTGAGGCTGATGAGGTTGTTGACCCCGTCCTCGCTGGTCGAGTACTGGCCGTACAACGACAGGTCGTCGTTGAGTGCGTACACCAGCCCGACGCGCCAGTTGCCCCCTTGCAGGCTGCGATCGCTGCGGCTGTCGTTGGTCAGGTTGTCGCGGTCGATGTGGTTCTGGTCGCGACGCACACCGGTAACCAAAGACAGGCGGTCGCTCAATTGCAGGCGGTTTTCGGCAAACAGGGCAAAGGTATGGGTGGTCGAGAGCGTTTGCGGCCGCAACGGCGAGGCGCTATGAAACCAGCCTGGCTGTGGCTGCCACGGGTCGATGTAGTCGCCGCCCACATCGTTGTAGGGTGAATTGCTGTCGACGTTGAATCGCACCTTGTTGTACTCGGCACCGAGTACGGTCTTGCTGGCCAGGCCGAACAGGCTGTGGTCGAAGGTGAAGGTCTGGCGGTCACCGAACTGTTCCTGGTTGTGCTTGATCTCCAGGTAGCTGCCGCGCAGCAGCTGCTCACGCCCGGTGTCCCAGCTGTAGTCCTCGGCGTTGCGCCAGTGGCGGCGGCTTTTGATGTAGTACAGCTGGTTGCTGGCGCTGAGCTGGTCGTTCAGCGCCCAGTCGGTCGTGAGCCGGGTCCATTCATCAACGTACTGCTGCACGTCGTTCTGCACGTTGTAGTTCTTCTTGCGCAGGCTGCTGCGGTAGTGGCCGTCGATCAGCGGGGTACCGTAGTAGTTGGCAGGTTGTGCATCGCCGCGGTCATGGGCCAGCGTGAAGCTGAGGTCATCACTGGCATCGAAACGCAGCGCGGCGCTCAGGGCCAGGCTACGTGAAGTGGTGCGGTCGACCCAGCCATTGCCGGCCTGTTGGTTCAGCGTCAGGCGGTAGCTCAGGCGCTCGCTGAGGCTGCCGCCGCTGTCCAGGCCGAGCTGCTGTCGGTCCCACGAGCCGTAACCCAGGCGCAGGTGGTTGCGCACCTCGCCGGCAAAAGGTTTTTTCGGGATCACGTTGATCACTGCGCCGGTGGCGCCTTCGCCATGCAGTACCGAGGCCGGGCCGCGAATCACTTCGATGCGTTCGACCATCCACGGGTCGACCGGGAAGGTCTGGGTGCCGGCACCGGTGTACAGGCGCGCGCCGTCGAACAGGGTCATCACCGAGCTGTGGCCGGCAAAGCCGCGGGCAGACAGGCCAGTACCGCCGTCCCCCGGGGAGCCGACGAAGGTGATGCCCGGCGAGCGGGTCACTGCATCCTGCACCGTGATGTTGTTGCGCTGCTGAATCTGCCGTTCGCTGATGCTGCTGGTGCTAGCCGGTGTTTCCAGGGCGCTGAGGCCAAGGCGCGAGCCGGCCTGGGTCGGCGTGGCCAGGTCGATGGCGCGGCTGTCCTGGGTGTCGGTGATGGCCGTGGAAGGCAGGGCCAGAGGTTGCGGGTCGCGGTCATCAGCCAGCGCCGGCAGGGCGACGGCCAGGCAGGCCGCCAGGGGGTGAAGCTTGAACATACGGGACATGTCGTTCCACTGCTGCAGGAATGAATGGATCCCGGTGGAAAACACGCAAAGGCGAACCATGCAGGCAGGCGCGCGCACGGATTCCGGCCTGCGCCCGCCCACCGCGGGTTGCCAAGTGAAGCTCCAGGCCGGTCTCCGGGCTTGCGAGGGGCATGAAACCTTCACCTTCCCATGCTTGAGCACAGTGGTATCTCGAAGGGTTCGCTCGCTTACCGTTGCGGGGGCAGCACCGGACTTGTCGTGGGCAACACGACGCACCGGTTTCCCGTTTCACCCTGCGCGCGGCGGCGCAGGGCACCTGAAACTGGCGCGCATCTGACCACTGAAATGCTGGGGCGTCAAATGTTGGCGTGCTGTGAATGCTGAGAAAAAACAACAGGTTGTGCGTTCTTGGGGTGCCGATACCCCTTTGGCAAGAACATCAGGCCCCAGCGTGATGAGCTTGCCGGGAAGGCAGGCTTGCCTGAGATGGCTAGCGCCCGCGGCGCCGCGATACCCGTGCCTCGATGTTCTTGCGCCCGATCAGCAGGGGTGGCTTTTCCACCACCGGCTCATCCGCCAGCCACTTGTACATCACCAGGCAGTCCACCAGCCCCAGGCGGGCATGACGGTAGGCCTTGGGCAAACGGCCGACTGTTTCAAAGCCCAGCTTGTGCCATAGCGCCACGGCCACTTCGTTGCTAGCTACCACCGAGTTGAACTGCAATGCCAGAAAGCCTTCCTGGCGCGCCAGCTTTTGCGAGTGTTCGCACATCAAGCGCGCTACGCCCCGGCCGCGCGCCTGTTCGCAGACCATGTAGCCGCAATTGCCCACATGCGCACCAGGCCCGGCAGCATTGGGCTTGAGGTAATACGAACCCAGTAGCTCGCCATCTTCTTCGGCCAGCAGCGTGTGCAAGGGCAGCTCCAGCCACAGCTGGCGCGCCTGTTCGAAGCTCAGGGCCGGATCGAAAGCGTAGGTTTCACGGGCTTGGACAATGGCCTGGAAGGTGGGCCAGAAACGATCGAAATCGTCCGGCGTCATGGGGCGAATGTGGATCATGCGGGTTCCTGCGCGGGGTGAGCCGCCCAGTCTGGGTGGCGCGGCGCCGTCGCGCAAGGGCGGCGACGCCGTTTGTGCTCAACCGTTGGCCTTGCCCACCGCGTCCATTGCACGGGCGGAGTACACCAGCGCGGCACCGGCGTTCATGGCCACGGCCACGCCGAGGGCCTCGGCAATTTCCTCGCGGCTGGCACCCGCTTTGACGGCCTGCTGCGAATGCACGGCGATACAGCCGTCGCAGCGGGTGGTCACAGCCACGGCCAAGGAAATCAGCTCGCGGGTCTTGGCATCCAGGTGGTTGGTCTTGGCACCTGCACCGCTGGCGGTCATGTAGCCGGCTACGGTGTCGGGGGAGAGTTGCTTGAGATCGCCGATGCCGGCCATCAACTGCTTACGGTAGGCGTCCCAGTCCATCATGCTCATCGTCTTCACCTTGGGGTGGTTGCGAGTGGAGCTTTCAGGCTAGTCGAAACGTGGCACGTGCGAGGCGGTACTTTGGTGGGTAAACGCAGGCCACTCGTACAGGGGCCTGCTTTCAGCCTTCAGATGTAGATGAACACCAGCACCAACGCCGCGACCACTGCCCATTTTTCCAGGTAGTAGCGCATGCGGTTGCGCTTCTTCAGCGCCTTGCCACGCTCGCGGATCTTGTAGATGCGGGTGAACAGGCGGTTGATGCCACCGGTCTTGTCGCTGGCGTCGTTGGGCGCAGCGGCAGCTGCCATCACGTTGCGGCTGAACCAGCGGTTGAACGCGGTTGCCCAGCGGTACTTGAGCGGGCGCTCGACGTCGCAGAACAGGATGATGCGGTTGTGCTCGGTGGTGTTGGCTGCATAGTGGATGTAGGTTTCGTCGAAGATCACCCCCTCGCCATCGCGCCAGGCGTATTTCTCGCCGTCCACGTCGATGTAGCAGCCGTCGTCATTCGGCGTGTCCAGGCCTAGGTGGTAGCGGTACGAACCGGCATACGGGTCACGGTGGCGCACCAGCTTGGCTCCCGGGGGCAGGGTGGCGAACATGGCGGCCTTGACCGTGCCGATGCCTTGCAGCAGCTCGGTCGTGCGTGGGCAAAGAGCCATTGCCGACGGGTGGCTTTCGCCATACCACTTCAGGTAAAAGCGCTTCCAGCCGGTCTTGAAGAACGAGTTGAAACCGACGTCATCGTAATTGTCGGATTTCTTGATTTCGCCTACGTGCAGCAACTGGCGGCCTTCCTCACGGATCTCCTGCCAGTGGTCCTGCAGCGGTTTCAGTTCTGGAAAGGCCTCGACCGGCAGGTAGGGCTTGGCCGGGTGTTTGGAGAACAGGTACAGGAAGCTGTTGATCGGGGCCAGGAAGCTGGAGTGGTCGCCCAGCTGGCGAGTCAGCTTGTGGCGAACCCGACCGCGCAGGTGAACATAGGCGATCGAGAGGGCGAAGATAAGTACGAGTGCAATTTTCATGGACGTTTACTTGTCGAAAAATGGTCATGCGCCATGGCATGAGCCCGCCAGCATAAACAATCATGGGGGCAGTTTGTACTTATTGTTATGAAACTGCGGGGCGACATTGGTGTAATACCCTACCGTCTTGCGCAAACGTTTCATGTCAGGGAGTTTGTATGGTTCAGGATATACGTCCCAGCGGTAGCCCGTTCAAGCGGCTGTTCTTCGCCTTGCCGGTCAGCGACGCCCAGCGCCGTGACCTGGCCCAGTGGCGGCGCGGGCTGAACCTGCGCAGCGGCAAGCCGGTGCCGGCGGCCAACTTCCACGTCACGCTGCTGTTCCTCGGTGATGTAGATACCGCCCAGGTGCCTGCGATCTGTGCGGCAGTCGATCAACTGGCGCTGCCGGCCAGGGCACCGCGGCTTCTGCTTGACCGCTTGCAGGTGTGGCAGCGGGCCGGCGCGCTGGTGCTGGAGCCACAGCAGACACCGCCAGCCCTGTTGCAACTGGTGTACGGCTTGCAGCAGGCCCTGCTGCCGTTGGGGGTGGAGGCGGCCAACCGTGAGTATCGGCCACACTTGACCCTGTCCAGGGATTACCGCGGGCAACCACCCGAGGCCAGCAGCGCGCCGGAGTTCTACCTCAGCGCGCGCCACTTCACGCTTTACGAGTCACGCAAGGGCGCTTACTGGCCCTTGGCGCAGTGGCCGCTGGCAGGCTGACCCGGGGTCAGAGCTGCGGGGTGTATTTCACTGTCAGCATGAAGTTGCGTGGCTCGCCATAGTTGTTGCTGCCATTGAGCTGGTTGAAGCCTGCAACCCAGTACTTCTTGTCGAACAGGTTGTTGGCGTTGACGGCAAGGTTCACTTCGGGGGTTAGCTGGTACGCCAGGCGTGCGCTCCACACGGTATAGCCAGGCACGGTGTAGGTACGCTCGTAGCCCAGGGTGTGGCTCTGGGTGGTGAAGCCCAGGCCGGTGCTCCAGCGCTGGCCGTCCAGTGGCAGGGTGTAATCGGCCCATGCACGCAGCATGTGCTTGGGTGTCCACTGGCTGAAGGTGCGGCCTTTCTCGTCAGGGTCATCGAGGTACTTGGTGGTGTTGTAGGTGTAGCCTGCGAACAGCTGCAGGCCACTCAGCACTTCGCCGCTGATTTCGGCTTCAACGCCTTGGCTGCGCACCTTGCCCGCTGCGGTGGAGCAGTACCAGCCATCGCAGGCGAAGCTCGAGGCTACGTCGGTGACGGCGCGGTTTTCCTGGTCGTATCGGAACAATGCGATCGAGGCGTTGACCCGGCCGTCGAGCAGTTCGCCCTTCAGGCCCGTTTCGTAGTTGCTGCCGATCACCGGTTTGAGCGGCGCATTGCCCACGGCGCGTTCGGTTTGCGGTACGAACACGTCGGTGTAGCTAGCGTACCAGGGGTACTGTGCCGGTTCAGGCTGCGGCCTGGCAATCTGCAAACAGTTTTTTGCCCAAAGCGTGTGCGTGGTGCAAGTGGGGAAGTTGGTCAGCCCCTTCGCTGTCATCCAGCAATGTGGAACTGAGTACTTCTGCGCCGCAATAGTCGAAGATGCCGTGCTCGATCTGCACGCGCATCGCCTCGCCATAGCCATGCCGCTCGAAGGTGCCTGTATCGGCACCTGCAATGCCGACCAGGTGAACCTTCATGCCGCGCAATTTCTTGACCGTGGTGCCCCCTTCATAGTCGAACGCCCAGCCGTTGCTGAATACCCGCTCGACCCAGCCCTTGAGCAAGGCCGGCAGCGACCACCAGTAGATCGGATAGACCAGCACCAAGGCATCGGCGCGCTCGATGCGTGCCTGCTCGTTGAGTACATCGGCCGGCGGTGCTGCCAGCCGGCGGTGCACGGCATGGTCTGCCAGGCTGAAGCGGGGGTCGAAGCCTTCGCTGGCCAGGTCGGCGATTTCGCTGCTGTGGCCGACGCTGGCCAGGCCGTCGGCAACCTGCCGGGCCAGCGCGTGGGTGAGGGATTGCGGGTCATGGTGACCGACGACGATCAGAGCGTGCATGGTGGCTCTCCATTCAAGGATGCAGGGTAGCCTGAAGCGTTATATACTCCAGGTAAGTTACGCTTAGTAAGTTACTTTTGGTAGGTAATCGATGTCAAGCGATGATCAAGCACGTTCCCGCAAGCGCCTGAGCCGCGACGACCGACGCAGACAGTTGCTGGATATGGCCTGGCAATTGGTGCGGGAGGAGGGTACCGATGCCTTGAGCCTGGGCCGCCTGGCCGAACAGGCGGGGGTGACCAAGCCGGTGGTCTACGACCATTTCGAGACCCGCAACGGGCTGCTGGTAGCGCTGTACCAGGAATACGATGCGCGTCAGTCGCAGATGCTGGCGCGAGCCTTGGCCAGCTGTGAAGCCAGCCTGGCCAGCCGCGCCCGGGTGATCGCCGAGGCCTACGTGGACTGCGTAATGAGCCAGGGCCGGGAGATACCTGGGGTGTCGGCAGCGCTGGCCGGGTCGCCGGAAATGGAGGCGCTGAAGCGGGCGTACGAGCAGCCGTTCCTGGACAAGTGCCGCGAAGCCTTGGCCGGGTTTTCGCCCAGCGGCAATGTAGGGGTTGCCGGCATGCGCCTGCTGGTGGGGGCAGCGGATGCACTGTCCCAGGCGGCTGCAGCAGGGGAACTGGAGGCCGGGCAGGCCAAGGCTGAGCTCAAGGCCGCAATTATCGCCATGGTCGAACGGCAAACATGAAGCGCCGACCACTGTGTGTGGGCAGGCTTGATAAACTGGCTTCGCTACACAGGCAAGCTCTGATAGGGCTGTTCATCCCCCGGGCTGCGTTCGAACTGGCGCTTGTACTCGCGGCTGAACTGCGAGGTGCTCTGATAGCCCACCCGGTGCGCAGCCTGTGCCACGCCCAGGCCTTCGCCAATCAGCATCTGCTGCGCCTTGAGTAGCCGCAAGCGCTTCAGGTACTGCATCGGCGCCATGTCGGTGCAGCGCTTGAAGTGTTCATGGAAGGTCGAAACGCTCATGTTGGCCCGCGCGGCCAATGCCTCCACGCTCAGCGGCTCGGCGTAGTGCTCGCGCAGGTGGGCGAGGGCGGCGCCGATGCGGGCGAAGTGCCCCTGTTGCTCCACCAGTGCTCGCAACACACCGGCCTGCGGGCCGCGCAGCGCGGTATACAGCACCTCGCGTACGCGCGCCGGGCCCAGTACCTTGGCGTCAAGCGGGTCGTGCAGGCAGTGCAGCAGCCGTTCCACACTTTCGCGCATGGGTGCATCCAGTGCCGCCGAGGTCATCGATTGCGGGGTTTGCGCCTGCACTTCAGCGTCCGGTGCCAGGCCCATGCTCTGCACCAACTCGCCCAGCACGCCACGGTCGATGCCCACCGCCACGCCCAACAGCGGCGCCTCGCGGGTGGCAAAGGTTTCACACATGAACGGCACCGACAACGCCTGCACCAGGTAATGCCCTGCACCGTACTCCAGGGTACGCGGCCCCAGGCGTGCCAGCTTGCTGCCCTGGGCCACGATCATGAGGCTGGGTTCGTAAATCTGTGGGCTGCTGGCCACATAGTGGTCCCAGCTCAACACCTGCACCTGGGGCAGGAGGGTGGGCACGAAGCCCGGGCGCGTGGTGAGGCTGCGGATCAGTGAGCAGAGCGGCGCATTGGCATCGACGTGACGGGTCAGTTGCATGGTGGACCAAGGGCAGAGAATCAGACAGCTTGATCATCGCAGATTGAGGGCGTGGCGCCAGCTATGGCTTGGTATCTTCGTAGAATCAGGCATGCATGCCGGAGAATCAGCCGTGGGCGAGGCGGCGAACGACGCGCAAAATGCGTCGCCTGAATCGTTTCACTTCACTGCGAGGCCCTGCATGTATACCGCCATCGGTTATGCCGCTCAAACCCCCACCAGCCCCCTGGCCCCCATGACGTTCCAACGCCGCAGCCCGCGCCCGGATGATGTCGCCATCGACATCCTGTACTGCGGCGTGTGCCACTCCGACATCCACCAGGCGCGCAACGAATGGGGCATTGCCGTGTACCCGCTGATGCCGGGCCACGAGATCATCGGCCGGGTCACGGCGGTGGGCGACAAGGTCACCGCGCACAAGGTCGGTGACCTGGTGGGCGTCGGCTGCATGGTCGACTCGTGCCGTACCTGTGAAGCCTGCGCCAAGGACCTGGAGCAATATTGCCTCGAAGGCCCGACCATGACCTACGCCACCCCGGACCGGGTCGACGGCAGCAACACCATGGGCGGGTACTCCAGCAGCATCGTGGTCAGCGAGCACTTCGTGGTGCGCATACCGGCCGGCATGGACCTGCCCAGCGCTGCACCTATTCTGTGTGCCGGCATCACCACCTATTCGCCGCTCAAGCACCACGGCGTTGGCCCGGGCCACAAGATCGGCATCCTCGGCATGGGCGGCCTGGGTCACATGGGCATCAAACTGGCCAAGGCCCTGGGTGCGGAAGTGACCCTGTTTACGCGCTCCCAAGCCAAGGCCGAGGAAGCGCGTCGCCAGGGGGCCGACCATGTGATCGTCTCCACCGATGCCGAGCAGATGCGCGCCGCTGCCGGTCGTTTCGATTTCCTGCTCGACACCATTCCGGTGCAGCACGACCTCAACCCGTACCTGGAAACGCTGAAGTTCGACGGTGTGCACATCCTGGTCGGCCTGATCGAACCGATCGACCCGGCATTGCATGCGGCCAATCTGGTGATGAAGCGCCGAGTGCTGGCGGGGTCGTTGATCGGGGGGATTGCCGAGACTCAGGAAGTGCTGGACTTCTGCGCCGAGCACGACATCCGTTGCGATATCGAGATGCTGGATATCCGCAACATCAACCAGGCCTATGAGCGGATGATTGCCGGGGATGTGAAGTACCGGTTCGTGATCGACATGGCCACGTTACAGGGCTGATGGATCGGTTGCCTGTACGGGCCTCTTCGCGGGCAAGCCCGCTCCTACACAGGGGTGATGTAGGGCTTGCGCGCGGTGGGGCCCGCACAGGCAGCACCGATGCAGCCGTTTTACCAGGCCATCGGCTTGTCCCAGCCCTTCCAGAACAACCATCGCCGCACCTCGCCGTGCGCCCCGGTACCGATCTGCCACTCGGGCCGCCCGCTATCCAGCGCAATCACCGAAATAACCCCCGCATGGCTCGCCGCCACCAGCGTTTGCCCGTCGGCGCTGATATCCATCGCACTGATGGTCGAGCCCAGGTAATGCTGCCAATGCTCGGTACCCTCTTCGCCAAACGCCCGCAGGTAGCCATAGGCATCCCCTACGATGTACTCGCCATCGCGCGCAACCCCCGCATACACCCTTGCGCCATCCTGCACCAGCGGGGTACGCGGGTCCTGGCTGTAGTAATCGGTATCCAGCCCGTGCAGGTCTGCCACCCTCACGGCCAGCGTGGCACCGCTGTAGAAATGGCAGGCATTGACGATCAACTGGTCACCCGCGCGGTTGAACAAGGCAAAGTGCGGGTATTCACTGCCCGGGCCGATGTGCGCCAGCGGCTTGAGTCGTTCGTCCAGAACAAGATGTCGGCTGCCTTGCTCACCCACGACGATCAGCCGGCCATCCGCCGACACCGCACCATGCTCCATGCTCAGCCCCAGGCTGATGTCGTCCGGGTCGGTGCCCTCGGCCAGCTCTTCGAGCACGCGTGCCTGCTGTGGCAGCAGGCGAGTCGCACCTTGAGTGGCCAGCACGAAGATACCTTCGGCGCTCACCAGCAGTACTCGCTGGCCATCGGGGAAGGGGATCAACGCGGTCGGTGTGGGCGGCAGGTCGAACGGCTCGAACGGGTAACCTGGCGGCAACCCCTCCAGCCCCGTGGGCCAGGCCAGGCGTTGCACTTGCGGGCCGCCCCAGCCATCGGTCACACGCACGCCCTCGGCATTGGCCAGGGCGAAGTAGCGCCGCGCGGGGCAGCGGCCAAAGTGTTCGATGCCGATGACCGGGGTTACCCCATGGTGGTCGATACGCACCACCTGGCCCTTGTCGTAAGGCATACCGATGCGGGCCAGCAGGCTGCCATCTTCCAGCAGCAGGACATGGCTGATGCCTTGGCCGTGGTCTTCGAGCATAGGTATCAAGGGGTGGTGTGCGGGTGGCCAGGCCTCGCGAAATGCCTGACGCTGCGGTTCGTCCATGCCAGGGCGGTTGGCTGCCTGCAGGGCTGCCAGCCAGGCGTCGAGCAGGTGTTCGGTGGCGGGTGCCTGCGGCTCTTCGAGGTTGTCCCAGCCGTGCGCACGGCCCTGCGCGACGTAGTCGTTGACGGCCTGGGCATAGGCGATGACTGCCTGCTGCCACTGCTGCTGGGGGTGCTGCTTGTCCATGAGCGGATCGGGCTCCTTGTTGCACGCGCGTTTCACACAAAGCGCGCATGGTACTCCTTCTGCCTGCCCTGCGGTTGTGAGGCCCCAGCTTGACGCGTACCATGCCGGGCATTCCTATCCATAACAAAACGTACGTTGGCCCCCCTGCAAGCGGGTGGCTGGCGTGCGACCTGTTGCTTTGTCTGCGGAGAAGCGGTTTCCACCCATGAACGGACCCATACCCACACACCTGCCGCCCACAACGGGCAGCGGCAGCTGGCTGAGCGTCATCGCCCTGGCCTTGGCGGCCTTCATTTTCAACACCACCGAGTTCGTCCCGGTGGCGCTGCTCAGTGACATTGGCCGCAGCTTCGACATGAGCACTGCCCAGGTCGGCCTGATGCTGACCATCTATGCCTGGATCGTGGCGCTGGCCTCGTTGCCCATGATGTTGCTGACCCGCAACATCGAACGGCGGCGTCTGCTGCTGTTCGTGTTCCTGGTGTTCATTGTCAGCCACTTGCTGTCCTGGCTTTCGCAAAGCTTCGCCATGCTGCTGGTCAGCCGCATCGGCATTGCCCTGGCGCATGCGGTGTTCTGGTCCATCACCGCTTCGCTGGCGGTGCGTGTGGCGCCGCCGGGCCAGCAGGCCAAGGCGCTGGGCCTGCTGGCCACCGGTACTACCCTGGCCATGGTCCTGGGCATCCCGCTGGGCCGTGTGGTGGGCGAGGCACTGGGCTGGCGCATCACGTTCCTGAGCATTGGCGGGGTAGCGCTAGCCACCATGCTGTGCCTGATGAAATCGCTGCCGCTGCTGCCCAGCCAGAACTCCGGTTCGTTGCGCAGCCTGCCGGTCCTGTTCAAGCGCCCGGCACTGGTCATTACCTACTTGTTGGTGACACTGGTCATTACCGCGCAGTTCACGGCCTACAGCTATATCGAGCCGTTCGCCCTGCACGTAGCGCAGATCGGCGGCGACCGCACCACACTGTTGCTGCTGTTGTTCGGCGGTGCCGGGGTTTTTGGTTCGTTGTTGTTCAGCCGTTACAGCGACCGCTTCCCGCATGGCTTCCTGGTGGGTTCGATCGGGGTACTCGCCGCGTGCCTGTTGCTGATGTTGCCGCTGTCGGGCAACTTCTATGTGTTCGCAGTGCTGAGCATGTTCTGGGGCGTGGCCATTCTCAGTTTCAGCCTGGCGTTGCAGTCCAAGACCCTGAAGCTGGCGTCCGACGCCACCGATGTGGCCATGGCGCTGTTCTCGGGTATCTACAACATCGGCATTGGCGGTGGTGCGCTGCTGGGCAGTATCGTCAGCAGCCAGATGAACGTGGCGGATATCGGCCTGGTGGGCGGCAGCGTGGCAGTGGTCGGGCTGGTACTGGCCGTTGCCAGTACCCGGCGTTTTCGCGAGGCGTTGACACGTTGAGCCGAGGCCGCTCAGGCCCCTTGTCGGTCAAGTAGAGGCTCAGGCCAATACGGCAGCCCATGCCGATATCAACAAAACCCCCGCCAATACCTGGTTGAACACCCGCAACCGCCCCGGTGCCTGCAGCCACCGGGCGCTCCCCACCCCCAACACCGCCCACGCGGCCATGCTCGGCAGAGCGATCAGCCAAAACACCAGCGCCAACTGCCACACTGGCAACGACGGCGCGGCAAATACCCCGACCACCGCCACGGCCATCAACCACACCTTGGGGTTCACCACCTGCAACGAGGCCGCACTGAGCGCACTGAAGCCTTGTGCCGTGGCCGCGTGGAGCGGGGCGGCGGCACTGCGCAGCATCTTCCACGCCAGGCTGCTCAGCCACAGCACCCCGGCCCAGCTCATCAGCTGTTGCGCCAGGGGGTAGCGCAGCAGCAGTTCGCCCAGCCCCAGCCCGACGAGCAGCACAATGGCTGCAGCCGCGCCACACGCCGCCACGATCGGCGCCAGGCTTGCGCGCAGGCCCCGGTGGGCGCCATGGGCCAGGATCAACAGGTTGGTCGGCCCCGGGCTGATACTGGATACCAGGGCAAACAGAATGAAGGGCAACAACGACTCAGACATGGTTCATGGGCTCCGTAACATCGAAGCACCATGCTCGCTGCCCGCCGGCACTCAGTCTGGAAGGTTTGAGCAGCGCCTGCGGTAGTCGGCCGGGGTCAACTGGTAGGCGCGGCGGAACCAGCGCCCCAGGTGACTCTGGTCGGCAAAGCCCAACGCCACGGCCACTTCGGCAGGTGTCTGGCCTTGGGCAAGCAGGCGCCGCGCGCGGGCCAGGCGCAGCTGGATCAGGTAGGCATGGGGTGCAATGCCGAACGCCGCCTTGAACGCACGCGTCAGGCGAAAGCGGTCGATGCCGCAGGCCTGGGCCAGGTCCTCCAGGCCGATGTCGCGTTCCAGGTTGGCATGCAGGAAGTCCCGGGCGCGCTGTGCGGTCAGCGGCAGGCGCGGGTCGGGGTTGATGCGGCGGCGCCAGTGCAGGTGGCGGGTCAGGCAGGCCAGCAGATCGTCCATGGCCGTTTGCCTGACGATGCGCAAGTCCTGGTCATGCACGGCCCGGAAGGCCAGGGCGGTGGCCCGCGCCAGGCGTTCGTCGTGGCACAGGGTGTCGGCAAAGCTGGGCAGGCTGTCGCCCGGCGCGTGCTCGTACAGCGCGCGCAGCTGTTGGTCGAGCCAGGCGGGCTCCAGGTACAGCGTCGAATAGGTGAAGCCTTCTTCGGTGGGCGCCAGGCCATCGTGGATGTCGCCAGGCTCAAGTAAAAATACCTGCCCCGGCGTGCTGCGGTGGCGCACCCGGCGGCAGTTGAACTGCTGCACGCCCTGCTCGGTCACGCCGACCAGGAAGCTGTCGTGCCAGTGGGGGTCATAGGCATGGCCGACAAAATGCGCACGGACCGACTCGATGCCGGTGTCGGCGTCTTGTTTGAAGTCGATCCAGTTGCTCATGGACGAGTACCGTGGGGTAAATGGCTACCTTAGCGCAACGCCCCCGGCTCAGTCTGGAACGATTGTGCAGCCGTTGGTCAGGGCCCGGGCGCGCAGGGCCTCGAAGCGTTCGCGTAGCCACAGGTGCAATTGCGTCACGGCAGGCGTGAGCTGCTTGCGATGAGGGCAGACCAAGGCCAGCGGGGTAGGCTCGCCGATCAATTCGGGCAGGACGATTTCCAGTTCACCGGCCGCGATGTTGGCGCTGACATCCAGCCACGACTTGTAGACGATACCTTCCCCCTGGATGGCCAGGCGGCGGATGACGTCGGCATCGTCACTGACCAGCGGCCCACGCACCTGCACGATGCGGTTACCCAACTGCCACTTGTCGTACACCCGGCTGTGCTGCATGTACAGCAGACAGGCATGCTGTTGCAGCGCGTCGGGGGTGAGCGGGCGGCCGTGGCGGGCCAGGTAGTCGGGCGAGGCCACCAGCACGCGGCGGTTCCATTCGGCCAGTGGCAGGGCGATGTAGTTGGCATCCTGGTTGAGGCCATAGCGGATGGCCACATCCACAGGGTCGCGGTTGAGGTCGGCCATCTGGTCGGAGAGGAAGAAGCGCAGTTGCAATGCCGGGTGGTCGCGGCGGAAGGCGCTGAGCCAGGGCAGCAGCATGTTGCGGCCCATGTCGGAAGGGGCCGATACCTGCAGGGTGCCGCGCAAGCTGTTGGGGTTGCCATGCAGATCTTCATGGCCCTGGCGCAGGCTTTCCAGCACATTCAGCGCGGTTGGCAGGTAGCGCTCGCCCTCGGCGGTCAGGCGCAGGCTGCGGGTAGTGCGGGCGAACAGGCGTACATCCAGGTCGCGCTCCAGGCGTTTGATCGCGGCCGCCACCTGGCCTGGCAGCAGGCCTGCTTCGTGGGCAGCGGCAGTGAAGCTACCCAGCACGCTGCTGCGGGCAAACAGTTCGAGGTCGGTGATGCGCAGCATTTTCATTCCAGGGATGAAAGTGTTGTTACATTGTGCCGCTTTTTCTTTTTTGCTGGAAAGATAAGATGCCCGGCAAACCCACTGTTCACTCCGGAGTTGTCGCATGGATACCGTATCGCTGGCCAAGCGCCGTTACACCACCAAAGCTTACGATGCCTCACGCCGCATTCCCCAGGCCACTGTCGATGCCCTGCTCGAACAACTGCGCCACAGCCCGTCGTCGGTCAATTCCCAGCCCTGGCATTTCATCGTCGCCGACACGGCCGAAGGCAAGGCCCGCCTGGCCAAGAGCACTGCTGAGGGTTATGCCTACAACACGCAGAAGCTTCTCGATGCCTCGCACGTGATTGTGTTCTGCACCCGTACCGAGATGACTGAAGAACACCTGAACGCCGTGCTCGATCAAGAGGCCGCCGATGGCCGTTTCCGTGATGAGCAAGCGCGCGCCGGGCAAAACCAGAGCCGCCGCCACTACGTCAACCTGCACCGCTTCGACCAGAAGGATGTGCAGCACTGGATGGAAAAGCAGACCTACCTGGCGCTGGGTACTGCCTTGCTGGGTGCGGCGGCGCATGGGCTGGATGCCACGCCGATCGAGGGCTTCGACAGTAAGGTCCTCGATGCCGAACTGGGTTTGCGTGAGCGTGGGTTCACCAGTGTGGTGATCCTGAGCCTGGGTTACCGCAGCGAGGCGGATTTCAACGCCGGGCTGAACAAGTCGCGGTTGCCGGCATCGCAGGTGTTCACCTTTCTGTGAGGTTTCCGGGGCCGCTGTGCGGCCCTGGCAATGCTGGCGGTCAATCTGGCAAAGCCCTGACGTCGACCGCCCGACCAGGCAAACTGGCAATGACCCGGCATATACCGCATACTTGTCGGCAAATGCCGAAAAGGAGCATGCCATGCTTGCCGAAGTGCTTCGCGACAACGGTTACCACGAGTACCGGGCGCGCCTGCAGGCGCTGCTGGACATTCCCGAGCTTGCCAGCGACTTCGAAATTCACACCCGCATCACCGATGGTTTTGCCGCCACCTGGTTGGTAAAGCTGACTGAACGCGGTGTGCTCACCCCGGTGGAGCGCGACCAGATCATTCCGCTGCGCACCCTCAAATCCCGTATCGAGCGTGACCAACCGCTGACCGTGGATGAGAGCGATCGGCTGTTCCGCTCGGCCCACATCACCGCCATGGCCGAGGCCGTGTTCGGTGAAGCGGGCAAGGCCAAACGCTGGCTTTCCAAGCCCAAGGAACGCTTCTCGGGGCTGACGCCGATGCAGATGCTCACCACCCAGCAAGGCACCACTCAGGTCGAAGAAATGCTGCTGCAGATTGCCGAGGGCTATGGCCTGTGATTTTGTGGCGAATCAGCGCCTATGCAGACTTGAGCGGTACGGGGGGCTTGCGTGTAAGTGGCCGCTGGCATCAGGCGGGTCGACCGGTGGTGTATGCCGCCACCAGCCCTCCCGGGGCGATGCTGGAAGTGTTGGTGCACCTGGAGATCGACCCCGAGGATTTCCCTACCACCATGCGCTTGCTGCGCATCGAACTGCCCGACACGGTTTCCCAGGCGCAGTTGCCCGCTTTGCAGCCCGGCTGGTCTGCTCAGCCTGAGTTGACCCGTACGCTGGGCAATCGCTTTCTGGATGACTGTTCGGCATTGCTGCTGCCGGTGCCAAGCGCGATCATGCCCAGCACCACCAATTACCTGTTCAACCCACGGCACCCGCAGGCGCAGAGCGCGAAAATCCAGGTTGAGGATTTCACGCCGGACAGCCGCCTGTTCTAGGCTCTGTACGAATAGTCTTGAGACGCAGGTCAGGCAAGGCGAAAACAGCCGAGGTGGTCACCACAGTGCTGCCGATGCTGACGCCAGCACCCGGCCAAACACTTCGAGCGCCTTGTCCACGTCAGCCTCGGTGCTGAAACGGCCGATGCTCAAACGCACACTGTTGCGAGCCTGACGCTCATCCAGCCCCAGTGCCAGCAGCACATGCGAGGCAGCGTTGCTCGCCGAGTTGCAGGCCGAGGTGGTCGACAAGGCCAGCTCGCCGGCCAGCGCCGTGCTGTTGAAGCCCTTGCTGTCGATGCACAGGTTCAAGGTATGGGGAATGCGTTGCTTGGCGCAGCCGTTCAGGGTAACGCCGGGCATGGCCAGCAGGCCTGTGCGCAGGCGTCTTGCCAGTTGCTCAAGGCGCTGGTGCTCGCTGTCGCCAGGTTGGCCGGCCAAGGCAAAGGCACTGCCCATGCCCGCTATCTGATGGGTCGCCAGGGTGCCGGAACGCAGGCCCTGCTCATGGCCGCCGCCGTGCATCTGCGCACGCATCAGCACGCGGGCGCGCGGCCCGACATACAGCGCGCCGATGCCTTTTGGCCCGTAGACCTTGTGCGCCGAAAAAGACATCAGGTCCACGGCCATCGTATGCAGGTCGATAGCCAGCTTGCCCACGGCCTGCGCGGCATCCACGTGCAGCAGCGCACCGTGGGCACGCACCTGCTCGCCGATCGCGGCAAAATCGGTGACCGTGCCCAGTTCGTTGTTGACCGCCATCAGCGATACCAGGCGGGTGTCAGCGCGCAACGCTGCCTGCACGCTTGCAGGCTGGATCAGGCCTTCGGCATCCGCTGCCAGGCGCGTAACGGCCCAGCCCTGGCGTTCCAGCTCGGCCACGGTGTCGAGCACGGCCTTGTGTTCCAGCTGGCTGGTGATCAGGTGCCCGGGCTGGCCGATGCCTTGGGCAATACCCTTGAGCGCCAGGTTGTTGGACTCGGTCGCGCCCGAGGTCCATACCAGCTGCTCGGCGTGCGCGCCGACGCACTCGGCGACTTGCTGGCGCGCCTGCTCCACGGCGTGCCGTGCAGCCTGGCCGAAGGCGTGGCCGCTGGACGCCGGGTTGCCGAAGTTGGCCTGGTTACCCAGGCAGGCGAGCATGGTTTCGATAACCCGGTCGTCGACTGGGGTTGTGGCGGCGTAATCGAAGTAGAGTGGGGCGCTAGGCATTGAGGGCGGGTCCGTGTCAGTGGCCGTGAAGTCGGCGATCATTGACGTAAGCGTACCTGCCAGCAGCGGTGTTTTTTTCGTTTCCCTCAGGTCGATTCGCGATTGTTTTAGAAAAAAATTCTCTATCGAAGATCTTTCATGGAATTTTCTACTTTGCCTGGTGAGGGGCCATTAATGGCACCTCACCGGCACCTTCAGGCGTGCTCCAGAGCCTTTTCTTCCTCTGCCACCACGCGCTCGCACAATTCGGTGATCTGTTCGCGCATCCAGCGGTTGGCCGGGTCCTGGTCGGTGCTTTCATGCCAGTACAGGTGAGTTTCCAGTGCAGGGACCTCCACCGGCAGCGCCTGATAACGCAACTGATGGCGACGGGCGAAGCGCTCGGGAACCGTCATCGCCATGTCGGTCTGCTGCAACACCTGCGACGCCATCAGGTAGTGTTGCGAACGCAGGGCGACCTTGCGTTGCACACCCATCTTGCCCAGCGCCAGGTCGACGTAACCCAGGCCGTTGCGGCGGCTGGAGATATGGATGTGGGTCATGCCCAGGTAGCTGTCGAGGCTCAGCTTGCTGTCGGCCAGCGGGTGGCCCTGGCGCAGGGCGCAGACATAGCGGTCCTGCATCAGTTTGATGTGGCGCACCTGCGGGTCGGTGTTCAGTGGCGCGTCGATGGCAAAGTCCAGGCGGCCGGCCGCGAGTTCCTTGGTGGTCTCGCGGCGCTTGCACAGGAAACTCTCGATCATTACGGCCGGCGCCAGGCGGCGCAGGCGCTGGAACAGCGGCGGTAGGATGACCGCCTCGGTCAGGTCGGTCATGCTGATGCGGAAGGTCTTGTTGGCCTGCTGCGGGTTGAACGTGCGGCTTTCCTGCACCGAGGTCCGCAGCAGCGCCAGGGCGTTGCGCACCGGGCCGATGATGTTCTGCGCCATGGGGGTGGGCACCATGCCTTGCGCAGTACGCACGAACAGCGGGTCATTGAAGGTTTCGCGCAGGCGCGACAGGGCATTGGACACTGCCGGCTGGGTAATGCCGACGATCTGCCCGGCGCGGGTCAGGTTGGCTTCGGTGTAGATCGCATCGAACACGATGAACAGGTTGAGGTCGACCTTGCTAAGGTTCATGGGCGCCGCTCTTTGTTGGAATTATCGGCCGATCATATATCGGTTATGAATGTTTATACACGCGGAAAATAGACTAGGTGGATGGAGCAATGCTGCTCTAGGCTCTGCCCCACGTACTCCGAACTGTGAAGGTAGCCCAGATGGATTTCGCCTATTCGCCCAAGGTCCAGGCACTGCGCGAGCGTGTCACTGCGTTCATGGACGCTCATGTCTACCCCGCCGAAGCCGTGTTCGAGCGCCAGGTCGCCGAGGGTGACCGCTGGCAGCCCACTGCAATCATGGAGGAGCTCAAGGCCAAGGCCCGGGCCGAAGGGTTGTGGAACCTGTTCCTGCCAGAGTCGGAATACGGCGCTGGCCTGAGCAACCTGGAGTACGCACCGCTGGCAGAAATCATGGGCCGCTCGTTGCTCGGGCCGGAACCGTTCAACTGCTCCGCGCCGGACACCGGCAACATGGAAGTACTGGTGCGCTATGGCAGCGAGGCGCAGAAACGCCAGTGGCTGGAGCCGCTGCTGCGTGGCGAGATCCGCTCGGCGTTTGCCATGACCGAACCGGACGTGGCCTCCTCGGACGCCACCAACATGGCTGCTACCGCCATACGGGACGGTGACGAGTGGGTGATCAACGGCCGCAAGTGGTGGACTTCCGGCGCCTGCGACCCGCGCTGCAAGGTCATGATCTTCATGGGCCTGTCTGACCCTGAAGGGCCACGCCACCAGCAGCATTCCATGGTGCTGGTGCCGACCGACACGCCAGGCGTGAAGATCGTCCGCCCGCTGCCGGTGTTCGGTTATGACGATGCGCCCCATGGTCATGCCGAAGTCCTTTTCGAGAATGTGCGGGTGCCGTACGAAAACGTGATCCTTGGCGAAGGACGCGGCTTCGAAATTGCCCAGGGCCGCCTGGGCCCAGGCCGTATTCACCACTGCATGCGCTCGATCGGCATGGCCGAGCGCGCACTGGAGTTGATGTGCAAGCGCTCGGTGGAGCGTACTGCTTTTGGTCGGCCACTGGCACGCTTGGGCGGCAACGTCGACAAGATCGCCGACTCGCGCATGGAAATCGACATGGCCCGGCTGCTGACGCTCAAAGCGGCCTACATGATGGACACCGTCGGCAACAAGGTGGCCCGTAGCGAGATCGCCCAGATCAAGGTGGTGGCGCCGAACGTGGCCTTGAACGTGATCGACCGGGCTATCCAGATACATGGTGGGGCAGGGGTAAGCGGCGATTTCCCGCTGGCCTACATGTATGCCATGCAGCGCACCCTTCGTCTGGCTGACGGGCCGGATGAAGTGCACCGGGCCGCGATTGGCAAATACGAGATTGGCAAGTATGTGCCGGTGGAGATGTTGCGTAGCGGGCGGTGAACGCGTCAGCCTGCGCCGGCCCATTCGCGATCAAACCCGCGCCTGCAGTGATTGCGCAAAGTCCTGCAACTTGTAGGACGTATCTGAATTTTGGCTGAGGCCACTTGAATCTCCCTTGCTGGTGATAGGTTTCCAACCTGAATCAAGTACAGGGAGTTCATATATGCGCGTCAATCTAGAGGGGAAAGGTCAGGCGGTAGATGGCGATGTCACCACAACGGGTGCTGTCTGTATTGCGACGGGGGCCGGCTATCTAGACGAAGGCCGAATGGTGCTCCGTGAAGGCGACCACACCACGCCATGCCCTCTTTGTGGGCAGGCGGGAACTGTCGCCGAAGGTGTGGATCACTTTATTTCAGATGGCCAGCGGGTGGCTATGGATGGTGCGTTGGTTGTCTGTGGCTGTTCGCCGGGCACCAACCGGGTAGTCGCGCCCTTGTATGAGGCTCCGCCCTCCATGCACTCCATTGCAGGGCGTGCCAATACCCACGCTGCCGAGCTGTCACCCACCTTCAACCCCGAGCGCTTCTCCCAACCGGTAATAGGTGCACTGCCTGGTTCGCTGGAGCCTGGCTTCTACGTGGTTCCACGACGCATGTCGTTTCCCCAGATACTGCTTCAACTGGCCGGTCACGATTCCACGTTGCCGGTCTCACGGTTACAGCGGCTCAATCCCACGTATGCGCAAGGGTTCAAAGCTGGGGAAATCTTCGTTATCGGTGATCCTGACAATGGAAATGCCTGCACGCGCGAAGAGGGAGAGCTTATGGCGGCTGCGCAGCATGCGCGGCGTGCGCTGGAGGCACTCGACTACGTCGAAGCGGATTTCATGATGCAGCACCAGGCCGAAATCGCCGGCTTGCTCAGCAACGCCAGTCTGTCCATGGGCGTGGGCAAGGACATGCTGGATCAAGGCTTGAAACAAGTAAGCGATACCTTGACCAGCATCGAGCAATTGCACCAGCGTGAGTTCATGCACCATGGCCATTTGAATAGTCCGGGTTTCTTCGCCGAGCGCAGGCGGTTGTTGCAGCAACTGGATGGCCAGTTGAAAGCGGCGTTGCTTAATAAGCAACTGAATCTGGGGAGCTATGAGCGGCTGAAGAAGAGCTTGAATATCTCTACCAAGAGCCTGGTGCACCATTGGTCGAAAGCGGGCGGACCGGGGCAGATTCCGGGGTATGCGACACATCTTGAGAAGGTGGCGCGGTTAAGTAAGTACCTGCAATACGGAGGGTATGCAGCGATTGGGCCGGGCGGGACCTCGTCTTATCTGAAAGTAAAAGAAGTCTGTCGGGCCGGGGAGACTCGTGCTTGTCGAAAGGTTCGGTTTACTGAAGCGGGAAATTTTGTAGGGGGTCTAACGGGAGGGTTGGTAGGTGCCTCTGGTGGAGGTGCTGCAGCAGCTGCGTTATGCGGTATTTTTGCGGTGGGTACCGGTGGGTTTGGTGCAGTGTGCGGGATTGCGATCGTTGGCGCAGCCTCTTCTGCAGGCGCTATTGGTATTGGCGCCCTCGGAGAGCGGACCGGTGAACTCCTTCATGAGGTGACTGATGATTGACTTTGACAATTGGTCCCCATTGTTGCAAATAGGATTCCTGATTGCGCCTTTCGTCCTAGGCCTTGCGGGGATCGCTATCAATGTGAAAATTGCTTTGTCGAGTGATTTTGATGTCGCCCTTTCAGCGATCACGAGCAACCCCTATCTTGAGCAGATGAAACCCGTATGGGGCGGGCGAAACCTAAGGCATCGATGCCTACTGATGAGTACAGTAAGCGCTTTGGTCACATTCCCAAGGTTACATTTACGCCTCGGATGGTTGAACGAAGCGGAGCTTGACAATTTTCCCCCAAAGTTGAGGCGAGATATGGGAGCAGCCCTTTGGTTGATCTTGATTGCCTCACTTTGGGGAGCGGTTGGTTACTTCATCATCAAGCAATGATTGCAACTCAGACCCGTAACTGTGGGTCATTCTTTTTTTGTCCCGTTGTTTTCTTATCGTTAGCTGCTTTTTCTATCGTCTTGTCGTCTTTATTCAACGTCTGCCCCCGCGTCTTGATCAACGAAATCACCACCCCACCCAGCAACAACCCGAATGTCACGCCCAACGACAGCAGCGCCGGCACCTTGCCCACCATGCCGTGGTAGAAAATCTTGCAGCCAATGAAGATCAACACCAGCGCCAGTGCGTACTTGAGGTAAACGAACCGGTGCATCAGCGCCGCCAGCGCGAAATACAGCGAGCGTAAGCCGAGGATGGCGAAGATGTTGGAGGTGTAGACGATGAACGGGTCCTGGGTGATGGCGAAGATCGCCGGCACGCTGTCGACGGCAAACACCAGGTCGGCCAGTTCGATCAGTACCAGTGCCAGAAACAGCGGGGTGGCATAACGCAGCGCCTTGCTGTGCCCGGCCGGGGTGTGGCGTACAAAGAAGTGCGAGCCATGGATCTGGTCGGTAACCCGCATGTGCCGCCGCACGAACTTGAGGATCGGGTTGTTGGCCAGGTCTGGGCGGCTGTCTTCCTTCGACAGCGCCATTTTCACCCCGGTAAACAGCAGGAAGGCACCGAAGATGTACAGAACCCAGGCAAAGTTCTGTACCAGCGCCGCGCCCACGCCGATCATGATGGCCCGCAGGAACACCACGCCCAGGATGCCCCAGAACAGCACGCGGTGCTGGTAGCGGCGGGGGATGGCGAAGTAGCTGAAGATCATCGCCATGACGAACACGTTGTCCATCGACAGCGACTGTTCGACCAGGAAACCGGTGTAGAACTCCAGTGCCGACTGCGCACCCAACTGGTACCAGACCCCCGCGCCGAACAGCACACCGACACTGAAATAGCCTGAATACAGCAGCAGGCTCTCGCGCATTTCAATTTCCCGGTCGTGGCGGTGCAGCACGCCCAGGTCGAGCACCAACAAACCGATGACGATGGCCATGAACACCAGCCACAACCAGGCGCTGGTACCGAGGACAGGTGTTGTGAGGAATGCTTGCAGAGCTGTCATGAGCCCCTCCTTGAATGTCGACGTTGCAAGGCAACAGTGATCCGACATGGCGGCTTGGCAGCCGTCAGAGGGGCCCGGTATCACATGGGCTTGAGCCTAGACCCGTTTGCCCGTGATGCCGAATGGGGAGCTGTTACATTTCTTTGCCAGTGCAGCGCTCAGGACCGCAATCCTTTGCTCAGCCCGTTCCCTTCTATTAAGTAACCCCGGTTATAGCCAAAACCAATCGAAAGCATGAGCTTTGCCAATGAGCCTTCAGCGGGATGATTAGTTAGGATTCTATCCATCAACTGATTCCAACCCCATGAAGGAGTGTCTCTCATGCCAATCATCAACAGCCAGGTCAAACCTTTCAACGCCACCGCCTACCACAAAGGCGAGTTCGTTCAGGTCAGCGAAGCCGATCTGAAAGGCAAGTGGTCTGTCGTGTTCTTCTACCCGGCCGACTTCACCTTCGTTTGCCCGACCGAGCTGGGTGACCTTGCTGACAACTACGCCGAGTTCCAGAAACTGGGCGTGGAAATCTACGGTGTTTCCACCGACACCCACTTCACTCACAAAGCCTGGCACGACACTTCGGACACCATCGGCAAGATCGAATACCCGCTGATCGGTGACCCGACTCACGTCATTTCGCGCAACTTCGACGTGCTGATCGAAGAAGCCGGCCTGGCCGACCGCGGTACCTTCGTGATCAACCCGGAAGGCCAGATCAAGATTGTCGAGCTGAACGACGGTGGTGTAGGCCGTGATGCTGCTGAACTGCTGCGTAAGGTCAAGGCTGCTCAGTACGTTGCCGCTCACCCAGGCGAAGTGTGCCCGGCCAAGTGGAAAGAAGGCGAAGCCACTCTGGCGCCGTCGCTGGACCTCGTAGGCAAGATCTAAGGTCATGCCCATAACGCGGGCGGTAAGCAGCCGCCAAAGCTGAAGTACCTACCGCCCCGTCAAACGCCCGGGCGACCTCGCCTGGGCGTTTTTGTATCCGAGTTTTGAAAAAGGAATCGCCCGTATGTTGGACGCCACGCTTAAATCGCAACTGAAAACCTACCTGGAGCGGGTCACCCAGCCGATCGAGATCGTTGCTTCCCTCGACGACGGCGCGAAGTCCCGCGAATTGCACGACCTGCTGGTGGAGATTGCCGGCCTGTCGAACCTCATTACCTTCAGCGCGGACGGTACTGATGCCCGTCGCCCTTCGTTCTCGCTGAACCGCCCGGGTGCCGATATCAGCCTGCGCTTCGCCGGCATCCCCATGGGTCACGAATTCACCTCGCTGGTGCTGGCACTGCTGCAAGTTGGTGGCCACCCGTCAAAGGCCAGTGCCGAAGTGATCGAGCAGATCCAGGCCCTGGAAGGTGAATTCAACTTCGAAACCTACTTCTCGCTGTCGTGCCAGAACTGCCCGGACGTCGTCCAGGCACTGAACCTGATGGCGGTACTCAACCCCAACGTGCGCCATGTTGCCATCGACGGTGCGCTGTTCCAGGACGAAGTGGAATCGCGCAAGATCATGGCGGTACCGAGTATCTACCTCAACGGTGAAGTGTTTGGTCAGGGCCGTATGGGCCTGGAAGAAATCATTGGCAAGATCGACACCAACGCTGGCGCCCGCCAGGCCGAGAAGATCAACGCCAAGGAAGCCTTTGACGTGCTGGTCGTCGGCGGTGGCCCCGCTGGCGCCGCGGCTGCCATCTACGCTGCCCGCAAGGGCATCCGCACCGGTGTTGCCGCCGAGCGCTTCGGCGGCCAGGTGCTGGACACTCTGGCCATCGAGAACTTCATCTCGGTACAGGAAACCGAAGGGCCGAAGCTGGCCACGGCGCTGGAAGAGCACGTCAAACAGTACGACGTCGACATCATGAACCTGCAGCGCGGTGAAGCGCTGATTCCTGCTGCCGAGGGTGGTCTGCACGAAGTGCGCCTCGCGGGGGGCGCTTCGCTGAAGGCCAAGACCGTGATCCTGGCCACCGGCGCCCGCTGGCGCGAAATGAACGTGCCGGGTGAGCAGGAGTACCGCGGCCGCGGCGTGGCCTACTGCCCGCACTGTGACGGCCCGCTGTTCAAGGGCAAACGTGTGGCAGTGATTGGCGGCGGCAACTCGGGTGTGGAAGCGGCCATCGACCTGGCTGGTATCGTCGCCCAGGTGACGCTGATCGAGTTCGACAGCCAGTTGCGTGCCGATGCGGTGTTGCAACGCAAGCTGCGCAGCCTGCCGAACGTCAACGTGATCACCAGCGCGCTGACCACCGAGGTGCTGGGCAATGGCGAGAAGGTGACCGGCCTGCGCTACAAGGACCGCACCACGGATGAACAGCACGAAGTGGCACTGGAAGGCATCTTCGTGCAGATTGGCCTGCTGCCCAACACTGACTGGCTGAAGGGCACCGTCGAGCTGTCGCCGCGTGGCGAAATCATTGTCGACGCCAAGGGCCAGACCAGCATCCCGGGTGTGTTTGCCGCAGGTGACGTGACTACCGTGCCGTACAAGCAGATCGTCATTGCGGTGGGTGAGGGGGCCAAGGCATCGCTGGCGGCCTTTGACCACCTGATTCGGACTTCGGCACCGGCGTAAGCCTGTACCGGCCCTTTCGCGGTTAGAGCCGCCCTCACAGGACTGAGCAGTTGTTGAAACTGTGAAGATCCCCGTAGGCGCGGGTTTACCCGCGAAGAGGCCGGCCCTGCTGGCCAGTCTCCACCCGTCGTTCACCGTTGCCGCCGCTACCGTATTCGCGGGTAAACCCGCTCCTACGCAGATTGGTGGTGGACACACCTCGGGGGTTGGACGCAGGCCGTCGTGTAGGAGCGGGTTCACCCGCGAAGAGGCCGGCCCTGCTGGCCAGTCTCCACCCGTCGTTCACCGTTGCCGTCGCTACCGTATTCGCGGGTAAACCCGCTCCTACGCAGATTGGTGGTGGACACACCTCGGGGGTTGGACGCAGGCCGTCGCGTAGGAGCGGGTTCACCCGCGAAGAGGCCGGCCCTGCTGGCCAGTCTCCACCCGTCGTTCACCGTTGCCGCCGCTACCGTATTCGCGGGTAAACCCGCTCCTACGCAGATCGGTGGTGGACACACCTCGGGGGTTGGACACAGGCCGTCGTAGGAGCGGCTTTAGCCGCGAAAGGGCCGGTACAAGCAAAGCATCAACCCGAGGGTGTCTATGCTTACACGTAAACCCCTCAGGAATCACCCGCATGACCCTGATCAGCCGCGAACCCTGGTGGCTAGTCCCCCCAAAGCCCGGGCAGCAAGAGCAGGACCTGCACTGGGGCTACCTGGAAATCTACGCCGACGGTCGCGCTGTGTTCGTCGACCAGCGCCCCACTGACCGGGAGCTGGCCGAGCGCAAGAGCTGCCGCAATTTCCCCGACCCCGAGCCGTGACGGCTCAGCCTTCCAGCTCAGCCAGGCGCGCTTCCAGCGCCGCAATGCGGGCTTCGAGGGCTTCGATGCGGTCTTCTGACACACTGCCGCCAGTGGTGCGCGCGCCGCCTTCCTGCTGCCGTGCAGCAAGAATCGCCTCGATTTCCGCCGGGTCGCCCAAAGCATGGGTGTAGCGGTCTTCACGCTGGCCGGCCTGGCGTGGCAGGTGCAAGGCCAGGTCCCGCGAGATCAGGCGCTCCAGCTGATGCTGGATCTGCTCGGTGTCGTCAAAGTCGTGCAGGCGGTTGCTACGGGTCAGCAGTTCGTTGAGGGTTTGCGGGCCCCGCAGGAACATCAGGCCCATCAGCACCAACTGCGCTGGCACCAGCTCCAGTGCCTTGTCTACCCGATGTTCCCAGCGGTCGGCACGGCTGCCCATCTGCAGGCGGGTCATGCCCTGACCTTCGAGGGCGCGCAAGGCTTGGCCGACCTGGCCTTGGGTGAGGTTCATCACCGGCTCGCGGCTGGTCTTCTGGTTGCAGGCCAGGACCAGGGCATTGAGGGTCAGCGGGTAGCTTTCCGGGCTGGTGGCCTGCTTTTCGATCAGCGAGCCGAGAACGCGGATCTCGATGCTGTTGAAGCGGCCTTCACCTGCGGTTTCGTGTTCTGACATGGCCCTGTCTCGTGGCTGGGGAAAGGCCACTAGGGTAGGTAATGCCATCGCGTAAGGCAATTGGGGCCGCAAAGCGGCCCCGGCCCTCTTAGCCGTGGCGCTGCTCTTGAGCCTGACATGCCGCGGCAGTGAACAGCACATCGGTTGAAGAATTCAGCGCCGTTTCGGCCGAGTCCTGCAACACGCCGATGATGAAGCCCACCGCAACCACCTGCATGGCAATTTCGCTTGGGATGCCAAACAGGCTGCACGCCAGCGGAATCAGCAGCAGCGAACCCCCGGCCACGCCCGAGGCGCCGCAGGCGCACACTGCCGCTACTACGCTGAGCAGCACGGCAGTTGGCAGGTCCACCTGGATACCCAGGGTATGCACTGCGGCCAGGGTCAGCACGGTAATGGTGGTTGCAGCACCGGCCATGTTGATGGTTGCGCCCAGCGGGATCGACACCGAGTAAGTGTCTTCATGCAGGCCAAGGCGTTCCGACAACGCCAGGTTCACCGGGATGTTGGCGGCCGAGCTGCGGGTGAAGAACGCGGTAATGCCGCTTTCACGCAGGCACAGCAGCGTCAGCGGGTAGGGGTTGCGGCGGATCTTCCAGAACACGATCAGCGGGTTCATCACCAGCGCCACGAACAGCATGCAGCCGATCAGTACCGCCAGCAGGTGCAGGTAGCCGAGCAGGGCGTCCAGGCCAGACTGTGCCAGGGTGGAGCTGACCAGGCCAAAAATGCCCAGCGGGGCGAAGCGGATGACCACGCGCACGATCAGGGTTACACCATTGGACAGGTCTTCGACCACGGTACGGGTCGTTTCGCCGGCATGGCGCAGGGCCACGCCCAAGCCGATGGCCCATGTCAGCACGCCGATGAAGTTGGCGTTGAGCAGGGCATTGACCGGGTTGTCTACCGCGTTCAGCAATAGGTTCTGCAGCACTTCGGCGATGCCGCCTGGCGCGCTCAGCGTGGCCTCGCTGGTGCTTAGCGCCAGGTGCGAGGGGAACAGCATGCTGGCAACCACGGCCACCACTGCAGCGGCAAAGGTGCCCAGCAGGTACAGCCAGAGGATCGGGCGAATGTGGGTTTCCTGGCCGTGACGATGGTTGGCGACCGAAGCCATGACCAGGATGAACACCAGCACGGGCGCAACCGCCTTCAGGGCGCTGACAAACACTTTGCCAAGAAAGGCCAGGTCGCGGGCGATGGCAGGTGCCAGCAGGGCGAGGGCGATGCCGGCGAGCAGGCCGATGACGATCTGAGTCACCAGGCTGGTGCGGTTGAGGATGCGGAGGAAAGGGGTCATGTGCAGCGGTATCTCGGAATCTGGAAAGGGCGGACTTTACCATAGAGCACCTATAGCGCATGTCGGGCCGTGTTCTTTGTCAATCAGGCTTTTGCGGCTACCAGTGAAACAACTCCCGCCGCGCCCCCTCGGTAATCGCCACGATCCCTGGGTGCTTGACCTTGCGCTCCACCGAAATGGCATAGAACGATTCGTGCACGGCCTCGGTTTGCCCGATCAGTTGCACGCCATACTGACGGCACACCTCCTCGGCGATTACGCTGGGCGCAACGAAAATGCCGCTGCCCGACTGCCCGAACGCTTGCATCAAGGCGCTGTCATCGAACTCCCCCACGATCCGTGGCTGCACCTGCTGCTCGCCCAGCCACCGCAGCAAGCGGCTGCTTACCACGGTCTCCTGGCCGGGAACCAGCAGCGGAGCATCCTGCAGGCAAGCTGGAAAAGGACCTTCAAGCCGTTGTGCCAGCGCCGGGGTGGCGAAGAAGCTCAGCCCGCACTCGCCCAGCTTTTGGCTGTAGCACTTGATGTCCAGGTGGTTAGGCATGGGGCTGTCGGAAATCACCAGGTCCAGGCGCTGGATAGCCAGGTCTGCCAGTAACCGCTCAAGTTTGTCCTCGCGGCAGTTGATGCGCAGCACCTCTTCCAGGTCCATGGTCGGTGCCAGCAGGCGGTAGACAATGGATTTGGGCACTACGTCAGCCACCCCCACACGAAACAGGATCTGCTCTTGAGGGCCGGCACGCAGCATGGCTTCAAGCTCGCTGCCGATCTGAAACATCTGCTCTGCATACACCAGGGCCTGACGGCCGGTTTCTGTCAGTTCCAGCTGCCGGCCGGCGCGCTGGAACAGTTCCAGGCCGTAGGTTTGCTCGAACAGGGTGATCTGCCCGCTAATGGTTTGTGGTGTGAGGTTCAGCTGTTGGCTGGCGCGGGTAATGCTGCCCGTCTTGGCCACGGCCCAGAAGTAATGCAACTGGCGATAGTTAAGCACCGTCGGTCGTTCCGATTCGTAAAAACCGAAGTATATGCCATGAAAATACGAATTTTCCTGAACTATTGCCGTCTCTAGAATGCACGGCTATCAGGCGCCATGCGCCGCCGGGTTATTTCAAGCGAGGACACCATGCTGCAACTCAAATCCATTGGCACCCCGTTGGTGCTGGCTTTGGCCCTGTTCACCCTGGCAGGCTGCGACCAGGCCGAGAAATCCGCCCAGCAGATGCTCGACCAGGCCGCGCAGTCGGCCAAGCAGGCCATCGACGACACCAACAAGGCTGCCCAGCAGGCGCTGAGCGAAGCCATCGGCAGCGAAGGGCAGAAGCCCAAGGATGCCGAGAAGAAAGAAGAAACCCAGGAAATCTGACCCCAACCGCTGCTGCAGGATTTGAACAATGGAATATTTGCTGGAACTCGCCGCTAGCCCTACCGCCTGGGTTGCCCTGGCTACGCTGGTGGCCATGGAAGTTGTACTGGGCATCGACAACCTGATCTTCATCTCGATCCTGACCAACAAATTGCCGGTGGAGTACCGCTCCAAGGCGCGGCGTATCGGTATCAGCATGGCCTTGGTCATGCGACTGGCCTTGCTCAGCACCGTGGCCTGGATCGTCCAGTTGACCGACCCAGTGTTCGAAGTGTTCGGCAACGCCTTCTCGTGGAAGGATGTGATCCTGATTGCCGGTGGTCTGTTCCTGCTGTGGAAGGCGACCAAGGAAATTCACGAAAACGTCGACCCGCATGGCGCCAAGGAGGAAGCCAAGGTCTCCTCCACGGTTACCCTGGGCTTTGCTGCGGCGATTTTCCAGATCCTGCTGCTGGACATCGTCTTCTCGGTCGACAGCATCATCACCGCCGTGGGCATGACCGAGCACCTGCCGATCATGATTATCGCCGTTATCACGGCTGTGATCGTGATGATGGTGGCCGCCGATCCGCTGGCCAACTTCATCAACGACAACCCGACCGTGGTCATGCTGGCGCTGGGCTTCCTCATCATGATCGGCATGACGCTGATCGCCGAAGGTTTTGGCGCCCATGTACCCAAGGGCTATGTGTATGCGGCCATGGCGTTCTCGACGGCTATCGAGGTCCTCAACATCCTGGCCCGTCGAGCGCGTTTGAAGCGTGAGGCGGCTGAAGGCTGATGTAAAAAAGGGGCGTTCTGCGCCCCCTCGTGAACAAGCCCGCTTTCACAGGTACCTCGAGCCATACTGGCATCGCGAAATACCTGTGGAGCGGGCTTGTCAGTGATCAAGCTTCGGGAAATCCTGAGGTTAGCTCACCCCGACATGCCGCCGCGCCCGCCTTGCTGGCTGTGGCTTGGGTGTTGCCTGCGGGGGCAGGTGGTGATGGTGTGCGTGACGCCGCACGATACGCAGTACACCCCACAGCATGGCGGCTGCGACGCTCAGCCACATGCCTACCAGCATGAGAATTGCCATGGTCAGGCTCATCTGTGCCTCCATCTCTGCGGCAAGCGCTTGATTGGCCCGCGTTTACCTTCCAGACACTGCTTTAGTCTAGCCCTTCGTCCGTGACGTTCCATCGAACAATGGTCTATCTCTAGGGCCGATTCGCTCCAAGGCGCTGTCGGACTATACCCGCGCCGCTGTCGGACCTATGATCGGTGGCCAGAGCCGGGCGCTGCCTGCCTGGCGTTGGAACAAGCGAGTGTCCATGGAGCAACATTCCTTCAAGGCTGCCCCCCGGCGGCTACTGGCGGCCTGCCTGCTGGCTGCCACCCTGGCCGGCTGCGCCAGCGCACCGCCCGGCAACCTCAAGGGCCTGCCGCAGCGGGTCGAGATCAGCAGCGTGCCGTTCTACCGTGGCAACGCCAACCACAGCGGGGCCATGGCGCTGGCGGCAGTGCTGTCGCAGCAGGGGGCACCTATTACGCCAGGCTTGCTGGATAAGCCGCTGAACCTGCCTCAGGGTGCCGAAACGCTGGATACCGCTATTCCCCGTGTGGCGCGGGACTACGGCAGGGTGGTGTACCCGCTGGACAAGCAACTGGACGCGCTGCTGGCCCAGGTGGCGGCGGGCAACCCGGTGCTGCTGCGTTACGAGGAAGGTTCGGCCTGGTGGAGCGAGCCGCGCTATGCGGTGTTGATGGGGTATGACCGGTACAAGCAGCGGGTGCTGCTGCGTTCGGGCATGCACCGGCGGCAGGTGATGGCATTCGATGACTTTGCATCGGCGTGGGAGAAGCAGGGGAGTTGGGCGGTGCTGGTGCAGCCACCTCGGCAACTGCCGGCCCAGGTTGATCGCCAGCGGTGGTTGCACGCTGCGGATGAACTGGCCAAGGCGGGGCAAGAGAGTGCGGCGAAGCAGGCGGTCAATAGCCTGAACAAATAGCGTTGCCAGTGCCGGCCCTTCGCAGGTAAGCCCGCGCCCACACGGACTGTGCAAGCAGCACAAATCCTGTGGGCGCGGGCCGCCTGAATCAGAAGCCCAGGCGATCGCGCAGGCTGTAGTACCAGGCACCGATGGCGCTGAAGGGTACGCGCAGCATCTGGCCACCCGGGAACGGGTAGTGCGGCAGGCCGGCAAAGGCGTCGAAACGCTCTGCCTGGCCACGCAGGGCCTCGGCCAGCACCTTGCCCGCCAGGTGGGTATAGGTCACGCCGTGGCCCGAGCAACCCTGCGAGTAGTAGATGTTGTCGCCGATCCGGCCAACCTGTGGCAGTCGCGACAGGGTCAGCAGGAAGTTACCGGTCCAGGCGTAGTCGATCTTCACGTTCTTCAGCTGCGGGAAGGCCTTGAGCATTTTCGGGCGGATGATCGCCTCGATGTTGGCCGGGTCACGTGCGCCGTACACCACGCCGCCACCGAAAATCAGGCGCTTGTCGCTGGTCAGGCGGTAGTAGTCGAGCAGGTAGTTGCAGTCCTCGACGCAGTAGTCCTGCGGCAGCAGAGTGCGTGCCAGTTCTTCGCCCAGTGGCTCGGTGGTGATCACCTGCGTGCCGCATGGCATGGACTTGGCGGCCAGCTCGGGTACCAGGTTGCCCAGGTAGGCGTTGCCGGCGACGATGATGAACTTGGCGCGGACCTTGCCCTGCGGGGTATGCACGACCGGGTTGGCACCGCGTTCGATGCGCACGGCCGGGGTTTGCTCATAGATGATGCCACCCAGCGACTCGACCGCGGCAGCTTCGCCCAAGGCCAGGTTCAGCGGGTGGATGTGGCCGCCGCTCATGTCGAGCATGCCGCCGATGTAGCTGTCACAGGCAACCACTTCGCGGATGCGCTTCTGGTCCATCAGCTCCAGCTGATTATGGCCAAAGCGTTCCCACAGGCGCTTTTGCGATTCCAGGTGGCCCATCTGCTTGCTGGTAAGGGCGGCGAATACGCCACCATCTTTCAGGTCGCACTGAATGTTGTACTTGGCCACGCGTTCACGAATGATGCGCCCGCCCTCGAAGGCCATGTGGCCCAGCAGTTGCGCCTGCTTGGGGCCGACGGTGCGTTCGATGACATCAATGTCGCGGCTGTAGCTGTTGACGATCTGTCCGCCGTTGCGGCCCGATGCGCCGAAGCCGACCTTGGCCGCTTCGACGATGCTCACCTTGAAGCCGTTCTCCAGAAGGAACAGGGCGCTGGACAGGCCGGTGTAGCCGGCACCGATGATGCACACATCGGTTTCCACCTCACCCTGCAGCGCCGGACGTGGCGGCACCGGGTTGGCCGAGGCGGCGTAGTAGGACTGGGGGTAGGGGGTGTTAGCCATGCTGCAGGAACCTCGTGTTTTATATTTTTAACGAATGTACCGATGCTATCAATAATAATAAACACCCGCTAGTCGTCTGGTGAAAATCCTTTACGGGTCCCCCCTTAGCCAGCCTCTCTATAAAGAGTTTAAGATTCAGTAGGTTAGCGCGAAAAAAAGTGTTGACAGGGTTTTTGTAATGCGTAGAATGCGCACCACACGACAGGCACATAGCTCAGTTGGTTAGAGCACCACCTTGACATGGTGGGGGTCGTTGGTTCGAGTCCAATTGTGCCTACCAAATCGAAAAAGGGGTGATCCGAAAGGGTCACCCCTTTTTTCATTGTCCATTGCGCGTGTGCCGGAAAACCGCGGTCTGGACGCGAAGCGCCTGCATTCGAAAGTTTTTGATTTTTCTCAAAAAAAAGCTTTACAGGTACGCATCGGGCCACTAATATGCGCACCACACGACAGGCACATAGCTCAGTTGGTTAGAGCACCACCTTGACATGGTGGGGGTCGTTGGTTCGAGTCCAATTGTGCCTACCAAATCGAAAAAGGGCGATCAGAAATGATCGCCCTTTTTGCATTTGCGCCCGAAGCAGCGTGTAACGTTTGGTCGCGGTCCGGGCATACCCCGGCGTGCTAGAATCCGCCCCTTCGAATCTGGAGGTACACGCGTGCGCAAACTGGCTGTGGTAATGGCAGTGCTCGCCCTGGCGGGCTGTGAGAACGAGGTCGAAGGCGTGCACAAGCAGGTGGCCGAACACCTGCACAACCCCAAGACCGCCAAGTTCGGCAACGTGCGGATCGACACCCAGGGCACCATCTGCGGTCAGGTCCGCGGCAAGGACGATGCCGGGCAGTACGAAGCCTACCGCAGCTACGTGGCGATCAAGCGCGATGGCCAATACGACATCATCGTCGACGATACCGGCAACAACCTGCGTATCCGTGAGCTCTGCGGTGGAGCCGACCTGCAGCGCCGTGCCGAGGCGCTGGCAGACCAGCCGGCGCCACAGGGTTGGGACGTGGAAGTGGTGCAGGGCGCCAATATGGGTGCGCTCAGCGACATGACGGCGCGCCTGATCGAGAAGGGCATCCCCTCTTCGGTGGAGTACCGCGACGGCAAGCCGGTGGTGCTGCTGGGGCCGTTCCCCACCCGTGAAGAAGCGCAGGCGCGCAGGGACGAAGTGATGGCCAAGCTGGGTACCGATTCGGTGGTCATCCAGCACGGCGCAGCACGCTAAGCCAGTAAAAGTGGCGCCGCAGTCAAGGCTTGTGTCAGGCGCCGTTCACACAAGTTTGGCTATGCTTGGGGTGGTAGCTGCCAAACGGGGAGGGCCTCATGTCTACACTGGAGCGGGCCATTGCCGTGGCCGCCAGGGCGCATGAAGGGCAATACGATAAGGGTGGGGCGGCTTATATCCTCCACCCGTTACGCGTGATGATGCGGGTTTCCACACCTGAACAGCGGATTGTGGCGGTGCTTCACGATGTGATCGAAGACACCCCGCTGACCCTGTCCGACCTGGCGCGTGAGGGTTTCGCGCTGAAAATCCTGGCTGCGTTGCTGGCGCTTAGCCGCCGCGAGGGCGAGCCTTACCAGGATTTCGTGATGCGCCTGGGCGACGACCCGCTGGCGCGCACCGTCAAGCTGGCCGATCTGGCCGACAACAGTGATCTCTCGCGCATCCCCTGTCCGGGCCCCGCCGACCTGGCGCGGCTGGCCCGTTACCGGGAAGCCAGCGCCTACTTACAAACGCTGGCCTGAGGATCAACCGCACGCCTTGAGGTTGACCGGCCCCACGAACGCGTTTCCCCGCCCCATCACGCAGGCGACCTGTTGGTTGCGTTGCCGCTCCCAGGCTTGCGGCGGGTAGGTCTTGTTCCAGGCTTCGAACAGCTGGCGGTCCTGTTTGGACAGGCGGAGGTTGTACTGCTTGCTCATGTAGAAGTAGGTGCGGGCGATCATGCCGCGGATCGACGGGCGCGGCATCACCTTCTTGGCCTTGAAGTCGACCTGGGTCAGGCAGCGGCCATACTGGCCGCGTTGTTCTGGTAGCCAGCCGAAGCTGAAGTTGCTGCGGTCGCCGTTGACCTCGCCGATGCTTGGCACCAGGTTGTGCAGGTCGGCTTCGGCGCGTTGGTACACTTCGTCATGCTGCGAGCACTGCTTGCGCCCGCCACTCTGCCAGCACTGGCGCTGATGGCCGATCTGCCAGGCGGGTACGATGTGCTCCCACTCGATGCGCGACGCGCGCTGGGCATTCTTGCGTGGGGTATAGCCGCAAGATGCCAGGTCGACCTTGTTGCCTTTGTATTTACAGCCGCAATAAAACTCGGTTGATTGCGGCGCATAGAGCTTCCAGGCGACCTTCTTGGCCTCCTGGAAGGTGCGCGGGGCGTCGGCTTGAACAAGCGGAGCGGTCAGTAACAGGCAAGCTGCTGCGAAAAGCGAAACTCTCATGCGCAGTCAATCTTCCTTCGGTACGGTCCAGAAAATCTGCACACCGCCATCGTCGCGATGGGCGAGGGTGACGTTGTCGTTTTCTGCGATCTCCTGAAGCAGGGTCTCCCAGTCATCCGGGCTTTCCTGTTCCAGGCGGAAGATCAGCGCCGCACGGCTGCGCTGGGCGGTGGGGCTGTTGATGATCTTCTGGATGCGTACACCCAGCTGTTCATAGCTGCTCGGGGTGGCGGAGGCGGTGCTGGACACAGGAGTTTCCTTGTTTTGCTGTATGTGCATACAGTATTTCACTGTAAGTAAATTCGCAACAGCTTGTCAGGGGAAATCCAGCGTTGGTCTGTAAGCCATGACACCGTTCTGAAATGTAAACGATGTTCGGGTTAGTAGCAGTGCAAAGCAAAACCTCTTTTTTGTCCTGGATATGAAGGAGACAGGCGGCGACTGAGGCTGCCTGCCTTCTTTATCGCTTCAGCAGGTTGTTGCGCTGGTGGCTTTCTTCGCGGCCGTACGGATGTGGGTGCCGTACAGCGTCAGGCCTGTGAAGGCCAGGCCGCCCACCAAGTTGCCCAGTACAGTAGGGATTTCGTTCCACACCAGGTAGTCCATGAGCGAGAAATCGCCGCCCATGATCATTGCGGAAGGGAACAAGAACATGTTCACGACCGAGTGCTCGAAGCCCATGAAGAAAAACAGCATGATCGGCATCCACATGGCGATCACCTTGCCGCTCACAGAGGTGGAGATCATCGCGCCGACCACGCCCATCGACACCATCCAGTTGCACAGCACGCCACGCAGGAAGATCGTCAACCAGCCTGCCAGCCCGTATTGCTCGTAACCCAGGGTGCGGGCCTCACCGATGCTGGCAATTTTCTCTCCCACGGCACCGGGGGAAGCATGGAAACCATAGGTAAAGACGAAGGCCATCATGCAGGCGACCGTAAGGGCGCCGGCGAAGTTGCCGGCGAACACCAGGCCCCAGTTGCGCAGAATTCCCATAACGGTGACCCCGGGACGTTTGTCCAGTAATGCCAGTGGGGTGAGCATGAAGACCCCGGTGAGCAGGTCGAAGCCCATAAGGTAGAGCATTGAAAAACCAACCGGAAACAGTACTGCGCCTAGCAGGGCTGAGCCTGTCTGTACTGCGATGGTCACTGCGAATACGGCCGCCAGGGCCAGAATTGCCCCGGCCATATAGCTGCGGATCAGCGTGTCGCGAGTGGACATGTGGACCTTTGATGCGCCGGCATCGAGCATCTTGGTGACAAAATCGGTGGGTAGCAGATAAGACATGGCGGCTCCCTCAACTGCGGGTAATAGGCGGCACCCCCGGAGGGATGCCGAGGGTTGGATGGATTTACCAGGAACGGTATGGCAAGAACTTGCCATTGAGGGTCAACAGAACCCGGTCGCCTTTGGGGTCTTCGATTCGCTCGACATGCATGGAAAAGTCGATGGCACTCATGATGCCGTCGCCAAATTTTTCCTGGATAACGTCTTTCAGGGTCGGGCCATAGACGCCCACGACTTCGTACAGTCGATAGATCAGCGGGTCTTGAGGGATGGACTTGTCCCAACCCTTGACTGGGAAAGCGGTTAAGGTAGCGGCGACTTGATCATCCAGCTCCAATACCTCGCAAAGATGCGTTGCCACTTCCAGCGGTGCGCTGTTCATGCCGTAGCAGACTGATGCAAGCCATACCGGGGCCTTGCCCACTGCGTTGGCAATATCATCCCAGCTCAGGCCCTTGCGTGCTTTCGCGGCCATGATCAGGTGATGCATTTCAAGTTTGTCCATTATTTCTGCTCCCGCAGTCTGGTTAAAGGTGAACACACCCATAGCGAGAGATGTGCCAATCTCCTGCTTTTTGTAACTGCATGATTTTATTGAGTTATTTTTTGTTTGATGGCGAGGTTTATTTACGAAATTTCGTAAATTACGAACGGTCGTAATATTGTTCACGAAATGTCGTGAAAATCAGTTCGAGGATATCCATCAGTGACAGACGCCGTCGCCCTCGGAGTCGCTGCCGACTCCGCCGTTGCCATGCTGTTAATCCACCCGGTAGATGATCGGGTACTGCAAGCCAACAACGCCGCGCTTGATTTACTGGGCTGCGCCGCGAATGAGCTGCCCGGTCATGCCTTTAGCCATTTTCTGCGAGGGGGAATCGCACTG
The DNA here is from genome assembly GCF_029840855.1 of Pseudomonas sp. GD03862. Taxonomy (NCBI): domain Bacteria; kingdom Pseudomonadati; phylum Pseudomonadota; class Gammaproteobacteria; order Pseudomonadales; family Pseudomonadaceae; genus Pseudomonas; species Pseudomonas sp. GD03862. The sequence goes on from NZ_JAOCDI010000006.1 coordinate 167,296, forward strand.
TGGGTGAGCTTTACGGATGAGGTGCTGACTCAAGGCGAAGCGTGGTCGGACGACCTGCTGCTGGTGGATCTGCAACTGCGGCAAATAGCGGTGGAGGTTTCGGCTAGCGCGGTTGAGGGCGGGAAAATTGTACTGGCGGTGCAGCGCCGCGACCTTCTGGAGCAGCGCCGTAACCGTGCTGAGGCGCGCCGGCAACACCGTTTGGGCCACGTGGGGTGGGAGCGGATCAGCCAGGTGTTCGAGCGCATCCAGCAGCAAAACCGGCTGATTCTTGGCGCAGTTGGCGAGGGCATCTATGGGCTCGATACCCGGGGCCAGACCACGTTCATCAACCCCGCCGCCGAGCGTATTTTGGGGTGGAGTGCCGTCGACATGATTGGCCAGGATGCCCACCACTTGTTCCACCACAGCCATAGCGATGGACGTGCGTTCGAGGTCAATCAGTGCCCCATTCATGCTTCGTTCAGCGATGGACAAGTTCATCGCGTGGACCACGAGGTGTTCTGGCACAAGAGCGGCGAACCAATCGCCGTCGAGTACACCAGCACTCCAATCTTCGAGATGGGAAGGCTGGTGGGGGCGGTGGTGTTGTTTCGGGACATCCGCGAACGACAACGCACTGAAGCGCGCCTGCGCGATGCGCTAAGTGAAGTAGAGCAGTTGAAGACTCGGCTGGAGATGGAAAACCAGTACCTGCAGGAGGAAATCAACGCCCACGGCAATCACCACGAGATCGTCGGCGAAAGCCCAGCGGTCAAGCATTTGTTACAGCAGATCGACCTGGTCGCAGCTACCGACGCCAACGTGTTGGTCACCGGCGAGTCAGGCACGGGTAAAGAGCTTGTGGCTCGCGCTATTCATGCCAGCAGCCCCCGGCGCGACCGCCCTCTGATTCGGGTCAATTGCGCCGCGGTGCCCCGTGAATTGTTCGAGAGCGAGTTCTTCGGCCACCTCAAAGGGGCCTTCACCGGAGCGGTCAGCAACCGAGTGGGTCGCTTTGAGTTGGCGGACGGAGGTACCTTGTTTCTCGATGAGGTGGGAGAGATTCCGCTGGAGCTACAAAGCAAGTTGCTCCGTGTTCTACAGGACCGCCAGTTTGAGCCTGTAGGCGACAATCGCACCAGGGCCGTTGATGTTCGAGTTATCGCCGCAACGAATCGGGACCTGCGCGATATGGTCGCCCGAGGGGCGTTCCGGGAAGATTTATACTTCCGCTTGAATGTGTTCCCTATACGCTCGGTGCCCTTGCGGGAGCGACTTGAGGACATTCCGTTGCTCGCCAGCCATTTTCTTGAAAGGGCTAGCCTGGCGTTTAACAAGCCGGGCATTCGCATGTCGCTGACCCAAGTCGCGGTGCTTCAGCAGTACGCCTGGCCAGGCAACATTCGCGAGCTTCAAAATGTGATTGAGCGACAGACCATAGTCTCCCGAGATGGTCGCGTGAGCTTTCATGAGGTTCTGGTGCCAAGCGCCCCGTCCAGTGGCCCTGTATCTTCAATTTCACAATGCCAGCCCGAGCCGACTGCCGACAAAGACTGGGAGCGGCAGATGAAACTGAATGCGATCTCTGTGCTCAAGCGAACAGCAGGGAAAGTCTCCGGCGAGGGTGGTGCTGCGCAATTGCTGGGGTTGAAGCCCACAACCCTGGCGTCTCGACTCAAAAAGTGGGGCGTTGATCCGAGAGATTACAAATAGAGCCGCTCGCGCAAGCCTGAGAAGAAACCCACTGATGCGAGCCCCAGTTGAGTGGCGGCGGGGCGGGGTTGATCTGGAAAGGAAGAATGGCCGGTGATGTGGGGCACCGGCCATGGGTGGTTAATCAGTACTCCCAGAAGATCCGCTGCAGCTCTTTGCTGTCCTGGGTCTTGGTCATTGCCACCATCGCCAGGATCCGCGCTTTTTGCGGATTCAGGTCGTGAGCCACGACCCAGTCGTTCTTGTCATCCGGCTGTTCGGCATTACGCAGTACGAAACCACCCTGGTTGACATGCGACGAGCGGATGATCTGCACGCCGTTCTTGCGCAGTTCTTGCAGCGCCGGGACTACCCGCGACGATACCGAACCGTTGCCGGTACCGGCATGGATCAGCGCCTTGGCGCCGTTCTGTGCCAGCGCCTTGTAGGCGGTGTCGGTGACGTTGCCATAGCCATAGGCAATGTCCACCTGCGGCAGGCTGCTGATCTGCTTGATATCGAACTCGGAATTGACCGTATGGCGCTTGGCCGGCAGGCGGAACCAGTACGATTTGCCTTCCACCACCATGCCCATCGGGCCCCAGGCGCTCTTGAAGGCTTCGGTCTTGATGTTGACCGCCTTGCTTACATCGCGGCCGGACTGGATCTCGTCGTTCATGGTCACCAGCACGCCCTTGCCACGCGACTGCTTGTCGCTGGCTACGGCCACGGCGTTGTACAGGTTGAGCATGCCGTCGGCGGACATGGCGGTACCCGGACGCATCGAGCCGACCACCACGATTGGCTTGTCGGTTTTCTCTACCAGGTTGAGGAAGAAGGCGGTTTCTTCGAGGGTATCGGTGCCGTGGGTGATGACGATGCCGTCGACGTCCTTGCTTTCGGCCAGCTCGGCGACGCGCTTGCCCAGCTTCAGCAGGTCGTCATTGCTGATGCTCTCGGAGGCGATCTGCATCACTTGCTCGCCACGTACATTGGCGATGTCGGCCAGTTCCGGCACGCCGGCGATGAGCTTGTCGACGCCCAACTTGGCAGCCTGGTAAGTGGCGCTGTTGGCAGCGCTGGCACCGGCGCCGGCAATGGTGCCGCCGGTGGCGAGGATGACCACATTGGCCAGCTTCTGTTGGGTTTCGGCTTCTTTGGCCGAGGCGCTGGATGGCAGGATCAGCAGCAGGGCGAGTGCGCTGGGGGCGAAGGTTTTCAGTGCGGCATTCATCGTTATTGTTCTCGCTTCCTAGTGAGTTAGTTATTGAGTCGCGCAGGGCTATAGGCATTTTTCGTACCAAGGCACCACGCGTTGCCCGGGTTGGAGCGGCCTTGCGTTGCAATGGGCTGTGTAGCAGCCCCGACAATGTGTGATGTTGCACCGAGCCGCGCCTGCCAAAGGCGGCATTGCATTCGTAATTCCGAACAAATAAAGGAAAAGGTGTTCGGTTTTTCGGAAAAGACTGCATAATCGGCCCCAGCAGCACTTTGGCCTCCGAAAGCCAAACGGATTTGACAAACAACGGTCCTGTTACCATAGTTGGTCAACGCAAACGTTTGCGATCCGACAAAAAAACACAAGATTCGGAGTCATCGTTCATGAAGCTGCCGTTCCCCGGTCGTGTGCTGGCCCTCGCTGTCATTTCCTCGCTTAGCCTCACCTTGCCATTGTCTGCCGCCCACGCTGAAGACAAGCCTAAGGTCGCCCTTGTCATGAAGTCGCTGGCCAACGAGTTCTTCCGCACCATGGAAGACGGCGCCAAGGACTACCAGAAAACCCACGCCGACGAGTTCGACCTCATCGCCAACGGCATCAAGAACGAGACCGACACTGGCGAGCAGATCCGCATCGTCGAGCAGATGGTCAATGCCGGCGCCAAGGCGCTGGTGATTGCCCCGGCTGATTCCAAGGCGCTTGTGTCGGCGGTGAAGAAGGCCATGGACCAGGGCGTGGTGGTGATCAACATCGACAACCGTCTGGACCCTGATCTGCTCAAGAGCAAAGGCATCAGCGTTCCCTTCGTCGGCCCCGACAACCGCAAGGGTGCGCGCCTGGTTGGCGATTACCTGGCCAGCCAGAAGCTCAAGGCCGGCGACCAGGTGGGCATTATCGAAGGCGTGTCGACCACCACCAATGCCCAGCAGCGCACTGCCGGCTTCAAGGACGCCATGGACGCCGCGCAGATGAAAATCGTCTCGGTACAAAGCGGCAATTGGGAGATCGACAAAGGCAACGCCGTCGCCGCCTCCATGCTCAACGAATACCCCGACCTGAAGGCCTTGCTGGCCGGCAACGACAGCATGGCCCTGGGCGCTGTGTCCGCCGTGCGTGCCGCTGGCAAGACCGGCCAGGTGCAAGTGGTGGGCTATGACAACATCAATGCCATCAAGCCAATGCTTGAAGACGGTCGGGTGCTTGCCACCCTCGACCAGGCGGCCAGCCAGCAGGCGGTGTATGGCATTCAGGCGGCGCTGAAAATGGTCAAGGGCGAAAAGCCTGATGTGGATGCCGACAACGTCATCCAGACCCCGGTCGAACTCATCACCAAGAAGCCCTGATGCTGCCAGGAGAATCGGCCATGCCTGCATCGGCCAATGAAGTGGTGCTTGCCGCCAGCGGCCTGGGCAAGACCTACGCCCAGCCCGTACTTGGCGAGGTCAGCCTGAGCCTGCGCGCCGGCGAAGTGCTGGCCCTGACCGGCGAGAACGGCGCAGGCAAGAGTACGTTGTCCAAGCTCATCAGCGGCCTGGAGGTGCCCACCACCGGGCACATGACCTACCGCGGCCAGGCCTACGCGCCCGGCAGCCGCGGCGAGGCCGAACGCCTTGGGGTGCGCATGGTCATGCAGGAGCTGAACCTGCTGCCGACGCTGACCGTGGCGGAAAACCTGTTTCTCGACAACCTGCCCAGCCGCTTCGGCTGGATCAGCCACAAGCGCTTGCGCCAGCTGGCAACGGCCGCCATGGCTCGGGTCGGGCTCGACGCCATCGACCCGGACACCCCTGTCGGCGAACTGGGCATCGGCCATCAGCAAATGGTCGAGATTGCCCGCAACCTGATCGGTGACTGCCATGTGCTGATCCTGGACGAGCCCACTGCCATGCTCACTGCGCGCGAGGTGGCCTTGCTGTTCACCCAGATCGAGCGCCTGCGCGCCCGCGGCGTGGCCATCGTCTATATCTCGCATCGCCTGGAAGAGTTGCAGCGTGTGGCCCAGCGCATCGTTGTGCTGCGCGATGGCAAGCTGGTGTGCGACGAGCCGATCCAGCGCTACAGCAGCGCCGAGCTGGTCAACCTGATGGTCGGCCGCGAGCTGGGCGAGCATATCGACCTGGGCCGACGGCAGATGGGGGCACCGCTGCTCAAGGTCGACAAGCTGTGCCGCGGCGACAAGGTGCGCGAGGTGTCGTTCGAAGTCAGGGCAGGGGAGATTTTTGGCATCTCCGGCCTGATCGGCGCCGGCCGTACCGAGCTGCTGCGCCTGATCTACGGTGCCGATCGCGCCGACAGCGGCGGTATCGCGCTGGGCCAGCCGCCGCAGGCGGTAAACATCGACTCGCCCAAGGCTGCAGTGCGTGCCGGTATCGCGCTGATAACCGAAGACCGAAAAGGTGAGGGCCTGCTGTTGACGCAGTCGATCAGCGCCAACATTGCGTTGGGCAACCTGGGCGCGGTATCGCGCGCCGGTGTGCTCGATAGCGAAGCGGAAAAGGCCTTGGCCGAACGCCAGATCCAGTCCATGCGCATTCGCAGTGCTGGCGCGCAGCAAGTGGTGGGCGAGCTGTCTGGCGGTAACCAGCAGAAGGTGGTGATCGGCCGCTGGCTGGAGCGCGATTGCCAGGTGCTGCTGTTCGACGAACCCACGCGTGGCATCGATGTGGGCGCCAAGTTCGACATTTATGGCCTGCTGGCCGAGCTGGCGCGCAAAGGCAAGGCCTTGGTGGTGGTGTCCAGTGACCTGCGCGAACTGATGCTGATTTGCGACCGCATCGCCGTGCTGTCCGCCGGCCGCCTGATCGACACCTTCGCGCGTGATCATTGGAGCCAGGACCAGTTGCTTGCCGCCGCCTTCGCCGGTTATCAGAAACGTGACGCGCTGCTGCATGATGCAGCCCCCAGGATGGATGCATGAAAACCACCCCGCTCAACAACCAGGACGCCGCCCCCGTGCGCCGCGGCGGTACGTACTTTGGCCTGGGCACCTACCTGGGCCTGGCTGGCGCCTTGCTGGCGATGATCGTGCTGTTCTCGTTCCTCAGCAGCCACTTCTGGTCGTATGGCACCTTCAGCACGCTGGCCAACCAGATCCCGGACCTGATGGTGCTGGCGGTGGGCATGACCTTCGTGCTGATCATCGGCGGCATCGACCTGTCGGTGGGCTCGGTGCTGGCGCTGGCCGCCTCGACGGTGAGCGTGGCGATACTCGGCTGGGGCTGGGGCGTGCTGCCCTCGGCGCTGCTGGGCATGGCTGTGGCCGCATTGGCCGGCAGCATTACCGGTGGCGTCACCGTGGCCTGGCGTATCCCGTCGTTCATCGTTTCGCTTGGTGTGCTGGAGATGGCCCGTGGCCTGGCCTACCAGTTCACCGACTCGCGCACCGCCTATATCGGCGACGCCTATGCCTGGTTCTCCAACCCGGTCGCCTTTGGTGTTTCGCCAGCGTTCATCATCGCCTTGCTGGTGATCGTGCTCGCCCAGTTGGTCCTGACGCGCACGGTGTTCGGTCGTTACCTGATCGGTATCGGCACCAACGAAGAGGCCGTGCGCCTGGCCGGTATCGATCCGCGCCCCTACAAAGTGCTGGTGTTCGCCCTGATGGGCCTGCTCGCCGGCCTGGCCGCGCTGTTCCAGATCTCGCGGCTGGAAGCGGCCGACCCCAATGCCGGCTCTGGCCTGGAGCTGCAGGTCATTGCCGCCGTCGTGATCGGCGGCACCAGCCTGATGGGTGGGCGTGGCTCGGTCATCAGCACCTTCTTTGGCGTACTGATCATTTCCGTATTGGCCGCCGGGCTGGCGCAGATCGGCGCCAGCGAGCCGACCAAACGCATCATCACCGGGGCGGTGATCGTCATCGCCGTGGTGCTCGACACTTACCGTAGCCGGCGCGCAGGCCGGCGGAACTGACACCATGGCAACTATCAAAGACGTCGCGGCACTGGCGGGTATTTCCTACACCACCGTGTCCCATGTACTCAACAAGACCCGTCCGGTCAGCGAACAGGTGCGGCTGAAAGTGGAAGCCGCCATCATCGAACTGGATTACGTGCCCAGTGCGGTGGCGCGCTCGCTGAAGGCGCGCAGCACGGCCACCATCGGCCTGTTGGTGCCCAACAGCGTCAACCCGTACTTCGCCGAACTGGCGCGGGGTATCGAAGACGCCTGCGAGCGCAACGGCTATTGCGTGATCCTGTGCAACTCCGACGACAACCCGCAGAAGCAGCGCAGCTACCTGCGCGTGCTGCTGGAAAAACGCATCGATGGCCTGGTAGTGGCCTCGGTGGGCCAGGACGACGACCTGCTGCAGAGCCTGGCCAGTGTGCGCACGCCAATGGTCATCGTCGACCGTGAGCTGGAAGGCGTCGATGCCGACCTGGTGCGCATTGACCACGAGCAGGGGGCGTACCTGGCCACCCGGCATCTGCTGGAGCTTGGTCATCGCGACGTCGCCTATATCGGCGGCCCCGCCGAAACCGGGGTTACCCAGCTGCGCCTGAGCGGCTTCCGCCGTGCCATGGCCGAAGCCGGTGCGCCCGTGCCGGGCAGCCGTGTACTGCACTGCGACTTCACCAGCCCGGGTGGCCATGCAGCGGCGGCGCAGATGCTGGAAGGCAAGCGGCCCTCGGCGATTTTTGCCGGCAACGACATGATCGGCTTTGGTGTGCTGCGCGCTGCAGCCGAACGCAATATCAGCGTACCCGGCGAGCTGTCGGTGATCGGTTTCGACGACATCGAGCTCAGCCGCTACGTGTACCCACCACTGACCACGGTGGGCCAGTCGATCCGCGAGCTGGGCGAGAGCGCTGCCTCGTTGCTGCTGACGCGTATCGCTACGCCCCGGCAAGGCGCGGCGGAGCAGCGCATTGTCGCCCCGCGTATCGTCTTGCGTGAGTCCACCGGGCCGCGTCCGGACCTGTTCAATGATTACCGCTAACGCTAAGGAAACGTCATGAATGCCAAGGTTGTGGTGGTTGGCAGCCTCAACATGGACCTGGTGGTCCGCGCCCAGCGCCTGCCACGGGCCGGCGAAACACTCCCCGGCGATAGCTTTTTCACGGTGCCGGGCGGCAAGGGTGCCAACCAGGCGGTGGCAGTGGCGCGGCTGGGCGGCAGCGTGGCGATGATCGGCAATGTAGGGGATGACGACTACGGTCGGCAGCTGCACCGGGCCTTGTATGTCGAGGGGATCGACTGTCAGGGCGTCAGCACCTGTCCAGCCATGTCCAGCGGTGTGGCGCTGATCACGGTGGATGCTGCCAGCCAGAACTGTATTGTCATCATTCCCGGCGCCAACGGCCTGCTGACGCCGCAGTCGGTGCTGCGTTTCGATGCACTGCTGCAGGCCGCCGAGGTGGTCATCTGCCAGCTGGAAGTGCCCACTGACACTGTGGCGTGCACACTGGCCAGGGCGCGTGAGCTGGGCAAGCAGGTCATCCTGAATCCAGCACCCGCTAGCGGCCCCTTGCCAGCGGACTGGTTTGCGCATATCGATTACCTTACCCCTAACGAAAGCGAGGCCGAAGCCTTGACCGGTGTGGCGGTGACCGACCAGGACAGTGCCCGGCGCGCAGGTGAGCGCTTGCTGCAGCTGGGGGCAGGCAAAGTGATCATCACCTTGGGTGCGCAAGGTGCCTTGCTGGTTACTGCCCAAGGCCATCGGCACTATCCGGCGCCGCGCGTGCAACCGCTGGACACCACCGCTGCCGGCGATACCTTCATTGGTGGCTTTGCTGCCGCCCTGGTGCGTGGGCTGAAGGAGGGCGAGGCGATCGCCTTTGGCCAGCGTGCCGCGGCATTGTCGGTTACCCGTGCCGGTGCCCAACCGTCGATTCCCTACCTGGCGGAGCTGACGCCATGAAGAAAACCCCGCTGCTGAACGTTGCCCTGTCGCGAGTCATTGCCGGCATGGGGCATGGCGATATCCTGGTGATCGGCGATGCCGGGCTGCCGGTGCCGCCGGGTGTCGAGCTGATCGACCTGGCCATTACGCCTGGCCTGCCGGACTTCGCCAGCGTGCTGCGGGTGGTGCTGAGCGAATTGCAGGTTGAGCGGCACGTGCTGGCTGAAGAAATGCAGAAAGTGGTGCCACCTGCGCTGGTCGAAATCGAGCGACTGAAGGGCAAGCTGGGCAAGCGCGAATGGCTGACCCATGAGGATTTCAAAGTGCTGTCGCGCAGTGCCCGTGCGGTGGTGCGTACAGGCGAGTGCCAGCCCTACAGCAACATCGCCCTCATCTCCGGCGTCACCTTCTAGCCGCTTCCACAAAGGACGCCGGGCTGTGTAAACGCATGATTCATAGGCAACAGGAGTGCCATCCATGCTCAAGTCCCTGCTACAAGGAGTTGTTTTCATGGCCACAGCCTCCACCCTCCAGGCCGCACCCATCGACCTGATCATCGACACCGATCCCGGCGCGGACGACGTGGTCGCGCTGTTTCTGGCCATGGCTTCGCCCAACGAACTCAATATCCGCGCCATCACCACCGTGGCCGGCAACGTGCGCCTAAACAAGACCTCGCGCAATGCCCGCCTGGCCCGCGAATGGGCGGGGCGCGAAGACATCCCGGTGTATGCCGGTGCCGGCCGCCCATTGGTGCGCACGCCGATCTACGCCGCCGACGTTCATGGCGAAGAAGGCCTCACCGGTGTACCGGTGCACGAGCCGAAAGCGCCCCTGGCCCAGGGCAATGCCGTGCAATACCTGGTCGATACCCTCAGCGCAGCCAAACCGCACAGCATCACCGTCGCCATGCTCGGCCCGCAGACCAACCTGGCCCTGGCGCTGATCCAGCGCCCGAGCATCGTCAAAGGCATCAAGGAGGTGGTGGTCATGGGGGGAGCGCATTTCAACGGCGGCAACATCACCCCGGTGGCGGAGTTCAACCTCTACGCCGACCCGCACGCCGCCGAAGTGGTGCTGGCCAGCGGCGTGCAGCTGACCTACCTGCCGTTGGATGTCACGCACAAGCTGCTGACCAGTAACGCCCGCCTCAAGCAACTGGCAGCCGTGAACAACCAGGCCAGCAAGCGCGTGGTGGATATCCTCAATGCCTACATCACCCACGACATGGACGTGTATGGCATACCTGGCGGCCCTGTGCACGACGCCAGCGTCATCGCTTACCTGTTAAAGCCCGAGCTGTTCAGCGGCCGGCGTATCCACATGAGCATCGACAGCCGCGAAGGGCCCACTTTCGGCCAGACAATTGCAGACTGGTACGGTGTGCTCAAGCGGCCGGCGAATGTGCTGTGGGTGGAGCAGGGTGATGCCCAGGGGCTGTTCGACCTGCTCAGTGCCCGTCTGGCGCGATTGGAATAGCCGCGTGCGGCGCGTAGCGCTCGAACACCTGGTCGATGAAGCTGCGTGCCGCCTCGGCACCGTTGTCGCGCACCAACAGGTCGATGGCGATCAGCAGCAACTCTTCCGGTGTGCCAGGGCTGTACGCGCTCTGGCCCTCGGCCCATTTGACCTTGATATCGGCATCGATGCTGTGGGTGCTCATGAAAAGCTCTCGCTAGGGGCCCGGAACGAAGGAGGAACACCTGACCCTGGTGTTCGATGGAGGCGGGATGCGCTCCACTTCTTGCAGCAAATCATGGCTTTGCGCCGGTGACCGTGCGGGCTAAGCATATGGCAAACACAGCACGTTGTGCAAAATCCGGTCACGATTGCTTTTCGCCTCGCTGCTGCAGTTCAGGCAGACTTGACCGGTTTTGCAACAAATGATGAGCGGAGCTGTCGGATCAGGCAGTTCCCGGACCGATTTAGGAGGCTTCATGTTTCGTACCCGTGCTTACCTGGCAACTCTGGCTGTGGCTGCTGTCCTGGCGGGTTGCAGCACTGGTGGCAATGCTGATGGCGGTGGTGCGCCGGCCGCGTCAGCGGGCAACGATGGCCGCTGCGAAGCCAGTGGTGCCGACTTTGCCATGGGCAAGCAGGCCAGCGCCGAATTGCTGGAGCAGGCACGCAAGGCCAGCGGCTCGCAGATGGCGCGCATTCTCAAGCCGCACGACGTGGTCACCCTGGAGTACCGCTCCGAGCGCCTGAACCTGAACGTGGACGAGCAGGGCAGGGTAACCCGCGTCAACTGCGGTTGATGCACGCGGGGGCAACTGCCTTGCGCAAAATGTGAAAAGCCTGCGCGGTCGCCTGTAGGAGCGGGTTCACCCGCGAACACGGGCGAAGCCCGTGCCATTCACCCTAAAGTCTGTTTCGCAGGCAATCCCGCCCCTTCAGATGATGCATCACCCATAAAAAAACCCGCCACAAGGGCGGGTTTTTTTACAGCTATCCGAATTACTCCGGACGAACCTGTGCAGCCTGCATGCCCTTCTGGCCGCGCTCGGCGACGAAGGAAACAGTCTGGCCTTCTTTCAGGCTCTTGAAGCCGTCAGATTCGATGGCTTTGAAGTGTACGAACAGGTCGTCGCCGCCGCCTGCTGGGGTGATGAAGCCGTAGCCTTTCTCATCATTGAACCATTTGACGGTGCCTTGTTGGCGATTGGACATGGGTGAATCTCCAGAACATTTAGTTTTTTCAGTGGTGCAATGCGGCCGAGGCTACGGAGCACGGGATACATCATAGTCTAATTCTGCGCATCTAGCGCCTTTTACCTTCGCAGGATATTGATCCAGCTCAAAGAATGGCTGGCCATCACCGGCTTTAAGGTTTCAGCTCTTCGGTGCGCAGGCCTGTTTCACCACCGACTGCGCCTTCTGCATCAGCTTGGCGTCAACGCCATCCTTGCTGTCGAGGTCGGCAATCTCGGCGTCGGTGAAATTCTTTTTGATGGCTTGCGCGCCGCAGTCGCAGTGTTTTTTCGCGGTGGCAGCGTCAACGCCCTGGCCGCTGGCCACTTGCGTGCACTGGGTCATGTAGGCGGCCTCCTTCCCGGCTGGGAAGTTGCCGGCGTTCGCAGCCACGGGCAGCAGCAGGGCGCCAGCGGCCGCCAGGGCCAGAAGAGACGGAACTCGCATCACCAGTTACTCCTTGGGTTAAGGTCTCATCAAGAGTAGGTTGCTTCCCAAAGTCTGAGCGGTATTTTTCCGCGTTAGTTCACCGCTGCGGTGCAATTTCCAAATATTTCTGCCTGGGGTGCAACCCGCGTGCTAGCATGCTCGGCTTGCAGTCGCGCTGTTGCCGGCTGCAGCTATCTTTTTTCTTTCCAGTCACTCTGGTTCGTCCCTGACAAGCCGAAAGGCTTCTGCCACTGTGGGGCAGGCTTCCTTTTACCGGAAGGCAGGTCGGATCTTGTACTGGCTCATCCCAACCCACGTGACCTTTGGTAGGGGTCACCACTAGGAGAGGAGGCGCCATGCCCGTTATTACTCTTCCCGATGGCAGTCAACGTTCGTTCGATCACGCCGTATCCGTAGCCGAAGTAGCCGCTTCCATCGGCGCTGGCCTGGCCAAGGCCACCGTTGCCGGCAAGGTCGACGGCAAGCTGGTCGATGCGTGTGACCTGATCAGCAACGACGCCACCCTGCAGATCATCACCCCTAAAGATGAAGAGGGACTGGAGATCATCCGTCACTCGTGCGCCCACTTGGTTGGCCACGCCGTGAAGCAGCTGTACCCGACCGCCAAGATGGTGATCGGCCCGGTCATTGACGAAGGCTTCTATTACGACATCGCCTACGAGCGCCCCTTCACCCCAGAAGACATGGCCGCCATCGAAAAGCGCATGATGGAGCTGATCGAAAAAGACTACGACGTGGTCAAGAAAATGACCCCGCGCGCCGAAGTCATCGATGTGTTCACGGCCCGTGGCGAAGACTACAAGCTGCGTCTGGTCGAAGACATGCCGGATGAACAGGCCATGGGCCTGTACTACCACGAAGAATACGTCGACATGTGCCGTGGCCCGCACGTGCCGAACACCCGCTTCCTCAAGGCATTCAAGCTGACCAAGCTGTCCGGCGCCTACTGGCGTGGCGATGCCAAGAACGAGCAGCTGCAGCGCGTGTACGGCACGGCCTGGGCTGACAAGAAGCAGCTGGCTGCGTACATCCAGCGCATCGAAGAAGCCGAAAAACGCGACCACCGCAAGATCGGCAAGCAGCTCGACCTGTTCCACCTGCAGGAAGAAGCCCCGGGCATGGTGTTCTGGCACGCCAACGGCTGGACCGTCTACCAGGTACTCGAGCAGTACATGCGTGGCGTGCAGCGCGAAAACGGCTACCAGGAAATCAAGACCCCGCAGGTTGTCGACCGCATCCTGTGGGAGCGTTCCGGCCACTGGTCCAACTATGCCGAAAACATGTTCACCACTTCGTCGGAAAGCCGTGACTACGCGGTAAAACCGATGAACTGCCCGTGCCATGTGCAGGTGTTCAACCAGGGCCTGAAAAGCTACCGCGACCTGCCGCTGCGTCTGGCCGAGTTCGGTGCCTGCCACCGTAACGAGCCGTCCGGCGCACTGCACGGCATCATGCGCGTGCGTGGCTTCGTACAGGACGATGCGCACATTTTCTGCACCGAAGATCAGGTGAAGAAAGAGGCCGCCGACTTCATCAAGCTGACCCTGGACGTGTACAAGGACTTCGGTTTCAGCGACATCGCCATGAAACTGTCCACTCGTCCGGCCAAGCGTGTCGGTTCCGAAGAGCTGTGGGATCGTGCTGAAACAGCGCTGGCCGACGCCCTGAACGAATCCGGCCTTGAGTGGGAATACCAGCCGGGCGAGGGTGCCTTCTACGGCCCGAAAATCGAGTTTACCCTGCGCGACTGCCTCGGCCGTAACTGGCAGTGCGGTACCCTGCAGTATGACCCGAACCTGCCAGAGCGTCTGGATGCCAGCTATATCGCCGAAGATAACAGCCGAGTTCGCCCGGTCATGCTGCACCGCGCCATCCTCGGTTCGTTCGAGCGCTTCATCGGCATGCTGATCGAGCACTACGCGGGCGTGTTCCCGGCGTGGCTGGCCCCAACCCAGGCGGTGATCATGAATATCACCGACAAGCAGGCCGATTTCGCCCTCGAGGTTGAGAAATCTCTGAACGGAAGCGGTTTCCGTGCCAAGTCGGACTTGAGAAATGAGAAGATCGGCTTTAAAATCCGCGAGCATACTTTGCTCAAGGTCCCGTACCTTTTGGTTATAGGGGACCGCGAAGTCGAAACGCAAACCGTCGCTGTGCGTACTCGCGAAGGCGCAGACCTGGGCTCCATGCCCGTCGCCCAATTCGTTGAGCTGCTGACACAAGCGGTTTCCCGGCGTGGTCGCCAAGAATCGGAGTAATGACTATTAAGCGTGAAATGAGAAACGATAAGCGTGCTGTACCGAAGGCCCCGATCAACGAGAATATCTCGGCCCGCGAGGTTCGGTTAATTGGCGCAGACGGCGAGCAGGTTGGCATCGTCTCGATTGATGAAGCGCTGCGTATCGCTGATGAAGCGAAGCTGGACCTGGTAGAAATCTCTGCAGACGCGGTACCACCCGTCTGCAAGGTCATGGACTACGGCAAGCACCTCTTCGAGAAGAAGAAGCAGGCTAACGAAGCCAAGAAAAACCAGAAGCAGATCCAGATCAAAGAAATCAAGTTTCGTCCAGGGACGGAGGATGGGGATTACCAGGTAAAACTACGCAACCTGGTACGTTTCCTTACCGATGGGGACAAGGCCAAGATCTCTCTGAGATTCCGTGGTCGTGAGATGGCCCACCAGGAGCTGGGCATGGAGCTGTTGAAGCGGGTCGAAGCCGACCTCGCCGAATACGGCACCGTTGAGCAGCATCCGAAGATGGAAGGACGCCAGCTTATGATGGTCATCGCCCCCAAGAAAAAGAAGTAATCTCCCGGGCACGGCAGGCCTGATGATTATGTGTAATTTTATCGAATGCGGAGTTCCAACATGCCAAAAATGAAAACCAAGAGCGGTGCTGCGAAGCGCTTCCTGAAGACAGCTTCGGGCTTCAAGCACAAGCACGCTTTCAAGAGCCACATCCTGACCAAAATGTCGACCAAGCGTAAGCGTCAACTGCGCGGTGCCAGCTTGCTGCACCCGTCCGACGTCGCAAAAGTCGAGCGCATGCTGCGCGTTCGTTAATTCTGGTTAAGATAGAGGAAGTTACTCATGGCTCGTGTTAAGCGCGGCGTTATCGCTCGTAAGCGTCACAAAAAAATTCTGAAACTGGCTAAAGGTTACTACGGTGCACGTTCGCGCGTATTCCGTGTAGCCAAGCAAGCGGTCATCAAGGCAGGCCAATACGCCTACCGCGACCGTCGCCAGAAGAAGCGTCAGTTCCGCGCACTGTGGATCGCTCGTATCAACGCCGGTGCCCGCACCAACGGTCTGTCCTACAGCCGTCTGATTGCTGGCCTGAAAAAGGCTTCGATCGAAATCGACCGTAAGGTTCTGGCTGATCTGGCAGTGAACGAAAAAGCGGCGTTTGCTGCGATTGTCGAGAAAGCTAAAGCCGTTCTGGCTTAAGTACCCGCGACAATCACCCGGCGGTGCTAGCGCTGCCGGGCATTGAACGTCATCGATAGGGGAAGAGCCTTCAAAGCTCTTCCCCTATTTTCGTATCTGGAGTCTGTACATGGAAAACCTGGATGCGCTGGTCTCCCAAGCCCTAGAGGCCGTGGAACGCGCTGAAGACATCAACGCCCTGGAACAGATCCGGGTTAATTATCTCGGCAAGAAGGGCGAACTGACCCAGGTGATGAAGACCCTGGGCAACCTGCCAGCCGAAGAGCGGCCGAAAGTCGGCGCGCTGATCAACGACGCCAAAGAGCGCGTCACCGTTGTGCTCAATGCCCGCAAGGCTGCCTTTGAAGAAGCCGAGCTCAGTGCTCGCCTGGCTGCCGAATGCATTGACGTCACCCTGCCAGGCCGCGGCCAGGCCACCGGTGGCCTGCACCCGATCACCCGTACACTCGAGCGCATCGAGCAGTTCTTCACCCACATTGGCTACGGCATTGCCGAAGGCCCAGAGGTGGAAGACGACTACCACAACTTCGAAGCGCTCAACATCCCTGGCCACCACCCGGCGCGGGCGATGCACGACACCTTCTACTTCAATGCCAACATGCTGCTGCGCACCCACACCTCGCCGGTGCAGGTGCGGACCATGGAGTCCACCCAGCCGCCCATCCGCATTGTGTGCCCGGGCCGCGTATACCGCTGCGACTCGGATATCACCCACTCGCCGATGTTCCACCAGGTCGAAGGCCTGCTGATCGATCGCGATATCAACTTCGCCGACCTCAAGGGCACCATCGAAGAATTCCTGCGCGTATTCTTCGAGAAAGAACTGGCGGTCCGTTTCCGCCCATCGTTCTTCCCCTTCACCGAGCCGTCTGCAGAAGTCGACATCCAGTGCGTGATGTGTTCCGGCAACGGCTGCCGCGTGTGCAAGCAAACCGGCTGGCTGGAAGTGATGGGCTGCGGCATGGTGCACCCGAATGTGTTGCGCATGTCCGGCATCGACCCAGAAGAGTTCCAGGGCTTCGCCTTCGGCATGGGTGCCGAACGCCTGGCCATGCTGCGCTATGGCGTCAACGATTTGCGTCTGTTCTTCGACAACGACCTGCGGTTCCTAGCCCAATTCCGCTAGGCCCAATCGACGCAACTTTCAGGAGAACAGCATGAAATTCAGTGAACAGTGGCTGCGCGGTTGGGTCAACCCGCAAGTCTCCCGTGACGAACTGGTCGCCCGCCTGTCCATGGCCGGCCTCGAAGTTGACAGCGTTACCCCCGCTGCCGGCCAGTTCAGCGGTATCGTCGTGGGCGAAATTCTCGCCACCGAACAACACCCGGACGCCGACAAGCTGCGCGTGTGCCAGGTAAGCAGCGGCCAGGAAACCTTCCAGGTTGTGTGCGGCGCCCCTAACGCCCGCCCAGGCATCAAGATCCCGTTCGCCATGATCGGTGCCGAACTGCCAGGCGACTTCAAGATCAAGAAGGCCAAGCTGCGCGGTGTCGAGTCCTTCGGCATGCTGTGCTCGGCTGCCGAACTGCAGATCAGCGAAGAGAACGACGGCCTGCTGGAACTGGCTGCCGACGCTCCGGTGGGCGAAGACATTCGCAAGTACCTGAGCCTGGATGATGCCAGCATCGAAATCGGCCTGACCCCGAACCGCGGCGACTGCCTGTCCATCGCCGGCCTGGCCCGCGACGTCAGCGCCCTGTACGACACCCCGGTCACCCGCCCGGTGGTGCCAGCCGTAGCGGCCGCCCATGACGAAGTGCGCCCGGTCGAAGTCAGCGCCCCGGCTGCTTGCCCGCGCTACCTGGGCCGCGTTATCCGTAACGTCGACCTGAGCAAGCCAACCCCACTGTGGATGGTCGAGCGCCTGCGCCGCAGCGACGTTCGCAGCATCGACGCCGCCGTCGACATCACCAACTACGTGATGCTCGAACTCGGCCAGCCGATGCACGCCTTCGACCTGGCAGAAATCAACGGCGGCATCCGCGTGCGCATGGCCGAAGAGGGCGAAAAGCTCGTCCTGCTCGACGGCCAGGAAGTTGCCCTGCGCGCCGACACCCTGGTCATCGCCGACCACACCCGCGCCTTGGCCATCGCCGGCGTCATGGGGGGCGAGCACAGCGGTGTGAACACCGAAAAAACCCGCGACCTGTTCCTGGAAAGCGCCTTCTTCGAGCCGATTTCCGTCGCCGGTAAAGCCCGTTCCTACGGCCTGCACACCGATGCCTCGCACCGCTACGAGCGCGGCGTCGACTCGCAACTGGCCCGCGAAGCCATGGAGCGCGCCACCCAGTTGCTGCTGGACATCGTTGGCGGCGAAGCCGGCCCTGTGGTCGAAGCGGTCAGCGAACAGCACCTGCCACAAGTAGCCCCGGTCACCCTGCGCGCCGAACGCATCACCCAGATGCTTGGCATGGAAATGGACCCAGCCCAGGTCGAGCAACTGCTCAACGCCCTCGAGCTGACCACGACCAAGAGCGGGGAAGGGCAGTGGACCGTCAGCGTACCAAGCCACCGCTTCGACATCAGCCTGGAAGTGGACCTGATCGAAGAGCTGGCCCGCCTGTACGGCTACAACAACCTGCCGGTTCGTTACCCGCAAGCCCGCCTGGCCCCACAGGGCAAGCCGGAAACCCGTGGTGACCTGCCGACCCTGCGCCGCCTGCTGGTTGCCCGCGGCTACCAGGAAGCCATCACCTACAGCTTCATCGACCCGAAACTGTTCGAACTGTTCAGCCCGGGCGTAGAGCCGCTGCTGCTGGCCAACCCCATCTCCAGCGACATGGCCGCCATGCGCGCCTCGCTGTGGCCGGGCCTGGTCAAGGCACTGCAGCACAACCTGAACCGCCAGCAAGACCGCGTGCGCCTGTTCGAAAGCGGCCTGCGCTTCGTCGGCCAACTGGGTGACCTGCAGCAGCAGCCAATGATTGCCGGCGTCATCACCGGCAGTCGCCTGCCAGAAGGCTGGGCCAACGGCCGCGACGGCGTCGACTTCTTCGACGTCAAAGCCGACGTGGAAGCCCTGCTGGGCTACTCCGGCGCCCTGAGCGACTTCACCTTCAGCGCCGGCAAACACCCAGCCCTGCACCCAGGCCAGACCGCTGCCATCGAGCGTGACGGCAAACTGGTCGGCTACCTCGGCGCCATCCACCCAGAGCTGGCCAAGGCCCTGGGCCTGGACCGCCCGGTGTTCCTGTTCGAGCTGGTGCTGGGCGACGTGGTCGAAGGCCGCCTGCCGAAATTCAGCGAACTGTCCAAGTTCCCGGAAACCCGTCGTGACCTGGCTTTGATCGCAGGACGTGATGTAGCTTCTAGCGCGGTGCTTGAATTAATTCGTGACAATGCAGGCGAATGGCTCACAGACCTCAGGCTGTTTGATGTGTACCAAGGTAAAGGCATTGATCCTGATAGAAAAAGCCTTGCCGTCGGCTTGACCTGGCAGCATCCATCGCGCACTCTTAACGACGATGAGGTGAACACTACCCTGCAAAACATCCTCACCTCGCTCGAACAAAGGTTGAACACCACGTTAAGGAAATAACGGCATGGGTGCTCTGACGAAAGCTGAGATGGCCGAAAGGCTGTACGAGGAGCTGGGGCTTAACAAGCGTGAGGCCAAGGAGCTGGTCGAGCTGTTTTTCGAAGAAATTCGGCACGCACTTGAAGAGAACGAGCAGGTCAAGCTGTCCGGTTTCGGCAACTTCGACCTTCGCGACAAACGCCAGCGGCCGGGCCGTAACCCCAAGACAGGGGAAGAGATCCCGATCACCGCACGGCGCGTCGTCACCTTTCGTCCAGGGCAGAAGTTGAAGGCCCGGGTTGAGGCCTATGCTGGAACCAAGCCATAACGACGAACTGCCCCCCATACCGGGCAAACGCTACTTCACCATTGGTGAAGTGAGCGAGTTGTGTGCCGTAAAGCCACACGTGCTGCGGTATTGGGAGCAGGAGTTCGACCAGCTGAACCCTGTGAAGCGGCGGGGGAACCGGCGGTATTACCAGCGCCAGGATGTGCTGATGATCCGCCAGATTCGTGCGCTGCTGTATGACCAGGGGTTCACCATTGGCGGGGCGCGGTTGAGGCTCTCCAGTGATGAGGCTAAAGATGAATCCAGCCAGTACAAGCAGCTGATTCGGCAGATGATTGTTGAGTTGGAGGATGTGTTGGTGGTTTTGAAGAAGTAAGCTGGGTTTCTGATGAGTGGAAAATTTTTTGAGAAAAAGCTTTCATTTATCAGAGGGTTAGGGTACATTCTTCAACGTTCTCGGCAAGATTGAGAACATGCTTCAAAGCCCAGTCGGGGCGTAGCGCAGCCCGGTAGCGCACTTGCATGGGGTGCAAGGGGTCGAGTGTTCGAATCACTCCGTCCCGACCAAAAAACTCCAAAGAATCCAGTCACTTAGCGGTGACTGGATTTTTTTATGGTCGACGATTTTTCTCCGAGCGCATTTTTACCCCACTTTTTACCCCACCGAATTTCAGCAGCCTCAAGCTCGCGTTGTCAGGGGATACGATTTAGTGCTCCGTAGGATCCGAACTGCGAAGCGGGCTACTGATTTGATTGCATGCGAGGGTGGTATCAGAAATGCAGGCTTGCCTTTGCACGGAGTCGTAGCCGTTGCTAATGATGTGGTCGAGGAGGGGGTAAGCTAAGCTGATAGGCGGTTGTGGGAGGCCGGCGTAGTAGGCTATCTGAGTTCGAAACCCTACGCTTCCGCCACTTATTTTCATTAAAGCCCTGATTATTCAGGGCTTTTTTG
>NZ_JAOCDI010000060.1:0-24734 GCF_029840855.1 Pseudomonas sp. GD03862
AAGGACCGGAGCAGACGCGGCGCATGGCCTGTCGCCGCCCCAGAAAAAGCTTGACCGATCGATCAGAAAAAGATGAAAAACGGTACACATTACAAATATTTATTTGTGTACAATCGCCCTAACCCGATCCCTGCGGGACATCAGTGAACGGGTCTGGACACGGGTCGGCGTACCAAAGTTGCGTTGCGGTAACCTTGCTGGTTATCAATACTGGCGCCGATTTTTCGACCAACAAGAACATCAAAACCGTGGAACCTTAGAATGAGCACAGCAATCAGTCCGACTGCTTATAACTATAAGGTCGTCCGCCAGTTCGCCATCATGACGGTGGTCTGGGGGATCCTTGGCATGGGCCTCGGCGTCTTCATCGCCTCGCAGCTGGTGTGGCCGCAGCTGAACCTGGACCTTCCCTGGACCAGCTTCGGCCGCCTGCGCCCGCTGCACACCAACCTGGTGATCTTCGCCTTCGGGGGCTGTGCGCTGTTCGGCACCAGCTACTACGTGGTGCAGCGCACCTGCCAGACCCGGCTGATCTCCGACAGCATGGCCGCCTTCACCTTCTGGGGTTGGCAAGCCGTGATCGTCGGCGCGCTGATCACCCTGCCGATGGGCTACACCACCACCAAGGAATACGCCGAGCTGGAGTGGCCGCTGGCGATCCTGCTGGCCATCGTCTGGGTTACCTACGGGCTGGTGTTCTTCGGCACCATCGTCAAGCGCAAGACCAAGCACATCTATGTCGGCAACTGGTTCTACGGTGCGTTCATCGTGGTCACCGCGATGCTGCACATCGTCAACCACATCTCGCTGCCGGTGAGCCTGTTCAAGTCGTACTCGGCCTACTCCGGCGCCACCGACGCGATGATCCAGTGGTGGTACGGCCACAACGCCGTGGGCTTCTTCCTCACCACCGGCTTCCTGGGGATGATGTACTACTTCGTGCCCAAGCAGGCCGAGCGGCCGATCTACTCGTATCGCTTGTCGATCGTGCACTTCTGGGCGCTGATCACCCTGTACATCTGGGCCGGCCCGCATCACCTGCACTACACCGCCCTGCCTGACTGGGCGCAGTCGCTGGGCATGGTGATGTCGATCATCCTGCTGGCGCCAAGCTGGGGCGGCATGATCAACGGCATGATGACCCTGTCGGGTGCCTGGCACAAACTGCGCACCGACCCTATCCTGCGCTTCCTGGTGGTGTCGCTGGCGTTCTACGGCATGTCCACCTTCGAAGGCCCGATGATGGCCATCAAGACCGTGAACTCACTGTCGCACTACACCGACTGGACCATCGGCCACGTCCACGCCGGCGCCCTCGGCTGGGTGGCAATGATTTCGATCGGCGCCGTGTACCACATGATCCCGAAACTCTACGGCCGCGAGCAGATGCACAGCATCGGCCTGATCAACGCGCACTTCTGGCTGGCCACCATCGGTACCGTACTGTACATCGCCTCGATGTGGGTCAACGGCATCACCCAGGGCCTGATGTGGCGCGCCATCAACGATGACGGCACCCTCACCTACTCCTTCGTCGAAGCCCTGCAGGCCAGCCACCCCGGCTACATCGTCCGCGCCCTGGGCGGAGCGTTCTTCGCCAGCGGCATGCTGCTGATGGCCTACAACGTGTTCCGTACCGTACGTGCCGCCAACCCGGCACAGGCTGAAGAGGCCGCCAAGATCGTCGTTGTGGGAGCGCACTGATGAAGCATGAAGCCGTCGAGAAGAACATAGGCCTGCTGGCCTTCTTCATGGTCATCGCCGTGAGCGTCGGTGGCCTGACCCAGATCGTCCCGCTGTTTTTCCAGGACGTCACCAACAAGCCGGTCGAGGGCATGAAGCCGCGCACCGCGCTGGAGGTGGAAGGCCGCGATATCTACATCCGCGAAGGCTGCGTGGGCTGCCACTCGCAGATGATCCGCCCGTTCCGTGCCGAAACCGAGCGTTACGGCCACTACTCGGTAGCCGGTGAAAGCGTGTGGGACCACCCGTTCCTGTGGGGCTCCAAGCGTACCGGGCCGGACCTGGCCCGCGTCGGCGGCCGCTACTCCGATGACTGGCACCGAGCGCACCTGTACAACCCGCGCAACGTGGTACCGGAATCGAAGATGCCTTCCTACCCGTGGCTGGTCGAGAACAAGCTCGACGGCAAGGACACCGCGAAGAAGATGGAAGTGCTGCGCACACTCGGCACCCCGTACACCGACGCCGACATTGCCGGCGCACGTGACGCGGTCAAGGGCAAGACCGAAATGGACGCCATCGTCGCGTACCTGCAGGGTCTTGGCACCATCATCAAGAGCAAACGGTGACGCTGATGGATATCGGGATGATTCGCGGCCTGGGCACCGTCGTGGTGATGGTGGCGTTCGTGGGCCTGGCGCTGTGGGTGTTCAACCCACGGCGTAAAAAGGACTTCGACGAAGCGACCCAACTGCCCTTCGCGGATGACCCCGAGGCCACTCGGCACGTCGAGCAAGCAAAAGCTTCTGGGAGCAAACAACAATGACAACCTTCTGGAGTCTGTACGTTACCGTCCTGACCCTGGGCACCATCTTCTCGTTGACCTGGCTGCTGCTGTCGACCCGCAAGGGCCAGCGCGAAGAGGTTACCGACGAAACCGTCGGGCATGCCTTCGATGGCATCGAGGAATACGACAACCCGCTGCCGCAATGGTGGTTCTGGCTGTTCGTCGGCACCATCATCTTCGCCCTCGGTTACCTGGTGTTGTACCCGGGCCTAGGCAACTGGAAAGGCGTCCTGCCGGGCTATTCGTACCTGGATAACGACAAGCAGACCGAGTTTTCCAACGGCCAGCCGGGCTGGACCGGCGTGCACGAGTGGGAAAAGGAAATGGCCAAGGCCGACGCCCGTTTCGGGCCGATCTTCGCCAAATTCGCGGCCATGCCGATCGAAGAAGTGGCCAAGGACCCACAGGCATTGAAAATGGGTGCGCGGCTGTTCGCCTCCAACTGCTCGGTGTGCCACGGTTCCGACGCCAAGGGCGCCTTCGGCTTCCCCAACCTCACCGACAATGACTGGCGCTGGGGCGGCGAGCCGGAAACCATCAAGACCACCATCATGGCCGGTCGCCATGGCGTGATGCCGGCCTGGGCCGAAGTGATCGGTGACCAGGGCGTGGCCGATGTGGCTGCGTTCGTGGTCAGCAAACTCGATGGCCGCACACTGCCTGAAGGCGCGAAGGCCGATGTGGAGAACGGGCAGAAGATCTTCGCAGCCAACTGCGTGGCCTGCCACGGGCCGGAAGGCAAAGGTACGCCCGCCATGGGCGCTCCGAACCTGACCCACCCGCAGGCGTTCATCTACGGCTCGAGCTTTGCCCAATTGCAGCAGACCATTCGTTATGGCCGCCAGGGGCAGATGCCGGCCCAGGAACAACTGCAGGGCAACGACAAGGTGCACTTGCTGGCGGCTTACGTCTACAGCCTGTCGCACCAGGCTGAGCCAGCCAAGGCTGAGTAAGGCAGGCCTGGCCTCTTCGCGGGTAAACCCGCTCCTACACAGGATCCTTGTAGGAGCGGGTTTACCCGCGAAGAGGCCGGTACTGGCACAGCATTTCTCGCAGGCTGATGACCTGGATCAATTGACACCCGCCATAACACGTTTCATACCACGAACCCAACGCGACTAAAGGTCGCAGTGCGAACCCATACTGCCATCAGCGGCGTATCATGGGCCGCAGAGCGCTAGCAGATTGCGCGAGACTGCGGCCCGCACGCACAGGCCGCGGCGTTTCTCCACTGCCGTGGGACTTGATGATGAGCAAGCAAATTCCGGTACATGATGTGACCCCGCCTGCCAACAAAGGGAAGGATTCCGTCGACCTCTACGCTTCCCGGGAAAAGATCTACACCCGCGCCTTCACCGGCCTGTTCCGTCGCCTGCGCATGGTCGGCGGTGCAGTGCTTTTCCTGCTGTACTTCGGCACCGTGTGGCTGAACTGGGGGGGTCATCAGGCCGTGTGGTGGAACCTGCCCGAGCGCAAGTTCTACATCTTCGGCGCCACCATCTGGCCGCAAGACTTCATCCTGCTCTCGGGCATTCTCATCGTCGCCGCCTTCGGCCTGTTCTTCATCACGGTGTTCGCCGGCCGGGTGTGGTGCGGCTACACCTGCCCGCAAAGCGTGTGGACCTGGATTTTCATGTGGTGCGAAAAGGTCACCGAGGGTGACCGCAACCAGCGCATGAAGCTCGACAAAGCCCCCATGAGCGGCAACAAGTTCCTGCGCAAATTCGCCAAGCACAGCCTGTGGCTGCTGATCGGCTTTGTCACCGGCATGACCTTTGTCGGCTACTTCTCGCCGATCCGTGAACTGGCGATCGAATTCTTCACGGGCCAGGCCGATGGCTGGGCCTACTTCTGGGTCGGCTTCTTCACCCTCGCCACTTACGGCAACGCCGGCTGGCTACGCGAACAGGTGTGCGTGTACATGTGCCCCTATGCCCGCTTCCAGAGCGTGATGTTCGACAAGGACACGCTGATCGTGTCCTACGACCCACGCCGTGGCGAAACCCGCGGCCCGCGCAAGAAAGATACCGACTACAAGGCCCAGGGCCTGGGTGACTGCATCGACTGCACCATGTGCGTGCAGGTCTGCCCGACCGGCATCGACATCCGTGACGGCCTGCAGATCGAGTGCATCGGCTGCGCCGCCTGTATCGATGCCTGCGACAGCATCATGGACAAGATGAACTACCCCAAAGGGCTGATCAGCTACACCACCGAACACAACCTGTCCGGGCAGAAGACCCACATGCTGCGCCCGCGCCTGATCGGCTATGCCGTGGTACTGCTGGTGATGATGATCGGGCTGGCGACGGCCTTCGCCACCCGTTCGTTGGTCGGTTTCGACGTCAGCAAAGACCGCGTGTTGTACCGCGAAAACGCCCAGGGCCGGATCGAGAACGTGTACAGCCTGAAGGTAATGAACAAGGATCAGCGCGATCACGTCTACGTGCTGGACGCCGCCGGCCTGCCGGACCTCAAGCTCGAAGGCCAGCGCGAGATCCGCGTGGCCGCCGGTGACATCGTCAGCCTTCCCGTGCAGCTGTCGGTTGCCCCCGAAAAGCTGCCATCGACCACCAACGAAATCACCTTCATCCTCAAGAGCGCCGACGACAGCGACGCCCAGGTTGAAGCCAAGAGCCGTTTCATCGGCCCACAGATCCGCTAAGAGAGATAACGCACAATGCCTGCCGCCACCGCCGCCAGCCCCTGGTACAAGCACCTCTGGCCCTGGATCATCATCGGCATCCTCACCACCTCGGTGTGCCTGAGCCTGACCATGGTCAGCATCGCTGTGCACAACCCGGACAACCTGGTGAACGACAACTACTACGAGGCCGGCAAGGGCATCAACCGCTCGCTGGACCGCGAGCTGCTGGCGCAGCAGTTGGGCCTGAAAGCCAGTGTGCATCTGGACGAACTGACCGGCGAAGTGGACCTGCGCCTGACCGGTAGCAGTGCCCCGCAAAACCTGGAGCTGAACCTGATTTCGCCGACCCAGCCAGAGAAGGACCGCAAGGTGCTGCTGAGCCGGGTCGAAGCAGGGCGCTATGTGGGGCAGCTGGAGGACAAGGTCGAGGGCCGGCGCTTTGTCGAGCTGCTGGGCAGTGAAGAGGGCCAGGTATGGCGCCTGTTCGAAGAGGAAAAAGTGGCGCATGGTGTGACCTTGCAGTTGGGTGACGAAGCCCTGCAAGGCGCCGAACACCAACAGTAGTAACACCGCAAATCCCTGTGGGAGTGGGCACGCCCGCGAATGCGATAGTTCAGGCAAAGGTATTTCCAGGTCTGACGCATTCGCGGGCGCGCCCGCTCCCACAGGGTTTCCTATCTGCCTGAGCAGTGTCTGCCCTATGACCCAACCGACCCCCTGCTACCACTGCGCCCTGCCCGTCCCCACCGGCAGCCGCTTCACCGCCGTGGTCCTCGGCCAGCCGCGGCAGTTCTGCTGCCCCGGCTGTCAGGCGGTGGCCGAGTCGATCGTCGCTGGAGGCCTGGAACATTACTACCAGCACCGCAGCGACAACAGCGCCAACCCCGAAGCCCTGCCCAAGCAACTGCAGGACGAACTGGCCCTGTACGACCGCAGCGACGTGCAGCAAACCTTCGTCCGCCACCAGGGTGAGCTGGCCGAAACCACCTTGCTTGTCGAGGGCATCAGCTGCGCCGCCTGCGGCTGGCTGATCGAAAAGCACCTGCGCAACCTGCCCGGTGTTGCCGAAGCGCGCCTGAACCTGTCCAATCACCGCCTGCTGCTGAACTGGGATGACAAGCAGCTACCGCTGTCGCGCCTGCTGGCCGAACTTCGCCAGATCGGCTACGCCGCCCACCCCTACCAGCCTGACCAGGCCGCCGAGCAATTGGCCCGGGAAAACCGCAGCGCCCTGCGCCGCCTGGGCGTGGCCGGGCTGCTGTGGTTCCAGGCGATGATGGCGACCATGGCCACTTGGCCGGAATTCAACATCGACCTGACACCCGAGTTGCATACCATCCTGCGCTGGGTGGCACTGTTCCTGACCATACCCATCGTGTTCTACAGCTGCGCGCCCTTCTTCAAGGGCGCGGCGCGCGACCTGCGAACGCGCCACCTGACCATGGACGTTTCGGTGTCGCTGGCCATTGGCCTGGCGTTCGGCGCCGGCATCTGGACAGCCATCACTGGCAGCGGCGAGCTTTACTTCGACACGGTGGGCATGTTCGCCCTGTTCCTGCTGACCGGCCGCTACCTGGAGCGCCGCGCCCGCGAGCGCACAGCGGCGGCCACTGCGCAGCTGGTCAACCTGCTGCCAGCCTCATGCCTGCGCCTGGACGCCATCGGGCGCAGCGAACGCATCCTGCTCAGCGAGTTACAGTGCGGCGACACCGTGCAGGTGCTGCCCGGCGCGGTCATCCCTGCCGATGGGCGCATCGTCGAGGGCCGCTCCAGCGTCGACGAATCGCTGCTGACCGGCGAGTATCTGCCGCAACCACGCCGGGTGGGTGAGCGGGTCACTGGCGGTACGCTGAACGTTGAAAGCGCGCTGAATGTGGAAGTGGAAGCCCTTGGCCATGACTCACGCTTGTCGGCCATTGTCCGCCTGCTGGAACGCGCCCAGACCGAAAAACCGCGCCTGGCGGAAATCGCCGACCGCGCCTCGCAGTGGTTCCTGCTGTTCTCGCTGCTGGCCGCCGTTGCCATCGGCCTGTGGTGGTGGCACCTGGACCCGACACGGGCGTTCTGGATCGTACTGGCCATGCTCGTGGCCACCTGCCCTTGTGCCCTGTCTTTGGCTACGCCAACCGCACTGACCGCCGCCACCGGAACCCTGCACAAGCTTGGCCTGCTGGTGACCCGCGGCCATGTGCTGGAAGGCCTGAACCAGATCGACACGGTGATCTTCGACAAGACCGGTACACTGACCGAGGGCCGCCTGACCTTGCGCAACATCCGCCCGCTCGGCAGCCAGGCCGCCGACCGCTGCCTGGCCCTGGCCGCGGCGCTGGAAAACCGCTCTGAACACCCCATCGCTCGCGCCTTTGGTCGTACCGCCACACCTGCCGATGACGTACAGAGCGTACCCGGCCTGGGCCTGGAGGGGGTGGTCGACGGCCAGCGCCTGCGCATTGGTCAGGCTACCTTCGTCTGCGCCTTGAGTGGTGCGGAAATCCCCGCTGTACCCGAGCCGCGCGGCCAGTGGCTGCTGCTGGGCGACCGCCAGGGGCCACTGGCCTGGTTCGGCCTGGATGACCGCCTGCGCGACGATGCCCCGGCCCTGCTCGCTGCCTGCAAGGCGCGGGGCTGGCACACCCTGCTGCTGTCGGGCGACAGCTCGCCGATGGTTGCCGAAGTGGCCGCGCAGCTGGGTATCGACCAGGCCATTGGCGGCCTGCGCCCGGATGACAAACTGGACCGCCTGAAAGCCCTGCAGGCTGACGGGCGCAAGGTGCTGATGCTCGGCGACGGGGTCAACGATGTACCGGTACTGGCCGCCGCCGATATCAGCATCGCCATGGGCAGCGCCACCGACCTGGCCAAGACCAGTGCCGACGCCGTCTTGCTGTCCAACCGCCTGCAAGCGCTGGTGCAGGCGTTCGAGCTGGCCCGCCGCACCCGCCGCAACATCCTCGAGAACCTGCTGTGGGCGACCCTGTATAATGGCCTGATGTTGCCGTTCGCCGCGCTCGGCTGGATCACGCCGGTGTGGGCCGCCATCGGCATGTCGGTCAGCTCGCTGATCGTGGTGCTCAATGCCCTGCGCCTGACCCGGATGCCCGTGGCATCGGGCCCGCTGCCCCACGAAGCCCCTATACCCGGGAGGAAGTCGCCATGCCCGCCCTCTATGTCATGATCCCGGCAGCCCTGCTGCTGGTCGGCGTGGCCGTGTACATCTTCTTCTGGGCGGTAGACAGCGGTCAGTACGATGACCTTGAAGGCCCCGCCCACAGCATCCTGTTCGACGATCAGGACCCGCGCCACCAGGCGGCAGTGAAGCCTGACGATGCCGCAGCCGACACCGACAAGGAACCACCACCCCGTGCCTGACCTGCTTCCGCTGCTGGGCTCGGCACTGGTCCTTGGCCTGCTAGGGGGCGGTCACTGCCTGGGCATGTGCGGCGGCCTGATGGGCGCACTGACCTTGGCCATCCCCCCCGAACAACGCGGCAAGCGCCTGCGCCTGTTGCTGGCGTACAACCTGGGGCGCATTTTCAGCTATGCCTGCGCCGGCCTGTTGCTGGGCCTGGCCGGCTGGGCCGTGGCCAGCAGCCCGGCAGCGCTGGCGCTGCGGGTGGTTGCGGCACTGCTGCTGATTGCCATGGGCCTGTACCTGGCCGGCTGGTGGAGCGGGCTGACCCGTATCGAGGCACTGGGCCGCGGGCTGTGGCGGCATATCCAGCCGGTGGCGTCGCGATTGCTGCCAGTGTCCAGCCTCCCTCGGGCATTGCTGCTGGGCGCCCTCTGGGGCTGGCTGCCGTGCGGGCTGGTGTACAGCACCCTGCTGTGGGCGGCCAGCCAGGGCAATGCCGGCTACAGCGCCGGGTTGATGCTGGCGTTCGGGGTGGGCACCTGGCCGGTGTTGCTGGCAACCGGGCTGGCTGCCGAACGGGTAAACGCCCTGTTGCGGCGACGCAGCGTGCGCGTGGCGGGCGGTGTGCTGGTGATGCTATTCGGTGTCTGGACCCTGCCGGGCCCACACCAGCACTGGCTGATGGGGCATTGACGGGGGCTGCAAAGCAGCCCCAATGCCCTTGATACAAATCAACACAGTTTCCTACAGACGGCCATAGACTCCGGTGCACTGCTGCTCTTTCCGGGGACTACCCTCATGCTCGACGACCTCCGTTGGGATACCGACCTGATCCGCCGCTACGATCTCGCCGGGCCACGCTACACCTCTTACCCAACCGCCGTGCAACTGCACAGCGAGGTGGGTTCGTTCGACCTGCTCAACGCCCTGCGCGAGAGCCGACGGGCCGTGCGCCCGCTGTCGCTGTACGTGCATGTGCCGTTCTGCGCCAACATCTGCTACTACTGCGCCTGCAACAAGGTCATCACCAAAGACCGCGCCCGCGCTGCGCCCTACCTGCAGCGCCTGGAGCAGGAAATCCAGCTGGTCGCCTGCCACCTGGACCCTAAACAGCGTGTTGAACAGCTGCATTTTGGCGGCGGCACACCGACCTTCCTCAGCCATGTGGAACTGCGCCAGCTGATGGCCACCCTGCGCCAGCACTTCCACCTGCTGGACGACGATTCCGGCGACTACGGCATCGAGATCGATCCTCGCGAAGCCGACTGGTCGACCATGGGCCTGCTTCGCGAACTGGGCTTCAACCGCGTCAGCCTGGGTGTACAGGACCTCGACCCGGCCGTGCAGCGCGCGATCAACCGCCTGCAGAGCCTGGAACAGACCCGCACCCTGATCGAGGCTGCGCGCACGCTGCAGTTTCGCTCGGTCAACCTCGACCTGATCTACGGCCTGCCCAAGCAAACCCCGGAAGGCTTTGCCCGCACCGTGGAAGAAGTGATCCGCCTGCAGCCCGACCGCCTGTCGGTGTTCAACTATGCCCACCTGCCCGAGCGCTTCATGCCGCAACGGCGCATCGACAGCAACGACCTGCCCAGCGCCGCCGCCAAGCTGGAGATGCTGCACGCCACCATCGACCAACTGACCGCCGCCGGTTACCGCTACATCGGCATGGACCACTTCGCCCTGCCCGACGACGAACTGGCCATTGCCCAGGAAGAAGGCACCTTGCAGCGCAACTTCCAGGGCTACACCACCCACGGGCACTGCGACCTGATTGGCCTGGGCGTGTCGGCGATCAGCCAGATCGGCGACCTGTACTGCCAGAACAGCAGTGACCTCAACACCTACCAGGACAGCCTGTCCAACGCCCAGCTGGCCACCCAGCGCGGCTTGCTGTGCAACCACGACGACCGCATACGCCGGGCGGTGATCCAGCAACTGATCTGCCATTTCGAGCTGGATTTCGAACCCATCGAACAGGCTTTCACCCTGGATTTTCGCGGTTACTTCAACGACCTCTGGCCCGAGCTGCTGACCTTGCAGCGCGACGGCCTGATCAGCCTGGACGACAAGGGCATTCGCATCCTGCCCGCCGGCCGGCTGCTGGCGCGCTCGGTATGCATGGTGTTCGACGCCTATCTGGCGATGCACAACCGCCAGCGCTTCTCGCGAGTGATCTGAAAAACAAGGCGTTCAACCGCATGGACAAGCTTCCTTGTCAGGCACACTATGAGCACACAAGGACTCCCGGCAGGCCACCTGCCGGGGTTTCGCCAGCGCGCACCATCACCGCGCACACTGGCCTACACCCTGTGTCGTGAGTTACCCTTACGACTTATGTGTGCTTTCCCACAAGGATCGATTCAAATGTCCGAGCCAGTCAAACTGCGCCCACACAACCAGGCCCATTGCAAGGATTGCAGCCTGGCCCCTCTGTGCCTGCCTCTTTCGCTGAACCTGGAAGACATGGACGCGCTGGATGAAATCGTCAAACGCGGGCGGCCGCTCAAGAAAGGCGAGTTTCTGTTCCGCCAGGGTGACAGTTTTGGCTCGGTCTACGCAGTACGGTCCGGGGCCCTGAAAACCTTCAGCCTCAGCGACAGCGGCGAAGAGCAGATCACGGGCTTCCACCTGCCCAGCGAACTGGTCGGCCTGTCGGGCATGGATACCGAGGCCTACCCGGTATCGGCCCAGGCTCAGGAAACCACTTCGGTGTGTGAAATCCCCTTCGAGCGGCTGGACGAGCTGTCGGTGCAACTGCCGCAGCTACGTCGCCAGCTGATGCGGGTAATGAGCCGCGAAATCCGCGACGACCAGCAAATGATGCTGCTGCTGTCTAAAAAGACCGCCGACGAGCGCATTGCCACCTTCCTGGTCAACCTGTCGGCGCGCTTCCGCGCCCGCGGCTATTCGGCCAATCAGTTCCGCCTGAGCATGTCGCGCAACGAAATCGGCAACTACCTTGGCCTGGCGGTAGAAACCGTGTCGCGGGTGTTCACCCGCTTCCAGCAGAACGGCCTGCTGCGCGCCGAGGGCAAGGAAGTGCACATCCTCGACCCGATCCAGCTGTGCGCGCTGGCCGGTGGTGCAATCGAGGCCTGAGGCCACGTTTAGCGGGTATACTTGGGCATTCGTTTTCCCAGGATACCCGCAACAATGCACAGCGACGCCTTCGACCTCAAAGCCCTGATCCGCCCGGTAGTGGACTTCCCCAAACCGGGTGTGATCTTCCGCGACATTACCCCGTTATTCCAGTCGCCACGCGGGCTGCGCTATGTGGCCGACCAATTCATCGAGCGCTATGTCGAGGCGGAATTCAGCCACATCGGCGCCATGGACGCGCGGGGCTTCCTGATCGGCTCGATCATCGCCCACCAGCTGAACAAGCCGCTGATCCTGTTCCGCAAGCAGGGCAAGCTGCCAGCCGATGTGCTGAGCGAGGGTTACCAGACCGAGTACGGCGAAGCCTTCCTGGAAGTGCATGCCGACAGCCTGTGTGAAGGCGACTCGGTGCTGATCTTCGATGACCTGATTGCTACTGGCGGTACGCTGCTGGCGGCGGCCAACCTGGTGCGTCGTACCGGGGCGCAGGTGTTCGAGGCGGCGGCGATCATCGACCTGCCGGAACTGGACGGGTCGCGTCGGTTGCAAGCGGCCGGGGTGCCTACCTTCTGCCTGACCGAGTTTTCCCTCAGCGAGTACTGAGTGGGCCTTTGGGGCTGCTTTGCAGCCCATTCGCGGGTAAACCCGCTCCTACGAAGGCCGCGTATGTTTTGTAGGCGCGGGTTTACCCGCGAATGGGCCGCCAAGCGGCCCCAATGAATCAGAGCGAAATGGGCCGGCGCCCTGCAAAGGCATGGGCCAGGGTACCGCCGTCCACCATCTCCAGCTCGCCGCCCAGCGGCACACCATGGGCAATGCGAGACGCCACCAAGCCCTTCTCGCTCAGCAACTGGGCAATGTAATGCGCCGTCGCCTCCCCCTCCACCGTCGGGTTGGTCGCCAGGATCACCTCGGTAAAGGTGCCCTGCTCTTCGATCCGCGCCATCAGCTGCGGAATACCGATCGCCTCAGGCCCCAGGCCATCCAGCGGCGACAGGTGCCCCTTGAGCACGAAGTAACGGCCACGGTAGCCAGTCTGCTCCACCGCATACACATCGGTCGGCCCCTCGACCACGCACAGCTGTGTGTCGTCACGGCGCGGGTCGGCGCACTGCGGGCACAGTTCCTGCTCGGTGAGGGTGCGACACTGGCGGCAATGCCCTACCCCTTCCATGGCCTGGGTCAAGGCCTGAGCCAGGCGCAGCCCGCCACTGCGGTCGCGCTCGAGCAGTTGCAGGGCCATGCGCTGGGCGGTTTTCTGGCCAACGCCTGGCAAGATGCGCAGGCCATCGATCAGTTGGCGGATGAGAGGGCTGAAGCTCATGGGAAAGGCCTGACAATTCAATAAGAGGCGGTTTATACCCAGCGGGGGCGGTGGCGTCAAATCAGGTCACCCCAAGTCTACGCGGCCTGCAGCTTTATGAGAGCAACTGCCTTGCACAAAACTGGAAAGCCAGTGTGATCACTGTGGGAGCGGGCATGCCCGCGAAGCAGGCTGCACAGTGGATGGCACGGGCTTCGCCCGTGTTCGCGGGCATGCCCGCTCCCACAGTGATCGTGCAAAATTTCAAAGTTCGAGCAAAACAGTTGTCCCGACATAAAAAAGCAGACCGCGTCTGGGTTGAAATCTACGCAAAAAAACGCCGCTGATATCAGCGGCGTTTTTGAGTACCTCAATGCCTTAGAACGGCATCTTGAAGCCTGGCGGCAGCTGCATGCCGGCGGTCATGCCGCCCATCTTTTCCTGGCTGCTTTGCTCAACCTTGCGCACGGCGTCGTTCAGCGCAGCGGCAATGAGGTCTTCCAGTACTTCCTTGTCATCTTCATCAGTCGACATCAGGCTCTGGTCGATGCTGACGCGCTTGACGTCATGACGACCGGTCATCACCACGCTCACCAGCCCGCCACCGGACTGGCCGGTGACTTCGGCGTTCGCCAGTTCTTCCTGCATCTTCTGCATTTTTTCCTGCATCTGCTGGGCCTGCTTCATCAGGCCGGCCATGCCACCTTTCATCATGGGGTATACCTCGATTGGGTCATGTGATGCGGCCCGGCACCGGGCCGGCCGCATGGTTATCCATTACTGGCCCTGACTGACCAGGGCTTCTACAGGCTCAATAGTATCCTGCCGCACCTTGGCGCCGAACAACTTGATCATCTGCTGGATCAACGGATCCTGCTCGATCGACGCGACGGCGTCCTGCTGGCGCTCGGCTCGCTTGCGTGCCGCCGCCTGAGCCGGGGTTTCCTGCTCGGGCAGGATCAGCTCGATGCGCAGGTTCAGCGTGCGCCCCAGGTGCTGGTTGAGCGCTTCGTTCAGGCGCCGCTGCTGGGTGGCGTTGAACAGCGCCCCCTGGCCAGGGTCCAGGTGCAGCAACCAGTCGTCGCCATCGGCGGCAATCAGCGTACAGTTTGCCGCGATGTTGCCTGTCATCCCGGACACAGGCAACTGTGGGAATAATTCCAGCCATTGCAAGGCCAGGCCGGTGGCCGGTTTGGCTGCCGGCAACGGTTCGGCAGCCGGTTTGGACACGTCTTCCTGAACATGTTCGGCCAATTCGTCCAGGTAGCTGAAACCTGCCGGATCGCTTTCGCCGCCGTAATAGTCTTCGTCAAGCGGCGGCTCATCGTCGCGCTCCATCCCCACGGCAGCGTAGGCAGACGGGTCGAAAGGCGGCTCGTCGTGTGCCGGGGCGGCCTGTGTGGGCGCCACCGGGGCAACAGGCTCGGGCGCAGGTGCCGGTTCAGGCGCAGGTTCAGCCGCTAACGGCGCGGGTGCAACGGCAGGCTCTTCCCACGGCAGGTCGACCACTTCGGCGACCGGCTCAGGTACGGAGATAGCCTCGGCTTCCGCCTTCAGCTCAACATCTGCCTCGGCCTCCGGCTCATGATCAGCCGTCGCGGGTGCTGGCACCTCCAGCTGCGGGGCTTGCGCAACAGGTTCCGCCGGCACAGCCGCGACAGGCGATGAAAGCGCGACCGGCGCCGCAGCTGCCACCTGCCCTGCAGGATCAGCTGTGGCCTGGCTGATCCCCGTTGGCTTTAGCACCGGCTTCGGTGCGTCGTCCGTGTCTGCCGGGCGGAACGCCAGCATACGCAGCAGCACCATCTCGAAGCCACCGCGCGGGTCCGGCGCAAGGGGCAGGTCACGGCGGCCTATCAGGCCCATCTGATAATAGAACTGCACATCCTCGGCCGGCAGCGCCGAAGCCAGCGCCAATACCCGCTCGCGATCACCCTGGCCGTTGTCTACCGCTTCGGGCAGCGCCTGGGCAATGGCTACACGGTGCAGCACATTGAGCATTTCGGCCAGAACGCCCGACCAGTCCGGCCCTTGCTCGGCCAGATTACGCACGGCCTCCAGCAAAGCCCTGGCATCGCCTTCGAGCAGTGCCTGCAAGACCCCATACACCTGGCCATGGTCGAGGCTACCCAACATGGCACGTACATCGGCGGCCAGTACCTTGCCTTCACCGAAGGCGATGGCCTGGTCGGTCAGGCTCATGGCATCCCGCATGGAGCCGTCGGCCGCACGCCCCAGCAGCCACAGGGCATCTTCCTCGAACGGCACGTTCTCGGCGGCCAGTACGTGGCTGAGGTGCTCCACCACCCGCTCCGGGCTCATGTTCTTCAACGAGAACTGCAGGCAGCGCGACAGGATGGTGGCCGGCAGCTTCTGCGGGTCGGTGGTGGCGAGGATGAACTTGACGTAGGGCGGCGGCTCTTCCAGCGTCTTGAGCAAGGCGTTGAACGAGTGGGTCGAGAGCATGTGCACTTCGTCGATCAGGTAGACCTTGAAGCGCCCACGGCTAGGGGCGTACTGCACGTTATCGAGCAGTTCGCGAGTGTCCTCGACCTTGGTACGGCTGGCGGCGTCGATCTCGATCAGGTCGACGAAACGGCCTTCGTCGATTTCCCGGCACACCGAACAGGTACCACAGGGCGTGGAGGTGATGCCGGTTTCACAGTTCAGGCACTTGGCGATAATACGGGCGATGGTCGTCTTGCCCACCCCGCGGGTACCGGTGAACAGGTAGGCATGGTGCAGGCGCTGGTTGTCCAAGGCATTGATCAAGGCCTTGAGCACATGGGTCTGGCCGACCATTTCGCGGAACGAGCGCGGACGCCATTTTCGTGCAAGAACCTGATAACTCATCGAAAAACCATCGTAGCCTGATCGAGCGGAAGATCGCTAATGCTAGCGGAGCGGGGGCAAAATTGCACCCTGCGCAACTCGTCTAAGCTTGGAATGGCGCATTGTCCAGGGAGGATTGCCTTTGCGAAGACTGCTGGCCCTGTTACTGCTGTGGTCTACAAACAGCCTGGCTGACCAGCCGGTGCTGCGCTTCTCCGTAGCCGAGAGCTGGAGCATGCCCCTGGTACGCTTCGAAGGCGATCAGCCAGTGGAGGGATTGCTTTACGACCTGATGCAAGCCGTTGCCAGGCAAGTGGGCGCTCGCCCCGAGTTCCACGTCATGGCCCGCCTGCGCCTGGAGGAAGCCATGAGCAGCGGCGATATTGATGTGCGTTGCTACGTCAGTACCCAGTGGCTCAACGACCGTCCAAGGGATTTTGTGTGGAGTATCCCGCTGATTCATCAGCGCGACGTACTGGTGGGCCGCGCCGGCGACAGCACCCCGATGCCCCCGGAGCAACTGCCACCCCAGGCGATCGGCACGGTGCTGGGCTACACCTATTCAACCCTGCAACCACTGCTGGACCACGGCCAGTTGCACCGTGAGGACAGCCGCAACCAGTTGCTGGTACTGCAAAAGCTGCAGGCCGGCCGGTATCGCCATGCGGTGAGCAACCAGTTGTCGTTGCAGTGGTTCAACCAAGGGTTGCCAGCGGAGCAGCAATTGCAAGCGCTGGCGGTGCTGGACGAACAGGATTTGGGGTGCATGGTGCGCAACGATCCGGCGATACCGACACAAGGGCTGTTGCGGGCGTTGGTAAGGATGAAGCAGTCGGGGGAGATAGAGCGGATTTTGCAACGGTATGAAGCGACGGGCGACCCGTACAGTATGTCTGTGGCCCGCCCCGAAATACCCAGCAAAATGCCGGCACACAGCCAGCGCAACTAACGGCCCTGCTCATTTCGCGACCGCTTGCGCAATCCCTGTGGGAGCGGGCTTGCCCGCGAACACGGGCGAAGCCCGTGCCATCCACCGCGCTATATTCTTCGCGGGCACGCCCGCTCCCACAGCGTTGTGCGGCACACTCACAATCTCTATCACAAACTCAATGTCACCGGCC
Source organism: Pseudomonas sp. GD03862 (assembly GCF_029840855.1). Lineage (NCBI taxonomy): Bacteria > Pseudomonadati > Pseudomonadota > Gammaproteobacteria > Pseudomonadales > Pseudomonadaceae > Pseudomonas > Pseudomonas sp. GD03862. The sequence goes on from NZ_JAOCDI010000060.1 coordinate 16,888, forward strand.
TTTACGTTCAAACGCCAAGCTGACAGCATCCGCCTGCCCCCAGGCAATCTGCATGGCCCGCAACCCATGCTCCAACAACTGCCTGGTTTCTTCGTCCTGAATACGCTCAAGCGCCCGCCGGCTATCGCTGTAGGCGAACATCAGGTAGTGGGAAACATTCATCAACGCGAACTCCATCGGGACGATGCCTTCGCTGATCGCGCGGGAAAGGGACTTGCCTTGGGGAAGATCGAAGACGTGGGGTGGATCGGGGACCAGTTTTTTCATGAGTTCACCATACCGGGCTGAGAGCACCCTTTCGCTTCCACACTTAGGGTGACAGTTGTACGCGGGGTGGAAGACCAGGGGTATGGCAAACCCGGCAGGCCCGAAGGCCTCCCACGCACAACCGTCATATCGACAGCCGCCAAACCACCCAGGCTTCCACACCCGATCGCTGAACTGACAGCGACCGAAAAAGCCTAGTGGGCGAGGTTGACCGGGACAATCAGACGGGAGACGACGGAGATCGTAGGATAATTCGCTATACCTACCTGACATGTAGGAGCTTTCTTCGATTGATATCAGATCCGTCTAAAATTACTCCGACGTGACATACATGACGATCTTGATCGCAATTGGACTACAACACTCACTGGAAGACGGCGGTTTCGCGGCCGAACCAAACCGCACACAATCAAGCCCGCCCCCCGGCACCTTCGCCGCAACAGAATAGACAGCCCGATGCATCAGGATGATCGTGAACATCTCGAACTTGAGAAGTTACAAAATGAAGGCCGCAAGTTAAGGGCCGAGGCACAGAAATTTGTAGCGGAAGCGCGTAAGCTCCGGCAGGAGGCGTTCTGGTACCCAATCGCAACGGGTTCAGCAGTTGTCACGACCATAGTTGGCGTAATGGCACTGGCCAGCAAGCTCTGAGCTTCGATTAATCCAGCCACAAGGAGTAACAAATGCACCGCGCCGCCCAGGATCACACCAGAACAGCACTGAATGAAGCAGAAGCGTTCGCCGAAGAAATGCGCAACCTTCGAGCGTCTTCGCCATGGACGGGTGTGCTCCTTTTTTACATCGGCGCAATCTCTACAGGGGTACTGCTGTTAGCAGGCATGCTGATTTTGCGCTCGCTCTGACCCAACTCCCTGCCGTCACACCAAAGCAAGTAAACCCGCACTCAAGAACAACCCCACACCAAACACAAAATGCGTGGCCAGGCTCTTCAGGCAGTTACGCGCAGGCGTCGGCGTCCTGGACGAAAAGAACCCTGCCCCCATCGCTGGCTGCATGAAGCACAGCGGCGCCACGGCTGTACCCACACCCACAACTACTGCAGGTAAAAGAGTAGGCGACCGCAACCAGCCCTCCCCTACGATCACAACCAGCAGCATCGCGAAAAGCACGCCGGTGGCGTAGTGAATCACCCATCCCCACGCCAACTCATCTCGCACCGGTTCCGCTTTGGCAATCGCCTGATGAGAAACACGCCCGCCTAGCAGGTGCCCCGCCCAACGTCCGACCATGGCAAAGTTCAGCGTTGCCACACCCAACCGCCTCAGCAGCAGCCCCCACAGGTCCATCACTACAGTGGCGCCGATGCCAATCGGCAACGCAGCTAGAAACATCGCAGTAAACGTCATTTGAACAAGCCCTCGAAGGTTGACGGTCATTACCATGCCGCGCAGCATAGAAGTTGAAGTCAACTTCAAGTCAAGGGCCCGAAATGGATATTGCCGACGTCGCCAAACGCACAGGCGTACCCGCATCGACACTGCGTTACTACGAGAAGAAAGGCTTGCTCAAGTCCTTGGCCGGGCGCGGCCAGCGTCGACAGTTTGCAGCCGATGTGGCAGACCGGTTGGCGCTGATCGCCCTGGGGCAGGCCGCGGGGTTTTCGCTGGATGAAGTGGGGGCGATGCTGGTGGACCTGCAGGTCGACCGGCAGATGCTGATGGCCAAGGCGGACGAGCTGGATGCGCGGATCAAGCGGTTGCAGGCTATGAGCAAGGGGTTGCGGCATGCCGCGCAATGCCCTGAGGAAGATCATCTGGCATGCCCCAAATTCCAGCGGCTGATGAAGCTGTCGGCGGCGGGGCTCGGGAAAAACAGGGGCTGAATCGCACTGACAAGATGATGGCATAATGATTCTAATGCGCCACTACTCAGTGTAAAGTTACGCGCCTCGACGCCCAGCCGTGCGCGAGAACAACACTTACGCTTAGGAAATGTTGCATGTCCACAATTAGAAATCTGACCGCTGCCGCCCTGATAACGTTAACCACTGGTTGCGCTACCGGCCTCAATTCGGCCCAAGAGTCGGAACTTGCTAGCTACCGCGCCAAAAACCTCGCGGTTGAAGAAAAAAACCCTGGGCTCGCTGCCGGCCTCGGCCTGCTTCCGGGAGGAGGCTCGTTCTATGGTCGCGCCTACGGTTTTGGCGTCGTTAACCTGCTTTTCTGGCCTCTCTCAATTCTCTGGGACCCAGTGAGCGGGCATGACGCTGCAGAGTTCATCAACTACCAGGCCACCAAAGCTCACGTTGCGAAGCTTAAAAAGCATGACATGGACGAGCTAGATGCCAAGCTGGAGTCCGACGCGATCGACCTCAAGCGATACACGCTTGACAAACGCAGGATCGATGACAAATACAACCTGTAAGGGCTGCCGATCAGCGCAACGCTCGGCATGAGGAATACACGTTCCGACGATGCTCAGCGCGGACGTAGAAGCCCCTGAGGCCATACACGACGTATGGCTTCTGTCTAATGTGACTGATATAACATTCAAGGATTATTCGAGTGAACTACTTCCGTTTGTTTCTAGCCTCGGCATTTATTGCGCTCTGCACAGGGTGTGCATCACCTGCCCAGATCTCCGGAATGGCCGTAATATCGGATCAAACCGATGCGCAATTCTATGACCAACGCCTGCATCGCAACATCCAGGTAACCGAGGTTAATGGCGGAGACAGCACCAATCCTCTCTGGACTTCGGAAATTGACGGCCCCGACTTTGGCGCAGCCCTCAAGCAATCACTTGCTAGTGCCGGCTTGCTAGGCGAAGGCCCCACTGCCTACACACTGCGCGCCAACCTGCTACGCGTCGATCAACCCATTTTTGGCGCGGATTTCGAAGTCACCTGCGAGGCTGAATACACACTGACCGAGTCAAGTTCAAACGCCGTCATCTTCCGAGAGATCATCCGGACGCCATATACCGCCGGGATGGGCGACTCACTAATCGGGATCAAGCGTCTTCGCCTGGCCAATGAGGGTTCGGCTCGCACCAATATCAGCACACTTATGAAGCGTCTCAAGGCGCTAAACCCTGAGGCCAAGCAAGTCTCTTTGAAGCAATAAGGCGCGCCTCCTGAATGCAGCCCTTATGAGGCAAGGATTTCAGACTGATGAGGAGGCCGGCCATTCAACCGTGCGGATATCCATCATAGGTGCTCAAAGCTCGGGGTGTGATCAGAATTGTTCCACTCAATTGCTCCACTTTTCTGGTCCACTCCGGTGACATGTTTGGTTTACATCGTCCGACGCCAATCCGTTTGCTACCTAAATCTTCGACTCCCGAAGCGTCTGTTCCCCAACCGCCATACCCTTCGCGTATCCCTCCTATTGCGTGACGTCAAGCTGCTCTGTTTCTCGAAACATTGTTGGAGGAGCAAGTGAGCAGGCAATTAGGCGAACACCCTCTCACAGCAACTTTTCAGAAATAATGGCGAGAGCACCGCTCGATAACTAATTAGATCGGTGCCCGCCATAAACCAAAACTTACTGGTACAGCGAAATGGTACCCTTCAACTGTTCCGCAAATCCGTAGATATCATCCACAGATGCAATTGGGTGGCGCGTTTCATTCTTTTCAGCGTCGAAGGTTCCTATGTACTTCTGGCTGCGATTGAAGTGCAATCGGCAAATCGGTTTACGATTATTATCATCCAGCAGAATCCCGAAATAACTTTGGGTATCACGGTGAACAATCCGCTTTGCATCCACAACCGCCCGCACAATTGCCTTGACGATATGGAAGCCCTCAAGCTCTTCAAGAGTAGTCTGGACACGGTCGTCGTCGCCGGTTCCCTCGGCAGACTCAGGCGCCGGAGCTGCCTGAACGGCCATCATCGCATAAGACGGCTCGACCGCACCGCTCATAGCCGACTTAAGCCTGTCGTTAATCTGATCTCCTAGGAACTGGATTGCCGCCTTCCTAGTCAAGGTGGTGAATTGCTCCCTCACTTTCTGGGTAATGATCCCGTCGTAGACCCGAGTAGCGAAGAACTTCACGAACTCTTCACTAGGCTGACTGAACTGCGAAGCCATCTCTTTCTTGATCTGGCCAACGTACTTCAGTTCTCCTGCAGCACTGATGATCGAGTCAACATCGAATGCAGACTTGGTTAGCTTCTGAAGCTCCGGAAGGGCGTGCTCGTCCAGATCGAGAAGGTCTAGCTCCAAGAATGGCTTCTCATCCATCTTGTTAGGGGCATCGAGGTCGGTGAAGAACCGGTAAACCTGGCCATTGGTAAGGATCGAGATACGGGCAGTGGTGACGTGGAAGTACCGGAACAGCTGGCTCGCATGGTTGATATGCAGGGGTTCGCCGATCTTCTTGCACTCGATAAGGATCTGAATTTCGCCGTTTTTCATGATGGCGTAGTCGATCTTCTCGCCCTTCTTCGTCCCAACGTCGCAGACGTACTCTGGCGTAACCTCTGAGGGATCGAAGACGTCGTAGCCTAGGACGGAGTTGATGAAGGGCATGACAAAGGCAATCTTGGTCGCCTCCTCTGTCTGGATAGCAGGGCCCTGCTGGCGGATCTTGGCTGATAATGCGTTCAGTCGCTCTAAGAATTCCATCTCTCACTCCTCGCTCAGATGCCACATCCTAGTAGCACAGCCACCATACTGGCAATTGCAAATCACTGCGAGAGACAAGGGAAAACGCCACATGAGCGAATGAAAGGTAGCGCCGAGATTGGCGTAACCAGGGAGGCTATTGGAGAGGCGAGATGACGAAGCTGCTCAGCACAGTGCACCACTTAGGTGTACTACGGCACTGGTCCACTTCGAAATTTTGAGCGAGAACAGTCCTTTAGAATTAAGGACCTACAGAATGGAGGCGGCCCCACCAGCCACACCCCGGCACTCGATGTTCCCGCTATGGCTGCTCCCTTCCGGGCCTGACCAGGTTAACGGGTAATCAATGCGGGGGGACCGATGGGGCCACCACTACATGCCTCGCTGAGCAGCGAGTGGCGCCATTGTACCGGTCTTTGGAGCAGATACAACCACCGCGGCAGAAAAAGTCATCATTTCTCAATGACTTGTCAGGGTCGAGATGGCCTGGACGGGCCTCTTCGCGGGTAAACCCGCTCCTACGGGCGACCGCGCAGGCTTTTCAAATTTTGAGCAAGACAGTTGCCCCCCACAGGGGGGCACGGATGCCTAGACCGCTATGCCCTGTTCGGCCAGGAAGGTAACGAAGGCATCTTCGTCCAGTACCTTCACACCCAGCTCAGCAGCCTTGGCCAGCTTGGAACCTGCCCCCGGCCCTGCCACCACGCAGTGGGTCTTGCCGGAAACGGAACCGGCAACCTTGGCCCCCAGGCTTTCCAGCTTGTCCTTGGCAATGTCGCGGCTCATGCGCTCCAGCGTACCGGTCAGCACCCAGGTCTGGCCGGCCAGCGGCAAGCCTTCGGCCACCTTCTTCTCGCTGCTCCAGTGCATGCCGAATGCCAGCAGCTGCGCTTCGATGTCCCGGGCCAGTTTCTGGTTTGCTTCATCCTTGAAGAACTCACGCACTGCGTCGGCCTGCTTGGCCGCCAGGGCCTGGCGCAGATCAATGCCGTCGGCGGCGATGATCTTGTCCAGGCTGTCGAGCTTGGCCACCAACTTCTCGGCACCGGTCGGGCCGACGGAGGCAATGTCGAGCTTGGCGATCATCCCGGCCAAGGTGGTGCTGGCGGCAAATTCGGCAGCCAGCTCACCTTCGTCCTGCAACTGCATACCGCTGTCGAGCAGCTGCTGGATAACCTTCTGGTTGTGCTCGTCTTCAAAGAAATTGTGGATCTCGTAGGCCACTTCGAGACCGATGTCCGGCAAATAGGTCAGCACCTGCGGCAATGCCTGCTGCACGCGCGCCAGGCTGCCCAGCGAGCGGGCCAGCACCTTGGCAGTCTCCTCGCCGACATCCGGGATGCCCAGCGCGTAGATGAAGCGCGCCAGGCTCGGGCGCTTGCTGGCTTCAATGGCATCCAGCAGCTTCTGGGTCGACACCTCGGCAAAGCCTTCAAGGCCGACGACCTGCTCGAACTGCAGCTTGTACAGGTCAGCCGGCGAGCCGATCAGGCCTTCATCCACCAACTGCTCGACACTCTTCTCACCCAGGCCGTCGATGTCCATGGCACGGCGCGACACATAATGAATGATCGCCTGCTTGAGCTGGGCGCCACAGGCCAGGCGGCCGACACAGCGGTACACCGCACCTTCGCTGGTGGTTTCCTTGCCCTTGCTGCGCTTTACCAGCCGGGTACGCTCGACCTGCGAGCCACAGACCGGGCATGCGCTTGGCACCTCTACCGGGCGGGCGCCTTGCGGACGACGCTCCAGCACCACCTGCATCACCTGCGGGATCACGTCGCCGGCCCTGCGAATGATCACCGTGTCGCCGATACGCAGGCCCAGGCGGGCGATTTCGTCCATGTTGTGCAAGGTGGCGTTGGATACGGTCACACCGGCCACCTTGACCGGCTTCAGGCGCGCCACAGGCGTGACTGCACCCGTACGGCCAACCTGGAACTCGACATCCAGCACCTCGGTCAGCTCTTCCATGGCCGGGAACTTGTGGGCAATCGCCCAGCGCGGCTCACGGGCGCGGAAGCCCAGCTCGCGCTGGGCGGCCAGGCTGTTGACCTTGAACACTACACCGTCGATCTCATACGGCAGGCTGTTACGCCGCTCGCCAATGTCGCGATAGTAGGCCAGGCACTCTTCGATGCCCGCCGCATGTTTGAGCTCGCGGCTGATCGGCAGGCCCCAGGCCTTGAGTTGTTCGAGGATGCCGATGTGGCTGTCGCCGATACTCTCGGACACCTGGCCAACGCCATAGCAGCAGAACTCCAGCGGGCGGCTGGCGGTAATTTTCGAATCCAGCTGGCGCAGGCTGCCAGCGGCAGCGTTGCGCGGGTTGGCGAAGGTCTTGCCACCGGCCTCGGCCTGGGCGGCATTGAGCCGGTCGAAGCCGGCCTTGCTCATGTACACCTCGCCGCGCACCTCCAGCACTGCCGGCCAGCCCTTACCCTGCAACTTGAGCGGGATGTTGCGCACGGTGCGTACGTTGGCGCTGATGTCTTCGCCAGTGGTGCCGTCGCCACGGGTGGCGCCCTGCACCAGCTGGCCGTCGCGGTACAGCAGGCTCACGGCCAGGCCATCGAGCTTGGGTTCGCAGCTGTAGTCGACCGCGCCAGGCTGATCGAGGCCTTCTACCACGCGACGGCCGAACTCACGCAGGTCGGCTTCTTCGAAGGCATTGCCCAGGCTGAGCATCGGCACTTCGTGGCGCACCTGGCTGAACGCCGCCAAGGCAGCGCCGCCAACGCGCTGGGTGGGCGAGTCAGGGGTTACCAGGTGCGGGTGTTCGGCTTCCAGCGCCTTGAGCTCGTTGAACAGGCGGTCGTATTCGGCATCGGGCACGCTGGGCTCGTCGAGCACGTAGTAGCGATAATTGTGCTGATCGAGCTCGGCACGCAGTTCGAGGATACGGGTTTCGGCGGTCATGGGATTTGTCTTCTCTTGCAAAGCAAAAGAGCAGCTTGGGGTGTGCGTGGGGTTCTAGGGAGTCGTTGC
>NZ_JAOCDI010000061.1:0-23331 GCF_029840855.1 Pseudomonas sp. GD03862
GGGACTGGCCCGAAACAAACGTAGGAGCGGGTTTACCCGCGAAGCGCCGCGCGGGCGGCGCTCGATCTCACAGGCGCTGAAAATCTCCCGGCGAACACTACCAGGCGCTGAAAATCTCCCGGCAAACACCTACCAGGCGCTGAAAATCTCCCGGCGAACACCTACCAGGCGCTGAAATTCTCCCAGCGAACACCTACCAGGCGCTGAAAATCTCCCGCCAAACACCTACCCGCCAAAGCGCGAATTCCGCCCCTTGCCCTATACACACCGCGACACATTGTCGGCTTGACTTTGCCTCTACCCACCCAATTGCTGTAAAGTTGACGCCAAGGTCAGCTTTTCTCAAGCCAGGCCAAGAATCAAAAGAAAGGGCAGGCCCCAACTGCCCAGAGGATCAAGCATGTCCAACCGTGATATTTCCCGGCGCGCCTTCCTGCAAGGCGGCCTGATCGCTGGTGTCGGCGTGACCATGGCGCCACTTGGCAGCCAGGCCTTCGCCGCGTTGATGGAGGAGCGCGTCACCACCTCGCCACAGAAGTGGATGAACCACGACGGCAAGGCGCGTTTCCGTAACGATGCCTTGTCCAAGGTCTGCGGCGACAAAGTGTTCGCCCGCGACATCCGCGCCAAGGACATGCCCGGCTGGCCCGCGCAGCAAGGTCATGCGCTGCTGCTCAAGGCGACCAAGGTCGACCGGATTTATGCCGGCCATGACCTCAGCCTGCTCGGCACCGACCTGCAGCCGGACCGCATCGTCACCGCCGCCGACCTCGAGCAGGACGGCATTGCCTGGCCCGAGGCCCATTCGCCCGACCCGCTGCTGCCGCCCGGCAAGGTGCCGATGTTCATCGGCCACCCGGTGGCGATCCTGATCTGGCATGACTTCGAGCGCTTCCGCCAGGCCAAGCGCAAGCTGCAGTTCAATCAGCAGGCGATCCGTTACGGTGCCCAGGCGCCGCTGTACCAGCGCGACCCTTATGGCAGCTTCCGCTTCGTGCGGGTGGGTGGCGCCACGCCGTTCGACGACGATGAGTTCTCCAGCCTGAAGAACTCCATGCTGTTCCCCACCATTCTCAACCGCAAGCCGGTGTGGTCGAAGCAGCCCAACCAGCACGGCGACCTGACCGAGCAGGGGTTGTTCTACGCCAAGCGCATGGCCGAGCAGCTGGACAACCCGCCCGAGGACTGGCTGGTGTTCGACGAGCGCTACAAGACGCCATCCATCGAACCTGCCGCGCTGGAGCCGGATAACGGCAACGGCTGGTATGACCCGGCCACGGGCACGCTGCACTTCGTGGTCGCCACCCAGTGCCCGTTCGAAGTGGCGCAGGAATGCGTGCACATGATCAAACCGTCGCGCTTCGCCCTGAACACGCTGAACATGCACCCGGGCTATACCGTGGGCTATGGCTCAAAAGACAACAATATCTTCGTCTTCTATGCCGCGGTGGCTGCGCTGTACGGCGCCGGCGTGCCGATCCGCCTGGCCAACGACCGCTACGAGCAGTTCCAGAGCGGCATCAAGCGCCATGCCTTCGATATCCGCTACCAGTTGGCGGTGGACAAGAAGGACAACAGCTTCAAGATCTTCCGCGCCGACATGAGCTGCGACGGCGGTGGGCGCATCAACTACAGCCCGTCGGTGGCCGCAGTGGGCGCCACTGCTGCCCAGTCGATCTACTACATGCCACAGAACGACCTGTCGGTGACCGCCTACTATTCCCGTGGCGTCGAGGCCGGCTCCATGCGCGGTTACGGCACCCTGCAGAGCATGGCGGCCACCGAGATGATGGTGGATGAGATCGCCGGCCGCCTGGGGGTCGATGCCATCGACCTGCGCCGCGCCAACGCGCTGAAATCGGGCATGAAGAACACCCAGGGTGCGGTCCCGGCTGGCGCCCTGCGCCTGTACGAGATCCTCGACAAGGCCGCTGTGCACGAGTGGTGGCGCAACCGCGAGGCCCGCAAGCAACAGATGGACGCCAAGGACCCGGACCACTGGTACGGCGTCGGCTTCGCCATCTGCCAGAAGGACTTCGGCACAGGCTCCGAGGCGCCGATGGCCAGTGTCGAGTTCAGCGCCGATGGTCGCATCAGCCTGCGCCACATCGGCACCGAGCTGGGTACCGGCATGTCCACTTCCCAAGCACTGGTGGTCAGCGACTTCCTTGGCCGTTCGGCCGACGAGGTGAAGACCGCGGTCACCGAATGGCCGGAGCTGCAGCTGACCACCAGCGGCAACCCCTACCTGATCAGTCAGCCCGAACAGGACGCTGCGCTGCGCAATCCGCGCTGGGTCGGCAAGCTGGCGTCGCCGTCGTCGGCCACCAACTCGGCCTTCTACTTCAGCCATGCCACCCGCGAAGCGGCGCGTGTGCTGTTCAATCATGGGCTGTGGCCGGCGGCCATGGCGATCTGGAGCCAAGGCCCGTACGGCGGCCAGGCCAACCCGCTGGTGGTGCGCCGCGAAAATGCGGTGTGGGTCAACGGTGAGCTGACCGGCAACGGCCTGGCGCCGATTCCGTTTGCCCAGCTGGCGCAGAAGGCCCACGACATGGGGCTGGTCACTGGCGTGAGCGTGCACGGCTTCAACCGCTGGAGCTGGGCCGAGGCCGACTTTGTCATCGATGGCGTGCGCGAGCGCTTCCCGCTCGATGCCATGGCGGTGAAATACGGCGATGGTGCGGTGAATGCCAAGAAGGCGCAGATGGGCAGCCATGGCTATCACCTGCTCGACCGGCAGAATGCAGCCTACCCCGACACCCAGCTGAACAACGCCATGGTCACCTACTACAGCCCGGTGGCGACCATCGTCGAGGTCAAGGTCAACAAAGGCACCTTGGAGACGCAGGTGCTCAACCACCACAGTTGGGTCGAGTGTGGCCGGGTGCTGGTGCCGGAACTGGTCAAGGGCCAGCTCGAAGGCGGTATTGCCATGGGCATTGGCCATGCACTGACCGAAGAAATGCCGTTGTACGAGGGTGGGCCCGGGGAGGGCGACTGGAACTTCAACCGCTACCGCCTGCCGCATGCGCGCGATGTGGCGGTGTGGCAGCAGACCAGCGAAATCCTCCCGCCGCTGTCACCGACCGACCCCTCCAAGGGCATCGCCGAAGTGGTGATGATCCCGGTCGTCGGTGCCATCGGCAATGCCGTCGCGCATGCCATCGGCAAGCGCGTGCGCGATCTCCCCATCACCCCAGCCCGTATCAAGGAGGCCCTCAATGGCTAACCGTCCACTGCAACTGACGCTCAACGGTCAACCGGTCGGGCCGGTCGAGGTCCCTGCGGACCTGGCGATGATCGACTACCTGCACGAACACCAGAACCTCACCGGCTCGCGCCTGGGTTGCGGCCAAGGCATCTGCCACGCCTGCGTGGTGATCGTCGACAACCCCGACGGCACCAGCGAAGAAGTGCGCACCTGCATCACCGGTGCGCATTACTTCGAAGGCAAGAAGGTTCGCACCATCGAAGGCCATGCCAAAAAAGACGAGGCAGGCAACCTGACGCTCAACCCGATCCAGCAGAAGTTCGTCGACCTGTTCGCCTTCCAGTGCAGCTACTGCGCACCAGGCTTCGTCAACGCCGCAACCGTGCTGGTGGAAACGGCCCAGCGCCAGCCGCTGAAGAAGAGCGAAGTGGAAGACCGCATCGAGGCCAGCCTCGGTCACCACATCTGCCGCTGCACAGGCTACGTGCGTTACTACGATGCCACCCGCAAGGTGCTCAACGATCTCGGCCTGGTCAAGGAGGGTTGAACATGGGCTTCGTACGTAGCGCCTCGGCGTTGGCCCTCGGGCTGGCTGTCAGCTCGTTTGCCTTGGCGGCCGACGATGCGCAGGTCAAGCGCGGTGAATACCTGGCCCGCGCGGCCGACTGCATGGCCTGCCATACCGCCGAAGGCGGCGCGCCGTATGCGGGCGGCCTGCCGATCCATTCGCCGTTCGGCACCATTTATGGCAGTAATATCACCCCGGACAAACAGTACGGCATCGGCAACTACAGCGCCGACGAGTTCTTCGCCGCAGTCACCGAGGGCAAGCGCAAGGATGGCGCCAACCTTTATCCTGCGATGCCTTACACCTCGTACCACCTGATCAAGCGTGAAGACTCGGACGCGATCCTCGCCTACCTGATGACCATACCGCCGATCAACCGCCCGGCACCGCAGACCGCGTTGCGCTTCCCGTTCAATGTGCGCATGGGGCTCAGCGGCTGGAACATGCTGTATGGCAAGAGCGTGCAACTGCAGCCGACCGAGGGTAAAAGCCCGGCCTGGCAGCGCGGCCAGTACATGGTCGAGGTCATGGGCCATTGTGGCGAATGCCATACCCCGCGCAACCCGATCGGTGCGCTGCAGCAGGACCAGCGCCTGAGCGGCGGCCTGCTGGGTGGCTACCTGGCGCCAAGCCTGCTGGCCCAGGACCTGGCCGAGCGCGGCTGGACCCAGCCGGACCTGACCACCTTCCTCAAGCACGGCATCAGCGCCCAAGGCAGCATGTTCAACGAGATGTTCCCGGTGGTGCACCACAGCACCCAGCACCTGGAAGATGCAGACCTTGCGGCCATGGCCACCTACCTGCTGGGTGACCAGCCGCCGCCGGCCAAGGCTATCGAGGCCGTTGCCCTGGAGCAGATGAGCGACAGTGCCAAGCGGGGCCACCAGCAGTACCTGAACGTCTGCGCCGGCTGCCATGGTGTCGACGGCGAGGGCAAGCCGCACATCGCCGTGGCCATGCGCGGCAACACCGTGCTGCGTCAGGCCGACTCGCGCAATCTGGTCAAGGTGGTCCTCGAGGGCATCCGTGAACAGCAGTTCACCGGCTTCGAGCGCATGCAGCCGATGCCGGGCTTTGCCGACAAGCTTGATGACCAACAGGTGACAGATATGGTCAACTACCTGCGCCAGGCCTGGGGTGGATTGCCCGGCGACCTGAACGTACAGCAGCTCGCCGAGCTGAAGGCGGAGTAAAGCGTGCAGCATCTCGATCTACAGGTGATCCGTCAGGCTTTGCAGTGGTCCTGCAACGGCCAGCGGGTATGGTTGTGCACGGTGCTCGCCACCTACGGCTCGGCGCCGCGTGCGCCGGGTTCGCTGCTGGCGGTGAACGCCAGCGGCCAGTGGCTCGGCTCGCTGTCCGGTGGCTGTGTCGAAGACGACTTTCTCGAACGCGTGGCCCTGGGGGAATTCCCGGAGCCGGTTGCCATCGTGCGTTATGGCGACGGCAGCGACCCGCGTTCGCGCGTTCGCCTGCCGTGTGGCGGTGTGCTTGAAGTACTGGTGGAGAACCTGCCGGTTGAATGCGAGGTGCAGGCGCATCTGCGTGAGCTGGAACGTGCGCTGCTGGGCCAGCGCCGGGTACTACGTGAGGTGAGCCTGCCAACGGGTACCCGCCAGCTGCTCGATGACCATAGTCAGGGGCCACGGGTGGAACGGGAAAATGCCCGGGTGCGCTTGCGTGTCGGCGCCGCCCAGCGGCTGCTGCTGGCCGGTTATTCCAGCGTGGCGCATTTTTGCGTCGAATTCGGCAGGGGGCTGGGTTTTGAGGTCATCCTTTGCGAGCCGCGTGACGAAGTACTCGACGGCGTAGTGCTGAATGGCATAGAGGTGCGCCGCGAGCTGCCGTCGGAATTCATCGCCAATGGCGGTTGCCATGCCGACACGGCAGTAGTGGCATTGACCCATGATCCAAAAATCGATGACCTGGCCATGCTTGAAGCCGTGCGGACCGAAGCGTTCTACATCGGCGTGATGGGCTCCAAGGCCACCTCCGACAAGCGTCGCGAACGCTTGCAGCGAATTGGTGGCCTGGGTTGCGACGAGCTGGCGCGCATCCATGCGCCGATTGGCCTGAACCTGGGCAGCAAGACCCCGGCCGAGATCGCCCTGGCGGTACTGGCCGATATCCTTCGTGTGCGCAATGGCATCGAGCGGGCGGCGCTGTGAGCGTGGTTGCGTTGGTATTGGCGGCAGGCAGCAGTGTGCGCTTCGGCTCCGACAAGCGCCGTTCACTGCTGGCTGACGGTCGAAGCTTGCTGGTGCACAGCGTAGAGAGCGCCTGCGCAGTGTTCGATGATGTGCGGGTGGTGTTGCGTGAAGGGGAGCGAGGTGTGGACCTGGGGTTGCCAGCGCGGTGCAGGGTGGTCTCCAGTCCGGATTTCACATTGGGCATGGGCCATAGCCTGGCGGCCGGGGCCGCTTCGCTGGCTGACAGCGAGGCGCAGGCAGTAGCGATTCTGTTGGGTGATATGCCCTGGGTGGCGTCCGCGACCCTGAATTTGCTTGCACGCGAGGCCAGTGGGTCAACGATAGTCCTGCCTTGTCATGCTGGACGACAGGGCCATCCGGTGCTGTTCGGGCGTGATTTCTGGCCGGCGCTTGCCCGGCTGAAGGGTGATGAAGGGGCGCGTTCGGTGCTGAAGGCCCATGCGGACCGTTGCGTCCGGCTGGATGTCGAGGATGCCGGCGTGCTGCAGGATGTCGATAGGCCGGACGCGGTGCGCCCTTGAATGCGTTCGTCAAAGACTATTCATCTTCTTCGCCAGTGAGTTCATAGGGTTCGAGTTCGCCCAGTTGGGAAAGCAGCACCAGATGCTCCACTGCCTTCAGCTTTTCAAGACGCTCAAGGCTGTCTGGGCCTCCCAGCATCAAGGCGGGGACAAAGCCATACATTTCGTCTGAGCCCAGGGTGCCGAGCCGTTCCCTGGCAGGTTCGAACAGGTCGTCGAAGTAGACGCACTCGGTCATCAGCCACATGAGCAAACCGTGGATCCTGCTGTCCCGTTCTTCGTCGCCTGAGCTGTGAGCGCCATCGAGGTAACGGGAATGGTAGGCCGCAATGGTCAGCACCGAACCGGTTTTCTCACCCCATAGGTACAGGTCGCCAAAAGCGCTGCGGGCGATGAGGTGATAAGTGTCGCATGCTTCGAAGTGGGTACCGGCCAACCAAGAGGCCACTACACCCTGGTATTCCTGAGGATTTACCAGCCAGAACAAGCCGCCGCCGTAGCCGCACCAGCCGTGGTCTTGCCAGTATTCAAGGAGGCGATTGGGGAGTTTGCCTTGGTAATGATCGACAGCGGCAGGGGGTACGGGTTGCTGGCCGATGGGGTCGCCGAAGGTTTCCAGGAAAATGCTGAAGATGACATCCATTCGTTTAAATCCTTTTGTGTGCTCAGAAGTCAGAGAAGCTGTAGGGTTCGAGTTCGGTGATTTGAGACAGCAAAATTAAATGCTCTATTGTTTTAATTTTTTCCAGGTTTTTGAGGTCGGGTCGCCCTCCCAGCATCAATGCAGGAACAAAGGCATACATCTCATCTTCTTTCAAGATGCCCAGCTTTTTCTTCGCGGGCTCAAAAAGGCTTTCAAAGTCGTTGTGTTCTTTTTTTCTTGATAGAAAGAAGCTTTGGACCTCTCTGGTTGCTTCAGTTTCAGTGAGTGTGCAGTTTTCACCTGTGTAACGGGACAGAAGACTTGTGATTTTTACTGAAAAGCCACTGTTCTCTCCCCAAAGATACAGGTCGCCGAAAGCGCTTCTGGCAATCAAGTGGTAAGTGTCCCGGTTTTCAAGGAGGGTGCCCTCGGTCCAGGATGAGACGACGCCCTCATACTCCTGTGGATTAACCAGCCAGAATATACCTTCGCCAAAACCACACCATCCATGCTCTTTCCAGTATGCAAGTAACAACTCTGGAAGTTTTCCGTTATAGCGATCAATGCTGGAGGGGGGCACCTCTCGACGCGAAAAAGGCGCGCCTATATTGTCAAGGAATATGGAGAATACCTCATCCATTTGCGATGCCTCTTGTCGTTAGCACTTATGAAGTCTTACATTCATGTAAGTCGAGTGGGTGCCGAATTTCGGCGATTTTTCCGCAGCCTCTTTTATGCTGGCTAGTCTGTTTCGCCATTGAGCACCAATGCTGGAGTTGACGTGCCTGTCGCCAAAGTCTGAGATCATGTCTCTGCCACCCGCGCTTAAGTCGGGATTGTGTAGCGCGGCCAAGGTGGCCATCGTCTCTTTCGCCTTTATGGTCGACAGTCTAGTTGCTTCTGCTGGGCTCATTTCGGCGAGCAGCTCCTTGTTGATTCTTTTTTCCAACCGGTCTTGTAGATCCCTGCGTGCAGCGCGTGCGACCGCAGGGTCACGCTTTACAGGATTGGCAACGTTCTCCAAAAACTCCTCAACCGTCAGCCGATTCAACCCATCCTGTTGTCCCTTTAACTGCCGCTCAAACTCGCCATGCTTCGACGCTGGCAATTTATCCGCCTTGAAACACGCCACCGTATGCAACGGCATGCTACCGGGCTTCCCTGTGGGGTGCTCCTTGTCTTTTCCCGCCTGCCGATTCGGCTGAACTGGCTGCGGATCATCCATCGCCCCAGCCGCGCGCCTTTGCGGCTGGCCGCCATCTCCTGGGCCAGCACTCGGGCATCGCCGCGCCCGCGGGTGAGGTACGACACGATCGCCCCCAACAACAGCACCACGACTTCCACATGGCCTTGGGCAATCTGATGCGTGGCCCGGGATATCGCATAGGGGTCGTCCCGGCAGAACGGGCCGGTGCCTTCATTGCCGCAGGTGCCTTCCCAGGCGAAGCGGATGCCATCGACGTAGTACTCGCCGATCCGCGGCAAGCCGTCGATGAAGAACTCGGCAATGGAGGCCAGCCCCAGCGCACCGAGGATCCAGCCGCTGACCTTGAGGCCCATGGCCGCGCCCGCGCCGGCAAACGGAATGGTTCCGGCGCCGCCGGCGAATGCGCCTACCGTCGCGCCAAGCAGGCCACCGGTAATGGTGCTGCCGGCGACGATCATCGCCATCTGCTGCACGACCCTCAGCAGTTCGTCGATGATGCTGTTGATGTCGAGGTCGGCGAAGCGCTGGCGTAGCATGTGCGCCGCCTGCCATTCAGCGTGGTAGAAGGCTGTGCGGACAGCTTCGATCCGGCGCAGGTTGAGGCCCAGTGAGGCGAGCTCTTCATTGAGGCTGGTGCGGAACTGGCCACCGCTTTGATAGCCCACCATGGCGATGACACGTGACTCGATCTCGTGCCAGGAGTGCACGAGGTAATCCAGGTACATGAGGTGTCTCCCTGACAACGTGTGCAGGGGGAAATCCCATCATGGATTCGGATCAGAGGTTTCTGGGTCGGTTGTAGGAAAAGGCGACTTCGTTTCTGTTGTGTTCGAGAAGCTCGGGAGTTGGGGTTGAGGCTGCGATGGGCAGGGTGGCGACCCGCGCGGCGCTCGATCTCCCCCCAACCCACCCCAAAAGGTCCATAATCCCCCCTTAATCCGCCCAAGGTGCAATACCAGCCACACCACTCCGGGAGCCCCACCATGCACGTTCTGCTCTGCGAGGACGACGACCTGATCGCCGCCGGCATCTGCGCCGGCCTCACCGCTCAGGGCTTGACCGTGGACCGGGTTGGCAACGCCGCCGCTGCGCGGGCGATGCTGCAGGCCGCGCAGTTCGACGTGATGATCCTCGACCTCGGCCTGCCCGACGAAGACGGCCTCAAGCTGCTGCGCCGCCTGCGCGAGAAAGGCGAGACCCTGCCGGTACTGGTGCTCACTGCCCGGGATGCCGTCACCGATCGTGTCGATGGCCTGCAGGCCGGTGCCGACGATTACCTGCTCAAGCCCTTCGATCTGCGTGAGCTTGCCGCACGCCTGCATACTTTGCTGCGGCGGGTGGCCGGGCGGGCGGTGAACGTGATCGAGCACGGCCCGCTGCGCTATGACCCGAGTAGCTGCGAGGCGACCCTGGCCGGCCAGCATGTCGACCTGTCCCGCCGTGAGCAGGCCCTGCTCCAGGCACTGCTGCAGAACCCCGGGCGCGTGCTGTCCAGCGAGCAACTGAAAGACTGCGTGTATGGTTTCAGCGACGAAGTCGAGAGCAACGCCCTGAATGTGCACATCCACCACCTGCGTCGCAAGCTGGGTAACGGCATTGTCGAGACCGTGCGTGGCCTGGGCTACCGGCTGGGCCCGGCGCAGGCACCGCAAGAGGCCGCATCATGAGCCTGCGGGTACGCCTGAGCCTGATCCTCGGCAGTGCCTTCGTGATCATCTGGGCACTGGCCGCCGCGTGGATGCTGCGAGACCTGCGCCAGCAAATGATGTTCTCCCTCGACCAGCGGCTGGTGGCGTCGGCGCGTATGGTCGCCGGGCTGATCGACCAACTGCCGCAGCCGCTGACCGCCAAGGGCGGGGAGGCGCATTTTTCTGCCGACCAGTTCAGCGTACCGGATGGCATGGCCTGCCAGGTCAGCTCGCTGCGTGGCGAGATCCTCGCCAGCAACCACAAGCACGATGGCGCCATGGACGACGAGCGCAGCGGGTTTCGTGACCAGACCATCGACGATGCGCTTTGGCGCACCTTTACCTACAACCACGGCGATGTGCGCATCACCACGGCTGACCGGCACATGGAGCGCGAGGCGCTGAACCAGTCGATTCTGCTGGCGGCATCGGCGCCGGTACTGATGGCCCTGCTCGGCAGCCTGGGGCTGTTGTGGATCGGCCTTGGCAAGGGCCTGGAGCCGCTCAACCGCATGCGCGATGCGTTGCGCCGCAGGCGTGCGGACAGTGTCGAGCCGCTGCAGGTGGCGGGCATGCCCAGCGAGTTGCAGCCGTTGCTGGAGACCCAGAACCAGCTGTTCCTGCGCATTGCCCAGACCCTCGAGCGTGAGCGGCGCCTGACCGACGATGCCGCGCATGAACTGCGCAGCCCGCTGACCGCGATCAAGACCCACCTGCAGGTGGCGCGCATGACCGACGGTGCGGTGCGCGAGCAGGCGCTGGTGCATGCCGAGCAGGGCACCGACCGCAT
Source organism: Pseudomonas sp. GD03862 (assembly GCF_029840855.1). Lineage (NCBI taxonomy): Bacteria > Pseudomonadati > Pseudomonadota > Gammaproteobacteria > Pseudomonadales > Pseudomonadaceae > Pseudomonas > Pseudomonas sp. GD03862. The sequence goes on from NZ_JAOCDI010000061.1 coordinate 10,842, forward strand.
GCACCGCACGCTTGAGCAGTTGCTGATGCTGGCGCGGGTGGAAGGCAGCCTGTCGTTCGAGGATGGCGTGCAGTGCAGCGCCGAGCAGGTGGCCCGTCAGGCGGTGCAGGATGCCGGCGGCGGCGACAACCGGCGTATCGTGTTGCGTTTGCCAGAGGAGGCGACGCAAATTTACCTGGGGATGCCGGCTCCATTGGCGGTGGCAGCGCTGCGCAACCTGCTGGACAACGCCTTGCGTCATGGCGGCGATGAAGCTGTAGAGCTGGAGGTGCAGATGGCGGACGGCCAGGTGGGCTTCATGGTGCGTGACCATGGGCCAGGTATTGCTGAAGCGGACCTGGAGCACCTGACCGAGCGCTTCTGGCGCAATGGGCAGAGTGGTGGTTGCGGTTTGGGGCTGGCGATTGTGCAGGCGATCGTGCAGCGGTGTGCCGGTAGCCTGCGCTTTGACAGCCGTAGTGACGGCTTGCGGGTTTTGTTGCAGGTACCGGCGCGTCCTGGGCATTGATGTTTATCGTCTGTGCTGGCCTCTTCGCGGGTGAACCCGGTCCTACGGGCGGTGCGGTCTGTGGGGGCGGGTTTGCCTGTGCTGGCCTCTTCGCGGGTGAACCCGCTCCTACGGGCGGGTGGCGGTCTTTGGGGGTGGGTTTGCCTGTGCTGGCCTCTTCGCGGGTGAACCCGCTCCTACGCGGGCGGTGTGGTTGTTGTAGGAGCGGGTTTACCCGCGAAAGGGCCGGCACAGACAAAAATAAAATCGCGTAACAACCGCTAAATCCTCCCCCCACTCAAGCGTTTCCAAAGCGATAACCGCCCATCCGCTTGCTCGCGAGGATTTACCCATGTCCACCGCTTCCAGCCTTGCTCGGGTTGTACCGGCCAGCGTGCCGCAACCCTTGTACGAATTCACCGATTCGCCTTTGCTGCAACGCCAGCAACAGCAGGAATCCAACGCCCGCAGCTACCCGCGGCGTATCCCGCTGGCGCTCAGGCGCGCCCGTGGCATCCACGTCGAAGACGTCGAAGGCCGCCAGTTCATCGACTGCCTGGCCGGTGCCGGCACCCTGGCATTGGGCCACAACCACCCGGTGGTGGTCGAGGCGATCCAGCGGGTGCTGGCTGACGAGTTGCCGCTGCACACCTTGGACCTGACCACCCCGGTCAAGGACCGCTTCGTCCAGGACCTGTTCGGCATCCTGCCCGAGGCGCTGCGTCGCGAGGCCAAGGTGCAGTTCTGTGGCCCGACCGGCACTGATGCAGTCGAGGCTGCGCTCAAGCTGGTGCGCACCGCCACCGGCCGCAGCACCGTGCTGGCCTTCCAGGGCGCCTACCATGGCATGAGCCAAGGCGCGCTGAGCCTGATGGGCAGCCATGGGCCGAAACAGCCACTGGGGGCCTTGCTCGGCAACGGCGTGCAGTTCATGCCTTACCCGTACGACTACCGCTGCCCGTTCGGCTTGGGCGGCGAAGCCGGGGTCAAGGCCAACCTGCATTATCTGGAAAACCTGCTGCTCGATCCGGAAAGCGGCGTGCCGCTGCCGGCGGCGGTGATCCTTGAGGTGGTGCAGGGCGAGGGTGGTGTGATCCCGGCCGATATCGAATGGCTCAGGGGTGTGCGCCGTATCACCGAGCAGGCCGGTGTGGCGCTGATCATCGACGAGATCCAGAGCGGCTTTGCCCGCACCGGGCGCATGTTCGCCTTCGAACATGCCGGCATCGTCCCGGACGTGGTCACGCTGTCCAAGGCCATTGGCGGCAGCCTGCCGTTGGCGGTGGTGGTGTACCGCGACTGGCTGGATACCTGGAAGCCGGGCGCACATGCTGGCACTTTCCGTGGCAACCAGATGGCCATGGCCGCGGGTTCGGCGGTGATCAATTACTTGGTCGAGCATCGCCTGGCCGAACATGCCGAGGCTATGGGGCTGCGCTTGCGCAAGCACCTGCTGCAGTTGCAGCAGGACTATCCGCAGTTGGGTGACATTCGCGGGCGTGGGCTGATGCTCGGGGTGGAACTGGTCGACCCACAAGGCCAGCCTGATGCGCTGGGCCACCCGCCGGCTAACCGCGACCTGGCGCCTAAGGTGCAGCGCGAGTGCCTCAAGCGCGGCCTGATCCTGGAGTTGGGTGGGCGACATGGGGCGGTGGTGCGTTTCCTGCCGCCGTTGATTATCAGTGGCGAGCAGATCGACGAGGTGGCGCAGCGGTTTGCCGAGGCGTTGATCGCGGCAGTCTGAACCATTGCCGGGGGCGCAAAGCGCCCCCAGGCTATCTCAAGTCAATCAAAGGTCCGCCCGGCCCGCCAATAACCCATCAGGGTCAGGCACTCTCGTTGCAGCCCGCGCTCCTTGATCAGATACCGGCGAATATCCATTACCGTCGCCGATTCCCCCGCGACCCAGGCATGGAACGCACTGCTGGTGCTACTGGCCTGTTCCCACAAGATCCGTGTGTCGATGTCCACTTCTTCCAGCTTCGCCCGTGGTGCGGCAGGCTCCTGTGGCAGGCTGGCCAGCTCGCGCACGGCATGCTGCATGGCCTGGCCATGCGCGCAGCCCAGCAGCTCGCGCGGCAGCCAATGTAGTTCGGTGGCATCGCCATGGCGCAGATCCAGGCAATCAGCTTCCAACGGCACCTCGATGAACGCCTGCACCGCAAGCTCGGGCAGGGTCTCTGCCAGTTGCTCAAGGATGCCGGCAATCGCCGGAAGTGCCGTTTCGTCACCCACCAGCAGTACGTTGCGCACCCCCTGGGGTGGCTTCCATTCATAACCGCCGGGGTCGCCGGCATAGGCCAGGTTGGGCGCGACCATCTGCAGGCGGTCACCCACCTGGGCATGGCTGGCCCAAGCCGAAGCAGGGCCGTTGACGCCATGCAGCACGAAATCTACATCGACTTCCAGTGCTTCCCGACGCAGCGCGCGGATGGTGTAGGTACGCATGGGTGGGCGCTGTGCTGGCGGCAATGCGCTGTGCGCAGTTTTCCAGTGGGCATCGGCGGGAAGTACAGGCAGCGAACCATCTGGGGCGGGAAAGAACAGCTTGACCCGTTGGTCGGGGGCCAGGGTGGCCATCTGGGCCACATCCGGGCCGGTGAACACCAGGCGTGCAAGTGATGGGGAAAGGGTGATGCGTTGCTTGAGCTGTAGGTCGAACAGGCGGTAGGCGCTGGCAGCCGGGCTGTGGCTGCCGACCAGGCGGCGCAGGCCTTGCTGGAGTGCCTGGGTGATGCGGGCGGGGCTGGACATGCGAAGGTCCTCTTGCAGGGCGGCTTTCTCGGTAAACGAGCCGCCGCGACGGCAAATTAACGCCTCGCTGTTGGCTTGTCAGCCACGCCCGAGATTGACCCAGAAATTCACCGACAACGATGAGTGAGATAAATCGAATGGCTGGCCGTGGAATGTGGTGTGTCTGCAACTGCCGTCAGGGGCGCGGTGGCATTAATTTTTTTCAGGTTGTATCCGTTTCGTAGGGATAGCCGGGCCCCGCCCGATACCTCACTCGTACGGAAGCAATCTGATGAATGCCGAAAAGTCCCTGCTACTGGCCCGCCGTTTCATTGAACTGCCGCAGGAGAAACGCGGCGTGTTCCTCGAGACCCTGGCCAGGGAGGGCATCGACTTTTCCCAGTTCCCCATTCCGGCCGGGGTCCAGGCGCCGGACCGCCAAGGGTTATCCTATGCCCAGCAGCGCATGTGGGTACTTTGGCAGATGGACCCCCAGGGCGGCGCCTACAACCTGCCAGGCGCGGTACGTCTGACCGGGCAACTGGACGAGTCCGCGCTGGAGCAGGCGTTCTCCAGCCTGCTGGCGCGTCACCAGAGCCTGACCACAGTATTCGAGGTCCAGCCTGACGACAGTCTGCTCCAGGTCCATCGCCCGGTCGGCGAGGCCTTGATCGAGCGTGTCGACCTGCGTCAGTGGGATGAGGCCGAGTGCGAAGCGAAGGTGCGTGCAGAAGCCGAGGCCGAGTCATTGCGTCCATTCGACCTGGCGCAAGGGCTGCTGCTGCGCGTGCGTCTGCTGCGCCTGGCCGAGCAGGAACATGTGCTGCTGTTGACCCTGCATCACATTGTTTCCGACGGTTGGTCGATGAACGTGCTGATCGACGAGTTCAGCCGCTGCTACGACGCCTTCGCCGCTGGCCATGCGCCGCAACTGCCGGACCTGCCGATCCAGTACGTCGACTATGCCCTATGGCAGCGCCGCTGGCTGGAAGCCGGCGAACTGGCACGGCAGCTGGCGTACTGGCAGGCGCAGTTGGGCGATGAGCAGCCCGTGCTCGAGCTGCCCTTGGATAATGCCCGTCCGGCGACCCCGAGCTTCAGCGGCGAGCGCCGCTCGTTCGCGGTCGATGCGGCCTTGGCCGAGCGGCTGCGCGGCTTCGCCCGCCAGCATAACCTCACGCCGTTCATGGTCATGCTTGGCGCGTTCGGCTTGCTCCTGCAACGCTATACCGGCCAGCCCGACCTGCGTATCGGCAGCCCGGTGGCCAACCGCAACCGCGCCGAAGTCGAAGGGCTGATCGGTTTGTTCGTCAACACCCAGGTGTTGCGTGTGCGGCCGGACGCGCACCTCGATGTGCTGGCCTACCTGCAAGGCATCAAGCAGGTCGTACTCGGTGCCCAGGCGCATCAGGACCTGCCGTTCGAACGCCTGGTCGAGGCGCTCAAGGTCGAGCGCAGCCTGAGCCATGCGCCGCTGTTCCAGGTGATGTACAACCACCAGCCGCAAGTCGCCGACCTGGCCACCGTGACCCTGGCCTCGGGGCTGCAACTGTCGCCCCTGGCATGGCGCAGCCGCACCACCCAGTTCGACCTGAGCCTGGACACCTACGAGCAGGGTGGCACCCTGCACGCCGCCTTCACCTACGCCAGCGACCTGTTCCAGGCCGCCACCATCGAACGCATGGCGACACACTGGCAGGCCCTGCTGCAGGCCCTGGTCAGCCAGCCGCACAGCGCGCTGTGGCAGCTGCCGATGCTCGATGACGCCAGCCGTCGCACAGTGCTGGAGGATTGGAACGCCACCGCCCGCGATTATCCGCTCGGGCGCGGCGTGCACCAGCTGTTCGAGGATCAGGTGCGCCACGCGCCAGACGCCCCGGCGCTGGTGTTCGGTGATACCGCGCTCAGCTATGCGCAGCTCGATGCCCGCGCCAACCGCCTGGCTCACTTCCTGCGTGTGCAAGGCGCCGGAGCCGACAGCCTGGTGGGTATCAGCGTGCTGCGCAGCGTAGAAATGGTCGTCGGGCTGATGGCGATCCTCAAGGCCGGTGCGGCATACGTGCCGCTGGATCCGGAATACCCCGAGGAGCGCCTGGCCTACATGATCGAGGACAGCGGCATTCGCCTGCTGCTGACCCAGCAGGCGCTGCAGGGCAGCCTGCCGGTGCCCGGTGACGTGCAGTGCATCGCCCTGGACCAACTGACGCTGGACGACCAGCCAGACAGCCCGCCCCAGGTGGCGAACGACCCACGGCAGCTGGCCTATGTCATCTATACCTCCGGCTCCACCGGCCGGCCGAAAGGCGCCGGCAACAGCCATGAAGCCCTGGCCAACCGCCTGCACTGGATGCAGGAAGCCTATGGCCTGGGCGCCGGTGACACGGTGCTGCAGAAGACCCCGTTCAGCTTCGACGTCTCGGTCTGGGAGTTCTTCTGGCCGCTGATGACCGGTGCTCGGCTGGCCGTGGCCGCACCCGGTGACCACCGGGATCCGACGCGCCTGATCGAGACCATTCGTCGCCATCAGGTCAGCACCCTGCATTTCGTGCCCTCGATGCTCCAGGCCTTCATCCACGAGCCCGGTGTCGAGACCTGCGACAGCCTGCGCCGCATCGTCTGCAGCGGCGAGGCATTGCCGGTGGACGCGCAGCTGCAGGTGTTCGGCAAGCTACCGGCGGCGGCGCTGTACAACCTCTACGGCCCCACCGAGGCGGCTATCGACGTCACGCACTGGACCTGCATCGACGAAGGCCGCGACAGCGTGCCCATCGGCCAGCCCATCGCCAACATCCGCACCTATGTGCTCGATGCTGGCCTCGAGCCGGTGGCGCCGGGCGTTGCCGGCGAACTCTATCTGGGTGGCATTGGCCTGGCCCGTGGTTACCACCGGCGTCCGGGGTTGACCGCCGAGCGCTTCGTTGCCGACCCCTTCGTTGCCGGACAGCGTCTGTACCGTACCGGCGACCGGGTTCGCCAGCGTGTGGATGGCGTGATCGAGTACTTGGGGCGTTTCGATCATCAAGTGAAAATCCGTGGCCTGCGCATCGAACTGGGCGAGATCGAGGCGCGCCTGGCCCAGCATGCCTGGGTGCGCGAGGCCGTGGTGTTGGCGCTGGACGGCAAGCAACTGGTGGCCTACCTGGTGCTCGACGAAACGCCAGACGGCTGGCAGCAAGGGCTCAAGGACTGGCTGCTGCAGGCACTACCGGAATTCATGGTGCCCAGCCACCTGATGCCGCTGGAGCACTTCCCGCTGACCCCCAACGGCAAGCTTGACCGCAAGGCCCTGCCGCAACCGGATGCCGCTCCGCGCGGCGCCTACGTGGCGCCGCAAACCGATGTGCAGCGTACCCTGGCGCAGGTCTGGAGCGAGGTGCTGGGCGTGGCCGAGGTCGGTCTGGACGACAACTTCTTCGAGCTGGGCGGCGATTCGATCATCGCCATCCAGGTGGTTGGCCGCGCTCGACGCCAGGGCCTGCAGTTCAGCCCGCGCGACCTGTTCCAGTTCCAGACCGTGCGCGGCCTGGCCGGCGCGGTCGGACGCCAGCCATCGTTGACGGTTGAGCAGGCGCCGGCCACCGGCGAGGTGGCGCTTAGCCCTGTGCAGCGACATTTCTTCGAACAGGCCATTGCGGTCCGCCAGCACTGGAATCAATCATTGCTGCTCGGCGCCCGGCAACCGTTGCAGGCCCAGGCGCTGGTCGATGCCTTGGGCGATGTGGTCAACCACCATGACGCCCTGCGGCTGCGCTTCGAGCCCGCCGCCGAAGGCTGGCGGCAGCACTATGGCGCGCCGGTCCCGCAGGTCGAGCTGTGGCAGCGCCAGGCTGCGGATGCCCAGGCGCTGACGACGCTCTGCGACGATGCCCAGCGCAGCCTCGACCTGGGCAGTGGACCGCTGTTGCGCGCCATGCTGGTCGACTTGCCGCAAGGCGAGCAGCGCCTGTTGCTGGTCATCCACCACCTGGTGGTCGACGGCGTGTCCTGGCGTATTCTCCTGGAGGACCTGGAGCAGGCTTATGCCCAGCGCCTGGCCGGGCAGCCGCTGTCGCTGGCGCCGCGCACCAGCAGCTACCAGGCCTGGTCTGCGCAACTGCACGAGCAGGTGCCGGCGTTCCTCGGACAATTGCCCTACTGGCAAGCGCAGCGCGGCGATGGCGCACTGCCGTGCGACAGGCCGGACGCGCCGGTGAGCAACCGCCATGGGGCCAAACTGGCGTCGCGTCTGTCCCGCGAGCGCACCCGTCAGTTGCTGCAGGTCGCGCCCGCAGCCTATCGCACCCAGGTCAACGACCTGCTGCTGACCGCCCTGGCACGTGTCATCTGCCAATGGAGCGGCAGCCAGGCGGCGCTGGTGCAGCTGGAGGGGCATGGCCGCGAAGAGCTGTTCGACGGCATCGACCTGACCCGCAGCGTCGGCTGGTTCACCAGCCTCTATCCACTGCGCCTGGCCCCACGCGCCGATCATGGCGACTCGATCAAGGCCATCAAGGAACAGCTGCGCGCGGTGCCGGACAAAGGCATGGGCTACGGCGTACTGCGTTACCTGGGTGACGCCTCGGTGCGCGAGGCCCTGGCGACGCTCGACGCGCCGCGCATCACCTTCAACTATCTGGGCCAGTTCGACAGCCAGTTCGATGCCCAGGCCTTGCTGGCGCCGGCCACCGAGCGCGGTGGTGACGGCCAGGACCCGGACGCGCCGCTGGCCAACTGGCTGACCCTGGAAGGACAGGTCTACAACGGCGAGCTGTCGCTGCAATGGGGCTTCAGCCTGGCGATGTTCGACACCGACACGATCCAGGCGCTGGCCACGGCCTATGACCAGGAGCTGGAGGCGCTCATCGAGCACTGCCTGGGCGTGCCTGTCGGGCAACCGTCGCCGTCGGACTTCCCGTTGGCGCGCATTACTCAGGCGCAACTGGATGCATTGCCGGTGCCCGGCCACGAGATCGAAGACCTCTACCCGTTGTCGCCCATGCAGCAGGGCATGTTCTTCCACTCGCTGTATGAAACCCAGGGCGGCGCCTACATCAACCAGTTGCGCCTGGATATCGGCGGCCTGGACCTGGAACGCTTCGGCGAGGCCTGGCAGGCGGCCCTGGCGCGCCACGAGATCCTGCGCAGCAGCATTCACTGGCAGGGCCTGGACAGTGCCCACCAGATCGTCCAGCGTCAGTTGCCACTGCCGCTGCGCATCGTCGACGAACCTGCGGCAGACCTCGATGCACTGGCTCGGGCCGAGCACGAGGCGGGTTTCGACCTGTCCCGCGCACCCTTGTTCAGGCTGCTGCTGGTGCGTACCGGGGCCGACGACTGGCACCTGGTCTACACCTGCCATCACATCCTCCTGGATGGCTGGAGCAATGCCCAGCTACTGGCCCAGGTGATCCAGCACTACGTCGGCGAGCGCACGTCAGCGCCGGCCGGCCGTTTCCATGATTACCTGGCGTGGCTGCAACGCCAGGACGCCAGTGCCGGCGAGCGTTTCTGGAAAGCCCGTCTCGGCGCCTTGCAGGCGCCGACGCTGCTCGCCCAGGCCCTGCGTCGCCCCGCCGACGCGCAAGGCGAGGGTGAGTACCTCGCCCGCCTCGACGCCGCGCAGACCGCCGAACTGGAGCGCTTTGCCCGTCAGCACAAGGTGACCTTGAACACGCTGTTCCAGGCGGCCTGGGGCCTGTTGCTACAGCGCCTGACCGGGCAAGCCTGCGTGGCCTTCGGCGCCACGGTGTCCGGACGCTCGGCGCCATTGCCGGGCATCGACGACCAGCTCGGGTTGTTCATCAATACCTTGCCGGTGCTGATCGATGCCGCGCCTGATCGCCAGGTGGCCGGTTACCTGGCCGACGTGCAGGACTTCAACCTGGGCCTGCGTGAATTCGAGCATGTGCCGCTGTATGCCATCCAGGGGTGGGCTGGCCAGCAGGGCGCGGCGCTGTTCGACAGCCTGCTGGTGTTCGAGAACTTCCCGGTGGCCGAGGCGCTGCGCCAGGGCGCGCCTGCCGGCCTGCGTTTCGGCGCGGTGAGCAATCACGAGCGCACCCACTACCCGCTGACCATCGGCATCGAGCTCGGTGATGGGGTGAGCCTGGCGTTCGGCTACGACCCTGCGCTGTTCGCGGCAGAGCAGGTGGGTCAGCTGTGCGCCGGGCTACGTCAGGTGCTGGCGCAGATGGTCGCCACGCCGGCGGCGCCGGTAGGCGCGCTGGGCCTGCTCGACGATCAGGGGCAGGCCGAGGTGCTTGGCTTCAGCCAAGGCCGCGCACTGGCGTTGCCGAGCCAGGAACTGGTTCACCAGCGTATCGCGGCACAGGCCGCGCGCCAGCCACAGGCCTTGGCCTTGCAATGTGGCGAGCTGCGCCTGAGCTATGGCCAGCTCGATGGCCAGGCCAATCGCCTGGCGCATGCACTGATCGCCGAGGGTGTACGCCCTGGCCAGCGTGTCGGCCTGGCCCTGCGCCGTGGCCCGCAGCTGATCGTCAGCCTGCTTGCCGTGCTCAAGAGCGGCGCGACCTATGTGCCGCTGGATCCGCAGTATCCGCATGAGCGGCTGGCCTACATGATCGAGGACAGCCGTCTGGACCTGTTGTTGTGCGACGACGGCCTGCTGGTCGAGTTGGCGCTGCCGGCGGGGCTGCGCCGCCTGGAGCTGGGGATGTTGGGCGAGCAGGTCGCGCAGTGTGGCGACCACGACCCGGATGTGCAGGTCGCCGCCGAGCAGCTCGCCTATGTCATCTACACCTCCGGTTCCACCGGGCGCCCGAAGGGGGTGGCGATCAGTCATGCGGCACTGCGCGAGTTCAGCTACAGCGCCACCGGCTACTCCCGCCTTGAGCGCGACGACCGGGTGCTGCAGTTCGCCACTTTCAGTTTCGACGGCTTCGTCGAGCAGTGCTATCCGCCACTGTGCGTCGGCGCCGCGCTGATCATGCGTGGCGAGGAACTGTGGGACGCCGATCAGCTGGCGCGGTTGATTGTCGAGCAGGGCGTGACCCTGGCCGACCTGCCGGCCGCCTACTGGCACATGCTGGCCAAGACTTGCGCGGCGCGGCCAGGCCACGGCCTGGGCAAGCTGCGTCAGGTGCACGTGGGCGGCGAGGCCATGTCGGTGGAAGGGTTGCGCCTGTGGCATGCGGCGGGGCTGGGCGGGATCAGCCTGGTCAACACCTATGGCCCGACCGAGGCGACGGTGGTCTCCAGCGTGCATGACTGCCGCCTCGAAGATGCGCAGGACGCGTATGGCGTGCCGATCGGCCAAGCCATCGCCGGCCGCTCGCTGTATGTGCTGGACAGTGCCGGCCAACTGTTGCCCAGCGATGGCGTCGGCGAGCTGTGCATCGGTGCGCCGAACTGCCTGGCGCAGCAATACTTCGACCGCCCGGGGTTGACCGCCGAGCGTTTCCTGCCGGATCCCTTCGCCGAACAGCCTGGCGCACGCCTGTACCGTAGCGGCGACCTGGCGCGTTATACCCAGGCCGGGGTACTGGAGTACGTAGGGCGTATCGATCATCAGGTGAAGATTCGCGGCATGCGTATCGAGATGGGCGAGATCGAGGCCTGCCTGCAAGGGCTGGCGTCGGTGCGCGAGGCGGCGGTGCTGGCCCTCGCCGGGCCGACCGGGCCCCAACTGGTGGCCTACCTGGTCGCTGCTCAGGCCACGCCGTCCGTTGACTGGCTACAGGGCGTACGGGCTGCCTTGGGCCAGGCGCTGCCTGACTACATGATCCCCGCCCACCTGCTGGTGCTGGAACGGCTGCCGTTGAACAACAACGGCAAGCTCGACCGCGCGGCCTTGCCGGCGCCGGACTTCAGTGCCGCCCAGCAGGTCTACGAAGCGCCGCGCACGCCGTTGCAAGCACAACTGGCGACGATCTGGGCGCAGGCCTTGCAGGTCGAGCGCGTCGGCCTTGCCGACAGTTTCTTCAGCCTTGGTGGCCACTCGTTGCTGGCGACCGAGGTCATCGCGCGCATTCGCCAAGGGCTCGGGCTCGAAGTGCCCCTGCGGCAGTTGTTCGAGCAGCCGACCCTGGGGGCCTTCGCCGACCGTTGCGCCGAGCTGGGCCAGGGGGCGGCAGCGGCGATTGCGGTATTGCCGCGCACGCCTGCGATGGCCGTGTCCTATGCCCAGGAGCGCCAGTGGTTCCTCTGGCGGCTGGACCCACAGAGCGCCGCCTACAACGTTCCGGCGGCGTTGCGTGTGCGGGGGCCGCTCGAGTTGTCGGCGTTGCAGTCGGCATTCGACCGGGTCATCGCCCGTCACGAACCATTGCGCACCACCTTCGATGACACCACGGGGATACTGCGACAGCATATTCATCCGCACCTGGCGCTGCCAATCGTGATCGAGCACCCAGGCGAGCTGGACGATGCGGCGCTGGCGGCTTGGGTCGATGCCCAGGTGCGGGCGCCATTCGACCTGGTGCGAGGGCCGTTGCTGCGGGTCAAGTTGCTGGCCATGGGCGAGCAGGATCATGTGCTGGTTATCGTCCAGCATCATATCGTTTCCGACGGCGCCTCCCTGGAGGTGTTGGTCGAAGAGCTGCTGCAGGGCTACCACGGCGAACACAGTGCGCCGTTGCCTGTGCAGTACGCCGACTACGCGGCCTGGCAGCGCCAGTGGTTAGACGGTGGCGAGCGTGCGCGCCAGCTCGATTACTGGATGGCGCAGCTGGGCGGTGAGCAGGTCGTGCTCGAGCTGCCGTTCGACCGGCCACGCCCGGCTCAACGGCGCCTGCGTGGTGCCCGCCTGGACTTCCCGCTCGAGGCTGAACTGAGCCATGGCCTGCAACAGCTGGCCAAGACTCAGGATGCTTCCTTGTTCATGTTGCTGCTGGCAGCGTTCCAGGCCTTGCTGCACCGCTACAGCGGCCAGGCCGACATCCGCGTCGGCATACCGGTGGCCAACCGCACTCGGGCTGAAACCGAGCGGCTGATCGGTTTCTTCGTCAATACCCAGGTGATGCGTGCCCAGGTCGATGGCGGGCAGGGCTTTGACGTCCTGTTGCGCCAGACCCGGCAGGCGGCGCTGCAGGCCCAGGCCCACCAGGACCTGCCGTTCGAGCAACTGGTCGAGGCCCTGGCACCGGAACGCAATCTTAGCCACAGCCCCGTGTTCCAGGTGCTGTTCAACCACCAGTACGCTGCGCGCGCCGAGCGGAACTGGGGTGACCTGCGTGTCGAGCCGCTGCATTGGGACAGTGCCACGGCGCAGTTCGACCTGGTGCTGGATACCAGCGAGACAGCGCAGGGGCTGATGGTTTCCCTGGCGTACGA
>NZ_JAOCDI010000062.1:0-22410 GCF_029840855.1 Pseudomonas sp. GD03862
GTCCAATCGCGCCAGCTTTCAGAAATTGAGCAAGACAGTTGCTCCCACAAGGTCCGCGCCGGGCTTGAGGAATATGCAGTATCAAGCCTGGCGCATCCGCAAGCTTCGCCACAACGCCGCTGTCATCAGCACACTCACCACCGCCCAGCCCCAGGCCTGCTGGTTCTCCAGCCCTTCGACGAACAACTGCGGCGCCACCCCGGCGCCGACGATGAACGCCAGCAACGCCACCTCCGCCCGCCGCGCCCGCACTGGCCACAGCACATACACCAGCGCCGGCAACGCCAGCGCTGCGCTGGGGAAGCTGCGGTAGCGCGGGTCGAACACCATTGCCAGCATGCTCACCGCCGCAGCGAAGCCCGCCGCCAGCAACAGCCAGCCGGCTCGCTCCTGCAGCCAGGCGAACAAGCGTTCACGCCAGCCGGCCCGCCGCGTCAGCGCCAACAACGCGTGGGCCAGTACCAACAGGTTCAGCCCGGCCAGCATCAGTGCCCACAACCATTCCCCGGCAAAGCGCGCATGGGTACGCATCAACTCGCCCCACAGGCCCAGGCAAGCGGCGCCAAACGCTGCCAGCAGTGGCAGCAGCAAGGCGGCCATCGGTGTAGCGGGGCGCCCGGCCAGCACCAGCATGATCACCATCAGCACGGTGCTGGCCAGCAACCACTGCGGCCAGTCATGCAGGTTGCTCACGGGCCCTTCGAGCACGCCCTTGTCCTGCCGGTCCGCGTCGTATAGCCCCCAGTAACCACCCACCGCGCCCTCATTGGCGCGTTTCCAGGGCTGATCGAAGGCTTCGATCAGGTTGTAGTGCCAGCCATTGCGCTCGGCCATGGCCACGAAGCCACGGATGAAGCGCGCCTCATTGACCCGGCTGGGCACCGCCGTTTCGCGTTGGCGGCCTTCGCTGGGCCAGCCGGTTTCGCCAATCAGTATGTCCTTGGGCGCGAAGCGTGTGCCGAACACCCGGCGCACATCGGCAACGTGGGCCAAGGCATCGTCGATGCCACGCGGGTCGTCCTCCCAGTAGGGCAGCAGATGGATGGTCAGGAAGTCCACTGCCGGGGCCACCTGCGGGTGCTGCAGCCAGAATTCCCACACATCGGCGTAGGTCACTGGCACCTTGACCTGGCTCTTCACCCGCGCGATCAATTTGGCAAGGTGGGCACCGGTCACCTCCTTGCGCAACAGTGTCTCATTGCCGACGATCACCGCGCTGACCACGTCAGGGTTGGCGTTGGCAGCAGCGATCAGCAGGTTGATTTCCTTCTCGGTGTCGGCCGGGTGGGCGTTCACCCAGGCGCCCAGCATCACCTTCAGCCCATGCTTGCGTGCCAGCGCCGGGATTGCCTCAAGACCGCTCATGGAATAGGTACGGATGCACTGAAACCGCTCGGCCAGTAACGCCAGGTCGGCGTCCATCCGCGCTGGGCGCAGGCGAAACGGCTGGTCGTAAGGCGACTGGTCTTTGTCAAACGGCGTGTACGAAGCGCATTGCAGCTTGTGCGCAGGGCTGGCCGCATCGGGCAGGTGCACAGGCTTGCCCAGCCCGTACCAGAGCCCCCCCAGCCCGACCAGGGCCAGCAGGCAGGCAAGCAGGTACAACGGCAATAACAGGCGGCTACAACTGGGCATGTGGCGGTCCATCGTCTGGCACAAAAGGTTAGATAGTAGCCCGGCGCCAAACCTTTGGCATGCAAGGATCGCGCAGGCCGAGGCAGGCCGATGGCGCTAATGGCATAGTGCTGTCGCATATGGGGCGGGTGCAGGTCGCAGCTGGATCAGGTCGACTTGTGTTGCAGGAAGATGATGCAATCTCCAAGACCTGACGAGGGGATGCTTTGATGGCAACTTTGAAGAAAATGCGACGTTTCCTGGGTGTGGGCACCGCCCTGGTAATGGCCATGAGCACTGCACAGGCTATGGCCAAAGAAGTAAGCATTGGTTACGTGGATGGTTGGGCCGACAGCGTTGCGACCACCAACGTGGCCGCCGAAGTAATCAAGCAAAAACTCGGCTATGACGTGAAGTTGCAGGCCGTGGCCACGGGGATCATGTGGCAGGGTGTGGCAACTGGCAAGCTCGATGCCATGTTGTCGGCCTGGTTGCCGGTGACCCATGGTGAGTACTGGGCCAAGAACAAGGACAACGTGGTCGACTACGGCCCGAACTTCAAGGACGCCAAGATCGGCCTGATCGTCCCCGAGTACGTCAAGGCAGTGAGCATTGCCGACCTCAAGACCGATAACAGCTTCAAGGACAGGATTGTTGGCATCGACGCAGGCTCCGGTGTGATGCTCAAGACCGACCAGGCGATCAAGGACTATGGCCTGACCAGTTACAAGTTGCAGGCCAGCTCGGGTGCGGCGATGACTGCGGAACTGGGCCGTGCCTATGCCAAGCAGCAGTCGATTGCGGTGACCGGCTGGGTTCCGCACTGGATGTTCGCCAAGTGGAAGCTGAAGTTCCTCGAAGACCCGAAAGGCGTATATGGCGCGGCAGAAACCGTGAACAGCATCGGCAGCAAGGAACTGGCCACCAAGGCACCGGAAGTGGCGGAGTTCCTGAAGAAGTTCAACTGGCAGTCCAAGGACGAGATTGGCGAGGTGATGCTGGCGATCCAGGAAGGGGCCAAGCCTGAAGCGGCCGCCAAGGACTGGGTCGCCAAGCACCCTGATCGTGTGAAGGAGTGGACTGGCAAGTAATAACCTTCCAGGGCCAATAGGGTTTCTTCGCGGGTAAACCCGCTCCTGCTAGGAGCGGGTTTACCCGCGAACGGGTCATTACTTTGTTACGCAATCGGTAAAACACCGTTGCATCTAAGACTAAGGTCGTCTGGTTGGCGTCCATCGGCAGCATAAAGTAAGGGTGTGGGTTCCATCCCGTATCTGTGCTGCTAGGACAAAAACAATGAACGACAGCATTTACCTCTCGATACAAAACAGCCCCCGTTTCAAGGAGCTGGTCACCAAACGCGAACGGTTCGCCTGGATTCTCTCGGCGATCATGCTCGGCCTGTACTGCGCCTTCATCCTCCTGATCGCCTACGGTCCTCATGTGCTGGGCGCCAAGCTCAGTCCTGAGTCATCGATTACCTGGGGCATTCCCCTGGGCGTCGGCCTGATCGTTTCGGCATTCGTCCTGACCGCCATCTACGTACGCCGCGCCAACGGCGAATTCGATGAGCTGAACAAGGAAATCCTGAAGGAGGCGCAACAATGATTCGCCAAACCAAAGCCCTGGCCGTACTGGCCTGCGGAGCCTTCGCACCCGCCGTGTGGGCCGCCGATGCCCTGACCGGCGAGGTGCAGAAACAACCGCTGAACGTTTCCGCCATCGCCATGTTCGTGGCCTTCGTCGCCTTCACCCTCGGCATCACCTACTGGGCCTCCAAACGCAACAAGTCGGCATCGGATTACTACGCTGCCGGGGGCAAGATCACCGGCTTCCAGAACGGCCTGGCGATTGCTGGCGACTACATGTCGGCCGCCTCGTTCCTGGGTATTTCCGCGCTGGTGTTCACCTCGGGTTACGACGGCCTGATCTACTCGATCGGCTTCCTGGTTGGCTGGCCGATCATTCTTTTCCTGATTGCCGAACGCTTGCGCAACCTGGGCAAGTACACCTTCGCCGACGTGGCCTCGTACCGCCTCGGGCAAAAGGAAATCCGCACCCTGTCGGCCTCCGGTTCGCTGGTCGTGGTGGCGTTCTACCTGATCGCGCAGATGGTCGGCGCCGGCAAGCTGATCGAGCTGCTGTTCGGCCTGGACTACCATGTGGCGGTGATCCTGGTGGGTATCCTGATGTGCCTGTACGTGCTGTTCGGCGGCATGCTGGCCACCACCTGGGTACAGATCATCAAGGCTGTGCTGCTGCTGTCCGGTGCCAGTTTCATGGCGCTGATGGTCATGAAGCACGTGGGCTTTGACTTCAACACGCTGTTCTCCGAAGCGATCAAGGTACACGCCAAGGGCGAGGCGATCATGAGCCCCGGTGGCCTGGTCAAGGACCCGATCTCGGCATTCTCCCTGGGCCTGGCACTGATGTTCGGTACTGCCGGCCTGCCGCACATCCTGATGCGCTTCTTCACCGTCAGTGACGCCAAGGAAGCGCGCAAGAGCGTGCTGTACGCCACCGGCTTCATCGGCTACTTCTACATCCTCACCTTCATCATTGGCTTTGGCGCGATCCTGCTGGTCAGCACCAACCCGGAATTCAAGGACGCCGCAGGCGCTCTGCTGGGCGGCAACAACATGGCCGCGGTGCACCTGGCCAATGCGGTGGGTGGCAGTGTGTTCCTCGGCTTCATCTCGGCGGTAGCCTTTGCCACCATCCTGGCAGTGGTGGCTGGCCTGACCCTGGCTGGTGCCTCGGCAGTGTCCCACGACCTGTACGCCAGCGTCTGGCGCAAGGGCAAAGCCAACGACAAGGACGAGATCCGCGTATCGAAGATCACCACTGTCGCTTTGGGTGTGCTGGCGATCGGCCTGGGGATTCTGTTCGAGAAGCAGAACATCGCCTTCATGGTCGGCCTGGCGTTCTCCATTGCGGCCAGCTGCAACTTCCCGGTACTGCTGCTTTCGATGTACTGGAAGAAGCTGACCACCCGCGGTGCCATGATCGGCGGCTGGCTGGGCCTGGTGAGTGCGGTGACGCTGATGATCCTTGGCCCGACCATCTGGGTACAGATTCTCGGCCACGAGAAGGCAATCTACCCGTACGAGTACCCGGCGCTGTTCTCGATGGCCATTGCCTTCGTCAGCATCTGGTTCTTCTCGGTCACCGACAAGTCCAAGGCGGCTGAGGATGAGCGCGCGCTGTTCTTCCCGCAGTTCGTGCGTTCGCAGACTGGCCTGGGTGCCAGCGGGGCGGTCTCGCACTAACGTCAATCCCCTGCATTGAAAAACGCCCCGCCTGTCGGGGCGTTTTTTATTTTATGCAGTCAGAAACAGCCTACATACATAGTGAGGCTCTGCCCATAAAGTTCCCTCATGTCGTAAGTGCATCTATAGATGCCGGCACATTTGGGGAATATTCAATGAAGTTACGCTGTTTAATCACCTTCGCTTTCCTTGGCGTGGCGGGCGCTGCAGGGGCAAAGGAAATACCGCAGGACATCAGTGTCCAGGCTGTCGTGTCGGCACCTGAATTTCAGGTGAACTCGGTTGGCAATTGGTGGGAAGACGTACTTCAGGCTGAATATGACCCGGACCGGGGCGTCTTCAAGCAAATCGAAAAAGAGGTGTTTGTAAAAAGCACCTACGGCCCGATTTACGCGAAAACAGACCGTTCGGAGTATCGGTTCACACGGGTGGGCGGTGCGGTAGCGCCCCGTCGATACCACATCATGTTGAATCGCAAAAAAATGGGCACGGCACCGGTTGAAATCATCAGTGCTGCTGAAGCTGCTCAGGGAAAAAACATTCAATTCAGGTTCTATCCGATGGCGGAATCGTCGTCGACTCGCATGCCTGGTACTTACACTACGCAAGCCACCTTGATGTTTGAAACAGGGGCGCCCTGATTCGCAATTTCATTCGGGCGCCCCAGGGCGCCCGCTATTTGATGTGCAACCGTTAAAGGAAGTTTGATGTGAAATCCTATGTATTGGCTGTCCCGTTCCTTGCATTGTTTGCCGGTGCCGCTGTCGCGTCCGCCCCTGAGCCGATCACCCAGAGTATTTCAGTGACGGCGATCATTCCCGGGAATGATTTTTCAGTGGCCCCCGTAGGGGACTGGCTGGAGAAAGGCGTGACGCTTGAATATGAGCAGGAGCGCGAAGACTTCAAGGCGGTCAGTGAAAAGTTCTCGGCACAGAGTGATGTCGGCGCTATTCAGGCCCACCTGCTGCACACAGCATCGCTGCAAGACCCACAAACCGACCAGAAGATTGATCTTATCATCACTGTCGGGGATAAAAAGTTGGAGTTGACGCCCGCGGAGGTCATGAGCGCGGAAGATGCTAAAGCTGGCAATGATCTTCCCATTACGTTTAAGGCCATAAAGCCCGACAATGGTTATCTGAAGGGTGAGTATGCCGGGACAGTGAGCGTGTTGTTTGAAACTTCCTCCACCAGCCTTTGATTGAAGCAGTGCCGCCTGCCTCAACTTACTGGATGTTTACCAGTGTAGGGGCAGGTGTTGAAGTGGATTGAATCATGTTCCAGTTTGCTGCACCCGGCCGCGCACTCGCTGTCTGGCTGCTGGGTGCTGCCTGCATTATGCCCCTCGAAGTGTTGGCCGAGCGCGCGTCCAGTGCCATTGACCTGAATACATTCGGGCGTTTGCCAGAAGACTTCGAGGCGCACTTTTTCGATGTGCCGCTTGCCGTGCGAGTGGAGCTTGATCAACGCTACCTCGGTGATGCCATGGTGGTATTGAGCCGTGATAACCGTGTGCAGTTGCTGACGTTTACCGACACTGAGCAGAGCGCAGAGCCGGCCACGCTCAGGCAGTTATGGCAACAGCGCCTGGAGGGCGGGCGCATGCTGGGCGACTGCCTGCAAAACTGCCCGGACGGGTTGCAGGCTATCCATTACAGCCTGGCCAATTCCCAGTTGTCATTGCTGACGTCCAATGCCGAGAAGCGGGAGCAGGACGCGCTCTTCCACCGCCTCCCGGAGCAGAGTGACGCTGGGTTGCTGCTGCGTAACCAGCTCAACCTGGTCAATGATGGCAATCAGACCACGGGCAGAATCGGCCTGCTCGGTCAGGGCAACCTGCATAATTGGACGACGCTTGCCGATGCACGCGTGGATCGTAGCCCATCTGAGCAAGGCGATATGCGTTACCGCATGAACCAGCTTTACGCGGAGCGCCTGCAGGAAGAGCATTTCTTTCGGCTGGGTTACTTCTCCACTGGCGCACAAGGCCTGGTGCGCCAGCCATCGCTACTCGGGCGCCGCCCTGATAGCACGCTTGGCTTGATGCTGGGCAGCAGTGACAGCCTGCTGGTCGACAATGGCCAAGCCAGCGCCATCCCCGTCTACGTCACGCCGAACCGCCCGGGTATCGTCGAAATCTATCGCAATGGTTCGCTGATCAACAGTCAGCCGGTACAGCCGGGTTTGCAAGCGATCGACACGCGGGTATTGCCCGGCGGCATCTATGATGTGGAGCTGCGTTTGCTCGAAGACGGCCTGGAGACCTCGCGCAGCGAAGTGTCCATCTACAAGCCCAGCCGGTGGCAGAACATGGATAACCGCTGGCGCTACAACCTGTACCTGGGCCAGCAGGTCGAGCTGCTGAGCAACTCGGATGGCAATCGTGAACAGAGCCCGGTGTTCGGCGCCCTTTCCAACTACCTGATGCATCCTGCTGCGGTGCTGGGGTTGTCAGTGCAACAGGTCGATGCTGACCTGCAGTTGGGGACCTCGCTGGACTGGGACGTGCATGAGCGGTTCAAGCTATACGCCAGCCTCAATCAGACCCAGGGCCTGGGCAACGGCGGCGATCTGCAGTTGACCTACACCCACCCTTGGGGCTCGTTGTTGCTGAGCCACAACCAGACCTGGCTGGAGCCTGGCAGTAGCGGTCGCGACGATACTTCCCAGCGCCAGGTGCGCAGCCGCACCGCTTTTTCGATCAACCAGCGGGTAACCGCGCGCAGTTCAGCGACGCTGCGCCTGGAACACAGTGCGGGCTCGGCAAGCGGCCTGGGTGCCGACCTGAGCTGGGCGTTCTTCGGGAAACTGCGGGGGCATCAGAGCAGTGTTCGCCTGTCACTTTTCGACAGGCCTGGAACGCGCAGCAGCGCCGGTGTCCGCAGCCGCGGCGTCAACGTTGCTGTAAGCATGAAGCTTGAGCGCGATGGCAGGCAGCTTGGGGTCGATGTGGGTAGCCGCGCCTCGCGTGAGGGAGGCAATGACCCCTACGCTTCGCTGTGGTATCGGCAGAACGTCGACCTGGGCCCCGTGCACAGCCTGGGGGGCAGCGCGACGCTCGACGGCTATGGCACCAGCCTGGCGGCCAATGGGCGGTTCCACAGCCAGGCGCTGCAGGGCGATGCCTATGCCCAGAGTTCCTCTTTCAACAATAACCTCAGCGGTGGCCTCAACCTGGAAAGCACCCTGGCGCTGGGCGCCGGGAAGCTGACCATGGGGGGCAGCAACCTGCCGCTCGAAGCCGGCTTGATCATCGATGTCGGAAGCGATCTGCACGGTGTGAAGCTGCGCGCCAACGATGGCCAGGGCATGAGTGCAGTGCTGCACCCCGGGCGCAATATCGTGCCGGTGACGGCGTTCAAGTCTGGCCATGTGCGCTTCGACTTCGACACGAAGGACGTGCCGCCAGCACAGATCCAACCCCTCGCTGTGGACTATCACCTCAACCGCGGTGGGGTGGGGTACCACACAGTGAAGGTCATGCGAACGGTCACCGTGTTTGGCCGGCTGCTCGACGGGCAAGGCCAGCCACTGCACGGCGCGCATGTGGTCAATGACGCCGGGCGCACGGTTGTCGAGGTGGATGGCTATTTCAACGTCGAAATGAGTGAGTCACGGCCCACCTTGGAAATTCGCCATGACGCGGCAGGTAGCTGCCTTCTGACATTACCGCCGGACAACTTTGATCGCGAGGATGACCTGCTGATCGTGGGTGATCAGCGGTGTGTGCCCAGTGTGGGCTGAGCCGGCTTTCGGCATGACGCTGTAGAGGGCCCGATTCCCGGGTCGATGGATTGGATGTTGAGTAAACAGAGGTTGAAGATGCACAGGTTCACATTTCACTTGTCACCCTTGTTGTTCGTTGCGCTGATGCTGCCGTGGTTTGCCCAGGCCGGGCCACAGCTGGATGTCGGCGCGCTCTATGACTACCTCGAGCCAGGCAAGGGCACCTATGCCAAACGCATCTACAACCGGGGGGACAGTACAGCGTTCGTCAAGGTCAGCGTGCTGGAGCTGGTCTACGACGGCCAGGCCGAACCCCGTGAGGTGGAAGTCGATGAGCTGCCCTTCGACCAGCGCAGCGTTGTTGCGAGCCCTGCGCGGATGATCATCCCGGCACGCGGCATGCAGGCCGTGCGGTTGCTGTATCGCGGTGAACGAAACCAGGAGCGTTACTACCGGCTGCGCTTCGTCCCGGTGGTGCCGGAACAGGATGACAGCTTCGCACTGGATGAAACGGAGCTTGACGCTTACCGCAAGGAACTCAGTGCCGGTGTGCAGTTTCTGGCCGGCTACGGCACCATTTTGATTACCAAGCCTGCTGCCACGCGGTATCAGACCTCGATCGAGCGAGCCGGTGGGAAATGGACCGTGCGCAACGAGGGCAATGCCACGGTGCTGCTCGACAACGTCCAGGTCTGTGTGCTGAACGAGGACGAGTGTGAGCCTCCGGCCAAGCACCATCTTCGTCCTGGACGTACGCGCGAGTTCGTCGAGAAGCCCGGTGTCGAATACCGCTTCGAACAGGTGGAAGGCGATGCGCGCAAAGCCATGAACTTCAAGGCAGAGTGAGAGGTAGGGGCATGTTTCGCAAGTGTGCAATGCTGGTACTGCTGTCTGGCGTGTTCGGCTCATCGTGGGCGCAGGCGGCCGACATTACGCTCAAGCTGCGTTACCGCGGCGAGACCCGGCAATTTGAAAACCTGACACCCCGGTCATCCCCTGTCTGTACTCAGTTGCCGCAGCTTTGTGGCGATCCGCTGCAGGATCTGCTGGATGTGGAGGTCGAATACTCGAAAACAGTCGATGGCGAAGGCACCGATGGCTTCTACCTCTCGGCCCCTGTCCAGCCAACTGCGCTACTGATGGTGCGTGACAAGACCGGCGAGCAAGTCAGCATGGACTTTGCCATTACCCACCTGGGCGGTGCGGTAACTTCGGACGATGGGGCACCTACGCTTGCGGCGCGCACGGGCCTGGACTCGAGTGGTTGCCAGGTTGCGTTGGCGAGCGCGGCGCATCGCCTGTTTCTGTGGTCGCCAGCCAGCAACGGGTGCTGGGCCAACCTCAACGCGGCGAATGCGAGCACTTACCATGTGAGTCACCTTACGCTGGGCTACAGGCTGAAGACGCCTTTGCCGGCGAGCTTGAAGTCGGGCGTGTACCGAGGGCGCGTGGTCTATTCGATAGGCCCCGACAGGGATATTGGCCTGGGTTCGAGCCGAACGGTCGCCGGGCTCACGGCCGATTCAGTGGCGATCAACGTCGAACTGGAGGTGGTGCATGACCTTGAGGTGCGTTTTGAGCCGGGTTCCGAGCAGGTGGTACTGGTGCCGCAGCAGGCGCACGGGCCTGGGAGCCGAGGACGGGGTGTGGCAGAGAAACTGGAAAAAGACGTGGGCTTCAGCCTGACTGCCAGTGGGCCATTCAACGTCTGGGCGCAGTGCAGCACCGGGCTGGATAGCACGTGCAATCTACGGTCGGCCAAGGGCCATGGCATACCGCTGTACCTGGCCATGACCTTGCCAGGGGTTTCCTACAATGGCCGTTCGCTCTATCGGCAGGCAATGACCTTTGGCGGAGCTGAGAACGCCATGAGCCTGGAAGTCCCGCCAGAGGGTGTGACCGGCAGCCAAGGGCAGTTGCATTTCCATGTATACCCTCGCGGCCACACCCAGAAACAGGACATGTTGCCTGGTATCGAGTATCAGGCCGTCGTGACAATGGTGTTCGATGCGAACCTGTAGAATGGCAACCGGGTGGTGTGACCCGCTTGCCATTCACCTCACGTGACTGTTTGAAGTGGCTATCCGCAGCGCGTCATATCATCCCAAGCAACAGTAATACCAACAGAATCACCAACACCACGCCGATTATGCCGGAAGGGCCATAGCCCCAGCTGCGCGAGTGGGGGAAGACCGGTAAGCCACCGATCAGCAGCAGAATCAGGATGATGATAAGGATCGTGGTCATGTCAAAGTCCTTGCGTGATTAGGGGGCAAGAGCCTGAGATTGCTGGCCTCTCGATAATTCGGACCGGTGCGGGTTGGTAAAGATTCCATCCCCGTGCAGCCGTCTACCCAATCATGCCCGCCCATTCACTGCCCTGATGAATCCTCCCGGATGGCGACGCCTTGATTAGACTCTCCGGACTACCTGTCAGAACAAGGCCTGCGACCATGCAAAAACGCATCATGATCACCGGCGCCGGGTCTGGCCTCGGCCGCGAGATCGCCCTGCGCTGGGCCCGTGAGGGCTGGCGCCTGGCATTGGCCGATGTCAACGAAACCGGCCTGCGCGAAACGCTGGAGCAGGTTCGCCAGGCCGGTGGCGACGGCTTCGTCCAGCGCTGCGATGTGCGCGACTATAGCCAGCTGACGGCCCTGGCACAGGCCTGCGAAGCGAAGTTCGGTGGGGTCGATGTGATCGTCAACAACGCCGGCGTCGCTTCGGGCGGGTTCTTCGCCGAACTGACGCTAGAGGACTGGGACTGGCAGATCGCGGTCAATCTGATGGGCGTGGTCAAGGGCTGCAAGGCCTTCCTGCCGCTGCTGGAGCGCAGCAAGGGGCGCATTATCAACGTCGCCTCGATGGCCGCACTGATGCAGGGCCCGGGCATGAGCAACTACAACGTGGCCAAGGCCGGTGTGCTGGCCTTGTCGGAAAGCCTGCTGGTGGAGTTGCGTCAGGTGGAGGTGGCGGTGCACGTGGTGTGCCCGTCGTTCTTCCAGACCAACCTGCTGGACTCGTTCCGCGGGCCGAACCCGGCGATGAAGGCGCAGGTGGGCAAGCTGCTCGAAGGTTCGCCGATCAGTGCGGCGGACATTGCCGACTATATCCATCAGCAGGTCGCTGCAGGCGAGTTCCTCATCCTGCCCCATGAGGCAGGGCGCCAGGCCTGGCAACTGAAACGCCAGGCCCCTGAGCGGCTGTATGACGAGATGGCCGAAATGGCGGTGAAAATGCGGGCAAAAGCCCCGTCGCGATGATTGGTCTGTAGGAGAAGTTACTCAAAAGTGTAAGAGGCTTCTGAATCGTAGTGGAGCTATTGAGTAGCTGAATACCTACGGGGCAGGCTCCGGTTTTCCCTTTCGCAGGAGGATCGGAACATGCTGGTAATAGGGCGCGAAGTAGGGGAGGTCATCGTGATTGGCGATGACATCCGGATCATGGTGGTAGAGACCCGGGACGGCGTGGTGCGCTTTGGTGTGGCTGCTCCGCGTGAGGTGCCGGTGCATCGAGCCGAAGTTTACAAGCGCATCAAGGCGTCCAAGCAGAGCAAGGCCTGAAGAGGCCTGGCCTGCTATTCGAGCAGCTCGCGGGGCACATCATGCTTGGCCAGCAACTGGCATTGCTGGCTTTCCAGGTCGAACAGGATGAAAGCCTGGCCTTTGGCCAATGCCTGGCGTACCCGCAGCACGCGGGTTTCCAGCGGTGTGTCGTCGCCATTGTCAGTGCCGTCGCGGGTGACGAAGTCCTCGATCAGGCGGGTCAGGGTTTCGGCTTGCAATTGGTCGTAGGGGATCAGCATGGTCGGGCGGTGTCTGAAATAGGTATGGGCATGCTACGCGAAACATTCGAGGTGTTGGGGCCGCTTTGCAGCCCCAAGTGCGTTTAGCCTTTGTTTCCGACCAGGCTGTCCACGGCCGGTACCCGCGTGTCGCTCTCCATCTGTGCATCATGCTCCAGCTGGTGGCTGAAGCGCTCGAGCGATGCATTGGCCGGCTGCGAGTCGCTGGCAAATACGGGCGGGCTCAGCAGGTAGGCTGACAACAACCGGCTCAGCGCTGCCAGGCTGTCGATATGGGTGCGCTCGTAACCATGGGTGGCATCGCAACCAAAGGCCACCAGCGCGGTACGAATATCATGCCCGGCAGTCACCGCCGAATGGGCATCGCTGAAGTAATAGCGGAACAGGTCGCGCCGCACCGGCAAGTCATGGTCGCCGGCCAGTTTCAGCAGGTGCCGGGACAGGTGGTAGTCGTAAGGCCCCGACGAGTCCTGCATGGCCACACTGACCGCATGCTCGCTGGAAGCCTGCCCAGGCGCCACCGGGGCGATGTCGATGCCGACGAACTCGCTGACGTCCCAGGGCAGGGCGCCGGCTGCACCCGAGCCGGTCTCCTCGGTGATGGTGAACAGCGGGTGGCAGTCGATCAGCGGCTGGCGACCGCTTTCCACCACGGCCTTCAATGCCGCCAGCAATGCCGCTACGCCAGCCTTGTCGTCCAGGTGACGGGCACTGATGTGGCCGCTTTCGGTGAACTCGGGCAGGGGGTCGAAGGCCACGAAATCACCAATGCTTACGCCCAGTGCCTCACAGTCGGCGCGGGTGGCGCAGTAGGCATCCAGGCGCACTTCCACGTGGTCCCAGCTGATCGGCATCTGGTCGATCGCCGTGTTGAAGGCATGCCCGCTGGCCATCAGCGGCAGCACGCTGCCACGGAATACCCCGGTATCGGTGAACACGCTAACCCGGCTGCCCTCGGCAAAACGGCTGGACCAGCAGCCGACGGGCGCCAGGGCCAGGCGGCCATTGTCCTGCAACTGACGCACGCTGGCGCCGATGGTATCCAGGTGGGCAGAGACGGCGCGGTCGGGGGTGGCCTGCCGGCCTTTGAGGGTGGCGCGAATGGTGCCGCGGCGGGTCAGCTCGAAGGGGATGCCCAGTTCGTCAAGGCGTTCGGCCACGTAGCGCACGATGGTGTCGGTGAAGCCGGTGGGGCTGGGGATGGCGAGCATTTCCAGCAGCACGCGTTTGAGGTAGTCGAGATCGGGTTCGGGGTGTTGCTCGGACATGGTTGGGGACTCCTTTACTCCTGTGCCGGCCTCTTCGCGGGTAAACCCGCTCCTACGGGTACAGCGCCGTCTTCGCGGGTAAACCCGCTCCTACAGGTGCAGCGCTGCCTTCGCGGGTAAACCCGCTCCTACAGGTACTGCGCCACCTTCAAGGGCGGTGATATCCCTGTGGGAGCGGGCTTGCCCGCGAAGAGGCCGGCACGGGTTTACGCCAAAGGCCGGCTATGGGGAAACAGCAGGTCGATAAAACGCTCGGCCGTGGGCTGCGGTTCATGGTTGGCCAGGCCAGCACGTTCGTTGGCCTCGATGATCACGTACTCCGGCTGCCCGGCATCACGCACCATGAAGTCCAACCCCACCACCGGAATTTCCAGTGCCCGTGCCGCACGCACGGCAGCATCGGCCAGCACCGGGTGCAAGCTTTCGGTGACGTCCTCCAGGGTGCCGCCGGTGTGCAGGTTGGCTGTACGCCGCACGGCCAGGCGCTGGCCGGCCGGCAACACGTCGTCATAGCCAACGCCCGCTGCGCGCAAGGTGCGCTCGGTTTCGTCGTCCAGCGGAATGCGACTTTCGCCACCGGTGGCGGCCTGGCGGCGACGGCTCTGGGCTTCGATCAACTGGCGCACGCTGTGCTTACCGTCGCCCAGCACCTGCGCCGGGTGGCGGATGGCGGCGGCCACCACCTCGTAGCCGATCACCACGATGCGCAGGTCGAACCCGGCATGGAAGCTTTCCAGCAGCACGCGGCTGTCGAACTGGCGGGCATGCGCCACGGCACGGGTGATGTCGTCGATGCAGGTCAGGTTCACCGCCACGCCCTGGCCTTGCTCGCCATCGACCGGTTTGACCACCACCGCGCCATGCTCTTCGAGAAACGCCAGGTTGTCATCGGCATTGCCCGCCAGCTGTTGCGCGGGCACCTGCAGCCCGGCGTTGTGCAGGGCGTGCTGGGTCAGGCGTTTGTCCTGGCACAGGGTCATGGTCACGGCACTGGTCAGGTCGCTGAGCGATTCCCGGCAGCGAATGCGCCGCCCGCCCAGGCTCAGGGTGAACAGGCCGCCAGCGGCGTCGTCCACCTGCACTTCGATGCCCCGGCGCAGCGCCTCGTCGACGATGATGCGTGCGTAGGGGTTGAGGTCGGCTTGCGGGCCAGGCCCGAGGAACAGTTGCTCGTTGATACCGTTTTTGCGCTTGACTGCGAAGGTGGGCAGGTTGCGAAAACCCAGTTTCTGGTAAAGGCGCTTGGCCTGGCGGTTGTCGTGCAGCACTGACAGGTCCAGGTAGGCCAGGCCACGGCTCATGAAGTGTTCGATCAGGTGGCGCACCAGCACTTCACCCACGCCGGGGCGGGTGCAGTGTGGGTCCACCGCCAGGCACCACAGGCTGCTGCCATGCTCGGGGTCATCGAACGCCTTGGTGTGGTTCAGGCCCATGACGCTGCCGATAATCGCGCCGCTGTCTTCGTCCTCTGCCAGCCAATACACCGGGCCACCCAAGTGCCGGGGGGTAAGCAGCTCGGCGTCGACGGGGAGCATCCCGCGCGCCTGGTACAGCGTGTTGATCGCCTGCCAGTCGGCGGGGTTCTGTGCCCGGCGCACGCGGAAGCCGCGAAATACCCGCTGCGCCGGGCGGTAGTCGGTGAACCACAGGCGCAGGGTGTCGGACGGGTCGAGGAACAGCTGCTGGGGGGCCTGGGCCAGCACCTGCTGCGGTGCGGCCACGTACAGGGCGATGTCGCGTTCGCCCGGGTGCTCGTCGAGCAGATCCTCGGCCAGGGAAGCCGGGTCGGGGTAGGTGTGGCCTATCAGCAGCCGGCCCCAGCCGCAGTGCACGGCACGCGGTTGGTCGTGAGGCTGGCTGCCGTCGCCGGCCAGGCGCGCTTGCAGGCGCTCGTAGGACGGCGCCTGGCCGCGCAGCAGGCGCTGACCATAAGCGATTTCATGGGCTTTCATCGGTCAGATTCCTTGTTCGCTCAGCCACAGGTTCAGCGCCGCCAGTTGCCACAGCTTGGAGCCGCGCAATGGCGTCAGCTGGCCGTGTGGGTTGCTCAGCAGGCGGTCGAGCATGGCCGGGTTGAACAACCCTCGGTCCTGGCTGGGGTCGGTCAACAGTTCGCGTACCCAGCCCAAGGTGGCACCTTCCAGATGCTTCAGGCCCGGTACCGGGAAGTAACCCTTCTTGCGGTCGATCACCTCATGCGGGATCACCCGTCGCGCTGCCTGCTTGAGCACCTGCTTGCCGCCGTCGGGCAGCTTGAAGCGGGCGGGAATGCGTGCCGACAGTTCCACCAGGCGGTAATCGAGGAACGGCGTACGCGCCTCCAGGCCCCAGGCCATGGTCATGTTGTCCACCCGCTTGACCGGGTCGTCGACCAGCATCACGGTGCTGTCCAGGCGCAGCGCCTTGTCCACGGCAGCCGGTGCGCCGGGGCGCGCGAAGTGTTCGCGCACGAAGTCGCCGGCGGCGTCGGTTTCCAGCAGCCAGGGTGCCTGCACGGTGTCGCGGTATTCGGCGTGGCTGCGGTCGAAGAACGCCTCACGGTAGGCCGCATAGGCATCGTCGGCGCCGTCCACCTGCGGGTACCAGTGGTAACCGGCGAACAGCTCATCGGCACCCTGGCCGCTCTGTACGCCCTTGCAGTGCTTGGCCACTTCCCGCGACAGCAGGTAGAAGGCGATGCAGTCGTGGCTGACCATCGGCTCGCTCATGGCGCGGAAGGCGGCCGGCAACTGGTCGATGATTTCGTGTTCGGCAATGCGCAACTGGTGGTGACGGGTGCCGTAGTGTTTGGCGATCAGGTCCGAATACTGGAACTCGTCGCCGCGCTCGCCGCCGGCATCTTCAAAGCCGATGGAGAAGGTCGACAGGTCGTCAACGCCCACTTCGCGCAGCAAGCCGACCAGCAGGCTGGAGTCGACGCCGCCGGACAGCAACACACCCACATCGACGGCTGCCCGTTGGCGGATTGCCACGGCGTCGCGCGTGGCGTCAAGTACGCGAGTGGTCCAGCCTTCCAGATCAAGTTCACGCTCGTCCGGGTTGGGGCCGTACTTCAGCTGCCACCAGGTCTGGCGTTCCACTTCGCCATGGCGGTCGATGCGCATCCAGGTGCCGGGCTCCAGCTTCTGCACATTGGCCAGCAGGGTGCGTGGTGCCGGTACCACGGCGTGGAAGTTCAGGTAGTGGTTGAGGGCCACCGGGTCGAGCATCGGGTCGATGTCGCCGCCCTTGAGCAGTGCCGGCAGGGTCGAGGCAAAGCGCAGGCGCTCGCCGTTGCGCGACAGGTACAGGGGTTTGACGCCCAGGCGGTCGCGGGCCAGGAACAGGCGCTGGTTGTCGCGCTCCCAGATGGCCAGGGCAAACATGCCGTTGAGCTTGGGCAGCAGCGCCGCGCCCCAGGCGTGGTAGCCCTTGAGCAGCACCTCGGTGTCGCCGTCGGACCAGAAGCTGTAGCCCAGCGCTTGCAGTTCCTCGCGCAGTTCGGGGAAGTTGTAGATGGCACCGTTGAAGGCCAGCGACAGGCCCAGCGTATTGTCGACCATCGGCTGCGCCGAGCCGTCGGACAGGTCCATGATCTTCAGGCGCCGATGGCCCAGGGCGATCGGGCCCTGGCTATGGAAGCCCCAGGCATCCGGGCCTCGCGGGGCCAGGTGATGGGTAATGCGCTCTACCGCAGCCAGGTCGGCTGGGCGAGGGGCTTGGTCGATGGGGGTGAAACGTAACTCTCCTGCTAATCCGCACATAAGTCCTTACCGGTTTTTCCGTTGGGGAGGTGATGCCCCGGATTAGGGCACCTTAAGGAACTGACCTATGTGCTTTTCGAGAGTTTTAGAATGTTTGGTTATATGTGGCCGGGCAGGCAACCTGATGCAATCATTTCCCCCGGATCAACCGGCGCAATCCAAACCGGTTCGGATGGCAAGCCTCCGCCACCGCCCGCGGCAATGGCAGCGGTTCCCCACATACCCAGGCCGCCACCAGCTCGCCACTCAACGGCGCCGTGATCAACCCGCGTGAGCCATGCCCGCTGTTCACATACAACCCGCCCAGCCAAGGGCAGGGCACATCCGGTACTTGCCGCGCATCCCGGCCCAGTACTGCATAGGCTTCGGCAAACGCCTGCCCGTCCGCGATGGGGCCGACGATCGGCAGGTAATCCGGGCTGGTGCAACGGAACGCAGCACGTCCCTGCAATTGCTCGGGGTCCAGTTCAGCCACAGCCAGCCGTTGCGCCAGATCGACGGAAATTTCGTCCAGCAGCGCCAGGTTGCCCTGGTGCTCGGCCACTGTTGGCGCAAGGTCTTCGCTATGGAAGTCAAAACTGGCGCCCAGTGTATGTTCACCCTCGCGCGGCGGTGCCACATAGCCTTCCGCGCACACCACGGTGCGCAGTGCCTGGCTGCTGGCGGTGGCCGGCAAGCGGGTGATCTGCCCGCGGATGCGCTTGAGTGGTAACTGCGCGCAAGGTTCGAAGCGCAGCACATCCGCCGCGCCGGCCAGGACCACCACTGGAGCGCGGGCTAACAGCTGGTCGCCAGCCCAGGCTTGCCACTGTTCATCCACTTTGCGCAGTTCGAGCACTTCCTGGTGCGTCACCAAATGAATACCAGGGTGCTGCAACTGCTGCTGGCACAGCGCCGGCGGGTGCACCCAGCCACCTTCGGGGTAGAACAACCCGCCGCCAGGCAACGCCACGCCGGCGATGGCTTCGGCCTCGGCGCGCGCCAGGCAGTGCAACAAGCCGGGGTCGAAGGCGGCAGCCAGCTTGCCCTGGCGTTCGGCCTCCTTGCTGTCGAAAGCCAGTTGCAGCACCCCGCAGGCATCCCAGTCACGGCCACGCTGCAAGCGCTGCAGCTGGCGCCGGGTGTAGCCGAACCCGGACAGGATCATCTGCGACAGTGCGGTGCCATGGGCAGACAGCTTGAGGTACAGCACCCCTTGCGGGTTGCCCGAAGCCTCCTGGGCGGGGGCTTCGTGGCGCTCCAGCACGGTTACCTGCCAGCCGCGCCGGGCCAGGCTGGCGGCGCTGCTGCTGCCGGCAAGTCCGGCACCGACCACCAGCGCCTCGCGCGGCCCCTGTGGCACAGCGGGGCGCGCGTACCAAGGCGCGCATGGGCCGGGCAGGGGGCCGACGTAGGCGCCGCTCATCACCTCCCACTTCTTGCCGATGCCTGGCACCTTCTTCATGGCGAAGCCGGCTTCGACCAGGCTGCGACGTACCCAGCCGGTGGTGGTGAAGGTACCCAGCACCGTGCCCGGATGCGATAGCCGCGCCAGTTGTGCAAACAGCTCCGGAGTCCACATGTCGGGGTTCTTGGCGGGGGCGAAGCCGTCGAGGAACCACACATCGATTTGCGCATCGAGTTGCGGCAGCTGTTCCAGCACATCGCCTATCAACAGGGTCAGGGTGACCCTGCCACCGGCGAAGGTGAACTGCTGAAAGCCCGGGTGCACCGCCACGTATTGCTCCAGCAGCGGCTCGGTATAGGCGGCCAGTTCAGGCCACAGGCGCACTGCGCGGGCCATGTCGGCGTGGTCGAGGGGGTACTTCTCGACGCTGACGAAGTGCAGGCGCGCGTCGCTGTGTGCGTGCTGGTCGAACAGCTGCCAGGCGCAGAAAAAATTCATGCCGGTGCCAAAACCGGTTTCGCCGATCACCGTGCAGGCGTGCGGCGCCAGGTTGGCAAAACGCTCGGCCAGGCGGGTCTGGCCGAGGAACACGTGCTTGGTTTCTTCGATGCCTTCGTTGACTGCGAAATAAACGTCGTCATAGTGCCGCGAATGGGGGCGGCCCTGGTCGTCCCAGTCGATCTGGGCGTGCTGGAGGAGGGTGGGCATGGTGGGCTCGGTTGCAGCGGATGGCGGGATTTTATGCCATCCGGCTGAGCTGTGGGAGCGCGTTCATTGGTGAAGAGGTCAATACAGGCCGAAATGAAATCCGCTAGTCTTGCTTATCCATTGAAGGAGCCAGTGCATGTTCGAATCTGCCGAAATCGGCCACAGCATCGACAAGGAGGCTTACGACGCCGAGGTACCCGCTTTACGCGAGGCCCTGCTCGAAGCCCAGTACGAACTCAAGCAGCAGGCGCGTTTTCCAGTGATCGTGCTGATCAACGGCATTGAAGGCGCCGGCAAGGGTGAGACGGTAAAACTGCTCAACGAGTGGATGGACCCGCGCATGATCGATGTGCTCACCTTCGACCAGCAGACCGACGAAGAGCTGGCCCGCCCACCCGCCTGGCGCTATTGGCGGGCCTTGCCACCCAAGGGGCGAATGGGTGTGTTCTTTGGCAACTGGTACAGCCAGATGCTGCAGGGGCGGGTGCACGGGGTGTTCAAGGATGCCGTGCTCGATCAGGCCATTACCGGTGCCGAACGCCTGGAGGAGATGCTGTGCGATGAAGGTGCGCTGATCATCAAGTTCTGGTTCCACCTGTCCAAGAAGCAGATGAAGGCACGGCTGAAATCGCTCAAGGACGATCCGCTGCACAGCTGGAAGATCAGCCCGCTGGATTGGCAGCAGTCGCAAACCTACGACCGCTTCGTGCGCTTTGGCGAGCGCGTGCTGCGCCGCACCAGCCGCGACTATGCGCCATGGCACATCATCGAAGGGGTAGACCCGAATTACCGCAGCCTGGCGGTGGGGCGCATTCTGCTGGAAAGCCTGCAAGCCGCGCTGGCCCACAATCCCAAGGGCAAGCACCAGGGCAACGTGGCTCCATTGGGCCGCAGCATCGACGACCGCAGCCTGCTTGGCGCCCTGGACATGACCTTGCGCCTGGACAAGGCCGACTATCAGGAACAGTTGATCACCGAACAGGCCCGTCTGGCCGGCCTGCTGCGCGACAAGCGCATGCGCCGGCACGCCCTGGTGGCGGTGTTCGAAGGCAACGACGCCGCCGGCAAGGGGGGCGCCATCCGCCGCGTGGCGGCGGCGCTGGACCCGCGTCAGTACCGTATCGTGCCGATTGCCGCGCCGACCGAAGAAGAGCGCGCCCAGCCGTACCTGTGGCGGTTCTGGCGGCACATCCCGGCACGGGGCAAGTTCACCATCTTCGACCGTTCCTGGTATGGCCGGGTGCTGGTGGAGCGGGTGGAAGGCTTCTGCAGCCCCGCTGACTGGATGCGTGCCTATAGCGAGATCAACGACTTTGAAGAGCAGTTGGTGGATGCCGGCGTGGTGGTGGTCAAGTTCTGGCTGGCGATCGACCAGCAGACCCAACTGGAGCGCTTCGAAGAGCGTGAGCAAATTCCGTTCAAACGCTACAAGATCACCGAGGATGACTGGCGCAACCGCGACAAGTGGGACGAATACTCCCAGGCGGTGGGTGACATGGTCGACCGCACCAGCAGCGAGATTGCCCCTTGGACGCTGGTGGAGGCCAATGACAAGCGCTGGGCGCGGGTGAAGGTGGTGCGGACCATCAACCAGGCGCTTGAGGCGGCGTTTGCCAAGCACAAGAAATAGCTGAAGGTGAGGTTGCCTGTTCTGGCCTCTTCGCGGGTAAACCCGCTCCTACCGGGGATCGCGCGCTGAGCTGCGCCCCGGATGTTGGACAAAAAATCCAACACCGGAGCGCAGCTCACGCTCCCGTAGGAGCGGGTTTACCCGCGAAAGGGCCAGCACAGGCAACACCTCCCCCCAGCCATGCCCCAAAAGAATGACCTGATGAATTCTTTTCTCGGCACTCTCCACCGTCTCTGTCCTCCAACCCCGTAGAATTCAACAACCCCCACCACGGGCTTGATCGAGGATTTTATGCACACCACTTCTGGCCGCTGGGGCTATGGGCTGTTCCTGGCACTTCTGACAGCGCTGCTCTGGGGCATCCTGCCGATCAAGCTCAAGCAGGTACTGCAAGTAGTCGATCCGATCACTGTCACCTGGTACCGCCTGCTGGTCTCCGGCGGCCTGCTGTTCGCCTGGCTGGCGGCTCAGCGGCGTTTGCCGTCCATACACAAGCTGGCGCCCAGGGCCAGGGGCCTGGTGCTGGTTGCGGTGCTCGGCCTGATGGGCAACTACGTGCTCTACCTGATCGGTCTCAAACTGCTTAGCCCGGGCACTGCACAACTGGTGGTACAGATCGGCCCGGTGCTGTTGCTGGTGGCCAGCGTGTTCGTGTTCCGCGAGCGCTTGAGTGTGGGGCAGGGCATGGGCCTGTTGGTGATGCTGGCAGGCTTTGGCCTGTTCTTCAACCAGCGCCTGGAAGAGCTGCTGACTTCGCTGGGTACCTACACCACCGGCGTGTTGACCATCTTGCTGGCGACCAGCATCTGGGTGTTCTACGCCCTGAGCCAGAAGCAGTTGCTGACCGTGTGGCACTCGCAGCAGGTGATGATGGTGATCTACCTCAGCTGCGCTGCGTTGCTGACACCTTGGGTGCACCCGCTGGAGGCCTTGCAACTGACCCCGGTGCAAGGCTGGCTGCTGCTGGCCTGTTGCCTGAACACCCTGGTGGCTTACGGCGCGTTCGCCGAAGCGCTGGCGCACTGGGAGGCGTCGCGGGTAAGTGCCACGTTGGCGCTGACCCCGCTGGTGACCTTTGTTGCGGTAGCGCTGGCAGCATGGGTGTGGCCTGAGTATGTGCATGCCGAGGACATCAATGCCCTTGGCTATTTGGGGGCGGTCACGGTGGTGTTCGGTTCGGCGCTGGTGGCGCTGGGGCCCTCGCTGGTGGCGGGTTGGCGGGCCCGCAGGGCGCGGTTGGCCTAGGTCTGTCGATTGCCT
>NZ_JAOCDI010000063.1:0-21585 GCF_029840855.1 Pseudomonas sp. GD03862
GGGCGCAAAGCGGCCCCAAATCACAGCACCGATGGATCAGCGCTTGTCTTCAACCTTCCAGGCATTGCCGTCGTAGAACGCCTTCCAGCCGGTCGGCTTGCCATCGACCTCGGACTGCACGTACTGCTCCTTGGTCTTGCGGCTGTAGCGAATCACCGCCGGGCGGCCATCCGGGTCTTTCTGCGGCGCATCGCACAGGAAGTGGTACTTCGGGTCGATCTCATGCTTGTGCGGCAAAATCTCCAGCACCAGCGGCGCACGGGTTTCGCGGTTCTTGGGGAACTGGCTGGCAGCCAGGAACAACCCGGAAGCACCGTCGCGCAGCACGTAGGTATCGTCGACCTTCTCGCACTTGAGCTCCGGCATGTCCACCTTGTCCATCTTCGGTGGCGCCGCCTCGCCGCTCTTGAGCAGCTTGCGGGTGTTCTTGCACGTGGGGTTGGTGCAGCCGAAGAACTTGCCGAAACGGCCGGTCTTCAACTGCATCTCGCTACCGCACTTGTCGCACTCCAGGCTCGGCCCTTCGTAACCCTTGATGCGGTAGTTGCCTTCTTCGATCTCGTAACCGGCGCAATCCGGGTTGTTACCGCAGATGTGCAGCTTGTGTTTCTCGTCCAGCAGGTAGGCGTCCATCGCCGTGGCGCAGATCGGGCAACGGTGCTTGCCCAGCAACACGCGCGATTCCGACTCGCCCTCGTCGTCAGCGGCAATCTCGTCGCCCGGCACCAGGTTGACGGTAGCCTTGCAGCGCTCTTTCGGCGGCAGGCTGTAGCCAGAGCAACCCAGGAACACACCTGTAGAGGCCGTGCGAATCATCATCGGCCGACCACATTCCTTGCACGGAATGTTGGTCATGGTCGGCTGGTTGGCGCGCATGCCGTCTTCGCTGGACTCGGCAGTCTGCAGCTTTTTGCTGAAATCGCCGTAGAACTCGTCGAGCACGTTTTTCCAGTCACGCTCGCCCTGGGCCACGTCGTCGAGGTTCTCTTCCATGTCGGCGGTAAAGCCGTAGTCCATCAGGTTGGAGAAGCTCTCCGACAAACGCTCGGTGACGATGTCGCCCATCTTCTCGGAGTAGAAGCGGCGGTTGTGCAGCGTCACATAGCCACGGTCCTGGATGGTGGAAATGATCGCCGCGTAGGTCGATGGGCGGCCAATGCCGCGCTTTTCCATTTCCTTGACCAGGCTGGCTTCGGTAAAGCGTGCAGGTGGCTTGGTGAAGTGCTGGCTCGGGTCGATCTGGATCAGCTTGAGTGCTTCACCCTGCACCATATCTGGCAGCACGTCGTCTTCGCCGGGCTTGCTCTGCTGTGGCAGCACACGGGTGTAACCGTCGAACTTGAGGATGCGGCCCTTGGCACGCAGCTCGAAATCGCCGGCCGCGACGGTAACGCTGGTGGACAGGTACTGCGCTGGCGGCATCTGGCACGCCAGGAACTGGCGCCAGATCAGCTCGTACAGGCGCTCGGCGTCACGCTCCATGCCGCTGAGCTTGGTCGGGTGGGTATTCACGTCAGAAGGCCGAATCGCTTCGTGCGCCTCCTGGGCGCCCTCCTTGCTGCCGTAAACCAGTGGCGCCTCCGGCAGGTACTGCTTGCCGAACTCCCGCTCGATGTAGCTGCGTGCCATATCCAGGGCGTCAGCCGACAGGTTGGTCGAGTCGGTACGCATGTAGGTGATGTAACCAGCTTCGTACAAGCGCTGGGCCATCATCATGGTTTTCTTCACACCGAAGCCCAGGCGGTTACTGGCCGCTTGCTGCAAGGTGGACGTAATGAACGGTGCCGATGGCTTGCTGCTGGTCGGGCGGTCTTCGCGCTTGACCACGCTGTAGCTGGAAGCCTTGAGCTTTTCCAGCGCAGCCATGGCCTGAGCTTCGTTCAGCGGCTTGAAGGCCTCGCCCTTCTCGCGCGCCACCTCGAAACGCACCTTGGCGTTCTTGGCAGTGCCGAGGTCGGCGTGGATCTCCCAGTACTCTTCCGGGATGAACGCGCGGATCTCACGCTCGCGCTCTACCACAAGCTTTACCGCTACCGACTGCACACGGCCAGCGGACAGACCGCGGGCAATCTTGGCCCACAGCAGCGGCGAAACCATGTAACCGACCACGCGGTCGAGGAAACGCCGCGCCTGCTGGGCGTTGACCCGGTCGATGTCCAGCTCGCCTGGCTGCGAGAACGCTTCCTGAATGGCCTTCTTGGTAATTTCGTTGAACACCACGCGCTTGTAGCGGGTGTCGTCACCCCCGATGGCCTCGCGCAGGTGCCAGGCAATGGCTTCCCCTTCGCGGTCCAAGTCGGTTGCGAGATAGATGGTGTCGGCATCCTTGGCCAGGCGGCGCAGCTCTTCGATCACCTTTTCCTTGCCAGGCAGGATCTCGTACTTGGCCTTCCAGCCATGGTCGGGGTCGACGCCCATGCGCGCCACCAGCTGGCGGCGGGCCTTCTCTTTCGGCGAAAGCGCCGGCGCCTCACCCGCAGCCTTGCCACGCTTGGCGGCCGGCTCTTTGCTCGCGCTGGCCGAACCGCTGGTGGGGAGGTCTCGGATATGGCCGATACTCGACTTCACCACGTACTGGTTGCCCAGGTACTTGTTGATGGTCTTGGCCTTGGCCGGGGATTCCACAATGACCAGCGATTTGCCCATGGATCGGAGTATTCCTGAATCTGAAGATAAAAAACGCGCCAAGTGCCAGACGCGGCACCGCTATATATAGTGGCAAAAGTGTGAGGTCAAGCTCGGACGATCACGCGTGCGACTTGCCCAGCAACCCGGGCAGCCCCTCTTCGGCCTTGACCAAAGCAAAGCGTGGCACCTGCTCGCCGTCAAATTCGACGGACTCCTGGAACATCGACAGGGGACGTACCCAGAAGCTGTAATCACCATACAGGCATTGGTAGAACACCATCCACTCTTCGGTTTCGGAGTGCCGCGCAACACTGAAGACACGGTACTCAGGCCCTTTGTAATGCCGGTATACGCCTGGTTGTATCTGCATGTTGCACACCTCCTGAATAAAACCTGAAAAAACAAAACCGGGGCACTAGGCCCCGGCTGCTGTCCCGCTACGCGATCAGACGCGTTCGAAGACAGTGGTGATACCTTGGCCCAGGCCGACGCACATGGTCGCAACACCCAGCGTACCGCCATTTTGCTTCATGACGTTGAGCAGGGTGCCGGAAATCCGCGCCCCGGAGCAACCGAACGGGTGGCCCAAAGCAATGGCGCCGCCGTGCAGGTTAACCTTCTCATCCATCTTGTCGAGCACTTTCAAGTCTTTCAGCACGGGCAGGGCCTGTGCAGCGAAGGCTTCGTTGAGCTCGATGAAGTCGATATCGGCCATGGTCAAGCCCGCACGCTTGAGGGCTTTCTGGGTCGATGGCACCGGGCCGTAGCCCATGATTGCCGGGTCTACACCGGCCACGGCCATCGAACGGATCACCGCCAATGGCTGGATACCCAGGTCCATGGCACGCTGACCGGACATGACGATCATGCACGAGGCGCCGTCGGTGATCTGCGACGAGGTACCGGCCGTGACCGTACCGCCTTTCGGGTTGAACGCAGGCTTGAGCGACGCCAGGCCTTCGAGGGTGGTTTCCGGGCGAATGGTTTCGTCGAAATCGAACACCTTCAGGAAGCCGTTCTCGTCGTAGCCCTGCATCGGGATGATCTCATCCTTGAACTTGCCTTCGACCGTGGCTTTGTGGGCCAGCTGGTGTGAGCGCAAGCCGAACAGGTCCTGCTGCTCACGGGTGATGCCGTGCATCTTGCCAAGCATTTCTGCAGTCAGGCCCATCATCCCGGAAGCCTTGGCGGCATGCAAGGACAGGTGCGGGTTGGGGTCGACGCCGTGCATCATGCTGACGTGGCCCATGTGCTCCACGCCACCCACCACGAACACATCACCGTTACCGGTCATGATCGCCTGGGCAGCCGTGTGCAGGGCGCTCATGGACGAGCCGCACAGGCGGCTGACGGTCTGCGCCGCAGAGGTGTGCGGGATCGGGGTCATCAGCGAAGCCATGCGGGCGATGTTCCAGCCCTGCTCCAGGGTCTGGTTGACGCAGCCCCAGATCACGTCCTCGACTTCTTTCGGGTCGACCTTGCCGTTGCGTTCCAGCAGTTTGCTGATCAGGTGCGCCGACATGTCTTCAGCGCGGGTATTGCGGTGCATGCCACCCTTGGAGCGGCCCATTGGCGTGCGACCGAAGTCGACAATCACCACGTCTCTTGGATTCAGGCTCATATCAAATCTCTCGCTCTAGCTCGTTGACCGCTCAGTTGAAGAAGCGCTGGCCGTTCTTGGCCATTTCACGCAGCTTGGCGGTCGGGTGGTACAGCGGCCCCAGGTCGGCGTACTGATCGGCCAGGGCAACGAATTCGGCCACACCGATCGAGTCGATGTAACGCAGCGCACCACCGCGGAAGGGAGGGAAACCAATGCCGTAGACCAAGCCCATGTCAGCTTCGGCGGCGGTTTCGACGATGCCGTCTTCCAGGCAACGCACGGTCTCAAGGCACAGCGGGACCATCATCCAGTTGATGATGTCTTCGTCAGTGACTTCACGCTGCTCGAACACGATAGGCTTGAGCACGTCGAGCACGGCGGCATCGAAGACCTTCTTCGGTTTGCCGCGCTTGTCGGTTTCGTAGGCGTAGAAGCCCTTGCCGTTCTTCTGGCCCAGGCGGTTGGCCTCGTACAGCGCATCAACGGCCGAGCGACGCTCGTCCTTCATGCGGTCCGGGAAACCTTCGGCCATCACATCGCGGCCATGGTGACCGGTGTCGATGCCGACCACGTCCATCAGGTAGGCCGGGCCCATCGGCCAGCCGAACTTTTCCATGACCTTGTCGATGCGCACAAAATCGACACCGGCGCTGACCAGCCTGGCGAAACCGCCGAAGTAAGGGAACAGCACGCGGTTGACCAAAAAGCCCGGGCAGTCGTTGACCACGATCGGGTTCTTGCCCATTTTCTTGGCGTAGGCCACGGTGGTGGCGACCGCCACTTCACTGGACTTTTCGCCACGGATCACTTCAACCAGCGGCATCATGTGCACCGGGTTGAAGAAGTGCATGCCGACGAAGTTTTCCGGGCGCTTGAGCGCCTTGGCCAGCAGGTTGATGGAGATGGTCGAAGTGTTGGAAGCGAGGATCGCATCGTCCTTCACCTGGCCTTCCACTTCCGCCAGTACCGCTTGCTTGACCTTCGGGTTCTCGACCACAGCCTCGACGACGATGTCGACATTGGCGAAATCGCCATAGGACAGGGTCGGGCGAATGGCGTTGAGGGCCTCGGCCATCTTGGCCGGGGTCAGGCGGCCCTTCTCGACTCGGTTGCCAAGCAGCTTGGAGGCCTCGTTCAGACCCAGCTGAATGGCTTCCTCGCGGATGTCCTTCATCAGGATCGGCGTACCTTTGACCGCCGACTGGTAGGCGATACCGCCGCCCATGATGCCGGCGCCGAGCACGGCGGCCTGCTTCACGTCGTGGGCGATCTCGTCATGCGCCTTGGCCTTGCGTTTGAGTTCCTGATCGTTGAGGAACAAGCCGATCAGGCTCTCGGCGACCGAGGTCTTGGCCAGCTTGGCAAAGCCTGCTGCTTCGACTTCCAGGGCCTTGTCGCGACCGAAGTTGGCGGCTTTCTGGATGCTCTTGATCGCTTCGACCGGGGCCGGGTAGTTCGGGCCGGCCTGGCCAGCGACGAAGCCCTTGGCAGTCTCGAAGGCCATCATCTGCTCGATGGCATTGAGCTTGAGCTTTTCCAGCTTCGGCTGGCGCTTGGCCTTGTAGTCCAGCTCGCCACTGATGGCACGCTTGATCAGGTCGAGGGCACCGGCCAGCAGCAGCTCAGGGGCGACCACGGCGTCGACGGCCCCCACTTTCAGGGCATCTTCGGCACGGTTTTCCTTGCCGGCGGCGATCCACTCGATGGCGTTGTCCGAGCCGATCAGGCGCGGCAGGCGCACGGTACCGCCGAAGCCCGGGTAGATACCCAGCTTGACTTCCGGCAGGCCGATCCTGGCGCTGGTGGACATGACCCGGTAGTCGGCCGCCAGGCACATTTCCAGGCCGCCGCCCAGCGCGATGCCGTTGATGGCGGCAACGGTCGGCACTTCGAGGTCTTCGAAGGCGTTGAAGATGCGATTGGCTTCCAGGTTGCCAGCGACCAGTTCGGCCTCAGGCAGCTTGAAGTTGTCGACGAACTCGGTGATGTCGGCGCCGACGATGAACACGTCCTTGCCACTGCTGACGATCACGCCCTTGACCGAAGCATCGGCCCGGATGGCATCGACGGCCTGGCGCAGCTCGTTCAGGGTAAGGCGGTTGAACTTGTTGACGGACTCACCCTTGAGGTCGAACTTGAGCTCGACGATGCCACTTTCAAGAGCCTTAACCGTGATGGCTTTACCTTCGTAAATCATCAACTGATCTCCACGATATGGAAGCTGAACTGTACACGCCGATCGCTGCAGCAGAAGCAGGCCTAAGCTGCCTTGCCCCAGGCACACCCGTCAGCGCGCTAGTCGGAAGTATGGCTTGGCGTCATGACATACAAACGCTCAATTCATACGCCCGTTTGATTTGGGTGTGCACACATTCTCCGAAAAGATGGGCGTTGTCAAATGCTCACGAGCACGGCGAAAACGCGACTTTCCAGTCATTTTCTATCGTCCGGGTACAAAACATGATGACAGTGATCGCCGGTCATTCATGTCAGCGATTGACCACAAGCATCGGCTGATTGCTTTGCGCTTGCGCGAAGAGCCAAGGCGACTACACTGGCACTTGCTTGAATGAATAACCCGGCCTGCCTGGCCTTTTCTGCGCAGCAGAACGCAAAGCGGCGACTTGGCACCCCACCCCTTCAGGGTTATGCCGAGCCGCCGCTTTGTCGTTACAGAACAGATTGACCAGCCTGGATGCCCCGTAGGAGCGGGTTTACCCGCGAAGCAGGCACCGCGGAGT
Source organism: Pseudomonas sp. GD03862 (assembly GCF_029840855.1). Classification (NCBI taxonomy): domain Bacteria; kingdom Pseudomonadati; phylum Pseudomonadota; class Gammaproteobacteria; order Pseudomonadales; family Pseudomonadaceae; genus Pseudomonas; species Pseudomonas sp. GD03862. Next base: position 6,973 of record NZ_JAOCDI010000063.1, read on the forward strand.
TCGGCACCGGCTCTGCCAGAGTTCGCAGATGAATCCGCGCCTACAGGGGTCGCGCATGGGGCGGCGCTCAAGCCAAGGTTTCGAGGGCGTAGGCAACATCCTGCAACACAGCAGTATCGCCGCGCTCAGTCCAGTACAGGGCAATCATCCGCGCATCGGCCTCGACCTTGTACACACTCGCCGGCAAACGCGACAAGGCGCCCATGAAGCGTGGGTCTTCGCAGGGTTCGCGCCACTGGTTCCACCACACCCCGGGGCTGACCTGCCAGAAGCTGAAGCTGTCCTCATGCCCACGGCGCCGGGCTCGGTGATACTGCGGGCAAGGGCTTGGCGGCTCCTTTTCCAGCCAGTGCGGCCACTGCTGCGGCGCCAGCTGCATGGCCAAACCCATGCGCCGCGCCTCCAGGCGCAACTTCATCTGCTCGCTCTGCTTGCGCGAGCTGCGCAGCCAGGAAAGCGGACTGAGAATCAGCGCAAGGATTGACACCACCAGCAATACCGTCATATCAGTAGTTCCCATAAAGCGTTGCAAATGAGCTGGTTAGCCATTTTTCACGGTAGACCCGCCCTAAAGCGACCATACTTCTTCTATCGCGATTGTCAGGAGTACCGCTCATGCAATACGAACATTTGTTGGTCGCCGTCGACCTGACCGAAGAATGCGACCCGGTGATCAAGCGCGCCATGGCGCTGGCAGAGCCTTCGAAAGCCAAGGTATCCCTGGTGCACATCGTCGAGCCGATGGCCATGGCCTTCGGCGGTGACGTACCGATGGACCTGTCGCAGCTGCAACAGCAGCAGTTCGACCAGGCCAAGGAGCGCATGGACCGGCTGTTCAACAAATACCCGGAAATCAACCGCGGCGACTCGCACCTGACCTACGGCCAGCCTCGCCAGGAAATCCACCAGTTGGCCAAGGACCAGAAGTGCGACCTGATCGTGGTCGGCAGCCATGGCCGTCACGGCCTGGCGTTGCTGCTGGGCTCCACGGCCAACGATGTGCTGCACGGTGCGCCGTGTGACGTGCTGGCTGTACGCTTGCTGAAGAAGGATTGACTGGACCTGAACCGGCCTCTTCGCGGGCAAGCCCGCACATACAAGGGTATGGCACCCCCTGTAGGTGCGGCTTTACCCGCGAAGAGGCCGGAACAGGCTAACGCCAATCAGCCTTCCAGCTCAGCCCAGCGCTCCACCAATACATCCAGCTCGCCCTGCAGCTTCTCGATCCGTGCCAGCACCGCCGAAGTTTCTGCTATCGGCCGCTGATAGAAGCCCGCCGCATTCACTTCTTCCTGGGCTTCAGCCATACGCTGCTCCAGCTCATCGATCTGCCCCGGCAGCATCTCCAGCTCACGCTGCAGCTTGTAGCTGAGCTTCTTCTTCGAAGCGTCTTCCACCACCGGCGCCGCAACAGACTCAGGCTTGGCCTCGACCTTCTCCACAACCGCGCTGTTGAGCGCAGACTTACCGCCCTTGCTCTCGGTCACGCCCAGCAGCTTCGGCGAGCCGCCCTGGCGAATCCAGTCCTCGTAGCCGCCCACATACTCACGCACCTTGCCCTCGCCTTCGAACACCAGCGTGCTGGTCACGACGTTGTCGAGGAAGGCCCGGTCGTGGCTGACCATCAGCACGGTGCCCTTGTAGTTGGACAGCACCTCTTCCAGCAGCTCGAGGGTTTCCACGTCCAGGTCGTTGGTCGGTTCGTCGAGCACCAGCAGGTTGGCCGGCTTGCTGAACAGCTTGGCCAGCAGCAGCCGCGCACGCTCACCACCCGACAACGCCTTGACCGGCGTACGCGCGCGCTGGGGGCTGAACAGGAAGTCGCCCAGGTAGCTCAGCACGTGACGGTTCTGGCCATCGATCTCGATGAAATCACGGCCTTCGGCCAGGTTGTCGATCACGGTCTTTTCCAGGTCGAGCTGGTGGCGCATCTGGTCGAAATAGGCCACCTCAAGCTTGGTACCGCGCTCCACTTTTCCCGCAGTGGGCTCAAGGTCGCCCAGCATCATCTTGAGCAACGTGGTCTTGCCAGTGCCGTTTGCGCCCAGCAGACCGATGCGATCCTGCCGCTGCAGGACCATGGAAAAGTCCTTGACCAGCAGGGGGCCGTCCGCGTGATGGAAGCTGACATTCTCCAGCACCATCACCTGCTTGCCGGATTTGTCCGCGGCTTCGATCTGGATGTTGGCCTTGCCCTGTCGTTCACGGCGCTCGCCACGCTCCACACGCAGGGCCTTCAGTGCACGCACGCGGCCTTCGTTGCGGGTACGGCGGGCCTTGATGCCCTGGCGGATCCACACTTCTTCCTGGGCCAGGCGCTTGTCGAACAGCGCGTTGGCGGTTTCTTCGGCGGCCAGTGCGGCCTCCTTGTGCACCAGGAAGCTGGCGTAGTCACCGTTCCAGTCGATCAGGCCGCCGCGGTCCAGTTCGAGGATACGGGTGGCCAGGTTCTGCAGGAACGAACGGTCGTGGGTGATGAACAATACCGCGCCGTTGAAGCCACGCAGGGCCTCTTCGAGCCAGGCGATGGCACCGATGTCCAGGTGGTTGGTCGGTTCGTCGAGCAGCAGCAGGTCGGGCTCGGACACCAGCGCCTGGGCCAGCAGTACGCGGCGGCGCCAGCCACCGGACAGCTCGGCCAGGGTCTTGTCGGCCGGCAGCTGCAGGCGGCTGAGTGTGCTTTCCACCACCTGCTGCAGGCGCCAGCCGTCGCGGGCTTCCAGCTCGTGCTGGACGTGCATGAGTTTTTCCAGGTCTTCATCGCCCTGGATGTTCATGCTCAGGTGGTGGAACTGCGCCAGCAATTCGCCCACGCCGTCCAGACCAGCGGCTACCACGTCGAACACCGTGCGCTCGTCGGCCACCGGCAATTCCTGTGGCAACTCACCGATCTTCAGGCCAGGAGCACGCCAGATTTCACCGTCGTCGCCCTTCTGCTCGCCCTTGACCAGGCGCAGCATGCTCGACTTGCCGGTGCCGTTGCGGCCGATGATGCACACCCGCTCGCCACGAGCGATCTGCCAGGACACTTTGTCCAGCAGCGGCATGGCGCCGAATGCGAGGGACACATCGCTGAATTTGAGCAGGGTCATGTTCGTCTCCATAAATCGGGCGCGCATTCTACCTGACTTGGCCCCCGACGGCATCCGCCAGGCCAACCGGCGGGCACCTGGCGACATCTGGTCGAACTTAATATCCCGATACAAGCACAGTGCTTTCACCCACTGCCGGCAAACAGCTAAGCTAAGGCAATAGCTTTCAACAGTGCTGGCTCCGCCGACACTTCCCATGGTTCAACTGCCCGGACGTATCATGCGCAGCCGCCTGTTACATATCGCATCCTGCCTGCTGCTTACCGCTGCCACCAGCGCGGCGCAGGCCACCGACCTGACCCTGCAACGCCAGTACTATGACGAGGCCAAGCGAGCGCTGGCCAAAGGCGACAAAGGCCCGTACCTGCGCTATGCCCAGGCCTTGAGCGACTACCCGCTGACGCCCTACCTGGCCTACGACGAACTCACCGCCCGCCTGAAAAGCGCCAGCAACCAGGAAATCGAAGGTTTCCTGGCCAAGCATGGCGACCTGCCCCAGGCCAACTGGATGAAACTGCGCTGGTTGCGCTGGCTGGCCGAACGCGGCGAGTGGGATACCTTCGTCAAGTACTACGACCCCAAGCTCAACTTCACCGAGCTGGACTGCCTCAACGGCCAATACCAGCTCAGCCACGGCTTGCGCGCCGAAGGTTACGCCACCGCCGACAAGCTGTGGAACGTCGGCAAATCGCAACCTGCCGCCTGCGACACGCTGTTCGGCATGTGGGCAGCCGAAGGCCAGCTGACCGAGGCCAAGCGCTGGGAACGCACCAAGCTGGCAGCCCAGGCACGCAACTACGGCCTGGCCAACACCCTGGTCAAGACCCTGACCACCCTCGGCCCGCAGGGGCGCCTGCTGATCGACGTCGCGCAGAAGCCCGAGCTGCTCAACCAGCCGTCGCGCTTTACCCCGGTCAACGAGGCCATGTCCGACGTGGTCAGCCTCGGCCTTCGTCGCTTGGCCCGGCAGGACCCGGAACGGGCCATGGCACTGCTCGACGATTACGCCCAGCGCATGCACTTCTCGCGTGACGAAAAGGTGGCCATCGCCCGCGAAATCGGCCTGACCCTCGCACGCCGCTACGACCCACGCGCGCTCGACCTGATGACCCGCTATGACCCCGAGCTGCGTGACAACACCGTCAGCGAATGGCGCCTTCGCCTGCTGCTGCGCCTGGGCCGCTGGGAGGACGCTTACGAGCTGACCAAGCGCCTTCCCCAGGACCTGGCCAGCACCAGCCGCTGGAAGTACTGGCAGGCTCGCAGCCTGGAGCTGGCACAGCCAAACAACCCGCAGGTCCCGCTGCTTTACAAGGCCGCAGCGCGTGAGCGTGACTTCTATGGCTTCCTCGCCGCCGACCGGGCACAGACACCGTACCAGCTGAACAACAAGCCGCTGCTGCTGAGCCCACAACTGGTCAAGAAGGTTCGCAACACGCCCGGCATCCAGCGCGCACTGGAATTCCACGCCCGCGGCCAGATCGTCGACGGCCGCCGTGAGTGGTACCACGTCAGCCGCCACTTCACCCGTGACGAGATGGTTGCGCAGGCACGCCTGGGCTATGAGCTGCGTTGGTACTTCCCGGCCATCCGCACCATCAGCCAGGCCCGGTACTGGGACGACCTGGATATCCGCTTCCCCATGGCCCACCGCGACACGCTGGTGCGTGAAGCCAAGGTTCGCGGCCTGCATTCGAGCTGGGTATTCGCCATCACTCGCCAGGAAAGCGCCTTCATGGAGGACGCACGCTCACCCGTGGGCGCCAGCGGCCTGATGCAGCTGATGCCGGCCACCGCCAAGGAAACCGCACGCAAGTTCAGCATCCCGCTGGCCTCACCGGCGCAAGTGCTGAACCCGGACAAGAACATCCAGCTGGGTGCGGCCTACCTGAGCCAGGTACACAGCCAGTTCAACGGCAACCGGGTGCTGGCTTCGGCAGCCTACAACGCCGGGCCCGGGCGCGTGCGACAGTGGCTCAAAGGGGCCAAGCACCTGAGCTTCGATGTGTGGGTGGAGTCGATCCCGTTCGACGAAACGCGCCAGTATGTACAGAACGTGCTGTCGTATTCGGTGATCTACGGGCAGAAGCTGAATTCACCGCAGCCATTGGTGGATTGGCATGAACGGTATTTCGATGACATGTGATTGCTGTTGAGCCTGTACCGGCCTCTTCGCGGGTGAACCCGCTCCTACAAGGGTTACGCGGTCGTTGTAGGAGCGGGTTCACCCGCGAAGAGGCCGGCACAGGCAACACACCTATTCCAGGATTTCTACTTCCATCCCCACCTCCAGCCACCCACTGCCATCCACAGCCAGGTTCTGGCCGAACAGCACGTCGCCTTCTTTTTCGCGGAAAGTCTTCAGCGTAGCCATCGGCTCACGGTCAGCGCTGCGCTCCCCGGTGGCTGGATCGATGGTCGTGAAGATGCACCGTACACTGGGCTTGAGCACGCGAAACACCAAGCTGCCGATGCGAATCCGCTTCCAGCCATCCTCGGCAAACGGCTCCGCACCCTGCACCACCAGGTTGGGCCGAAAGCGCCGCATCGACATGGGCCGGCCAATACGCCGGTTAAGCTCGTCCAGCGAGCCCTGCCCAATCAGCAGCAAGGGGAAACCATCCGGAAACGCCGCACGGTCACTGTTGAAGCCGTAACCATTGGGCAGGTAACGCGCACGCTGCTCCGGGCAATGCACCAGGCGTACGGCTTTGCCCAGCAACTCACTCAACCAGGCCGCCGCGGCATCGCCAGCGTCCGGCACACGCAGGGTATCGCGCCAGATCGTCACACCGCGCAGGGCGTCATCGGCAGGCGGTACAGGCACCCGCAACGGCGCCTGTCCAGGGGCTTGCAGCAGCAACTGGCCGCTGTCGTCATCGCTCGCGTCGATCTGGCCAAGTTGTGGCCAGGCACGCTGGGTCAGGAAGCGTCCGTTTTCTTCCTCGACCACCATCCAGCGCCGGTCGCCCTGCAACCCCAGCAACCCCACCGGTGATGCCTTCAGGCTTTGCGCCTGCCCCGACTTCACCGGGTATCGATACAACTCACTGAGAAACATCCCTGCTGCCTCGCTTCATGCCAAAAGCCAAGCTTATACCTGGCCGGCACAACGTTCACGCAGCGGTGGTATCCAGCAGCAGGCGCTGCTTGACCACATCGACCAGGCGATCAGGCTGGAACTTGGAAAGGAAGTTGTCACAGCCCACCTTCTTCACCATGGATTCGTTGAAACTGCCCGACAGCGAGGTGTGCAGCACCACATAGAGCTGGCGCAGACGGGCATCGCTGCGGATCTCGGTGGTCAGCCGATAGCCGTCCATTTCCGGCATTTCTGCATCGGTGAACACCATCAGCAGCTTTTCGCACACGTCCTCGCCGGCGTCGGCCCAGCCCTTGAGCATGCGCAGCGCCTTCAGGCCATCACTGGCCACATGCAGCTTCATGCCCAGCTGGGACAAGGTATCGCGCAATTGCGCCAAGGCCACACTGGAGTCGTCCACCAGCAGCACTTCGCGGCCGCGGGCGCGGGCCAGCACTGGGTCGGCGAGCTTGTCGCCAGAAACCCGGGCGTTGTAGGGCACGATTTCGGCCAGCACCTTTTCCACGTCGATCACCTCCACCAGCTTCTCATCGACCTTGGTGATGGCAGTCAGGTAGTGCTGGCGACCGGCACTGGAAGGCGGCGGCATGATCGACTCCCAGTTCATGTTGACGATGCGGTCGACACCGCCCACCAGGAAGGCCTGCACCGAGCGGTTGTATTCGGTGACGATGATGGTGCTGTCCGGCCCCGGCTGTAGTGGGCGCATACCGATCGCCTGGGACAGGTCGATGACCGGCAGGGTCTGCCCGCGCAGGTTGACCACACCGCAGACATAGGCGTGGCGCTGGGGCATTAAAGTCAGCTTGGGCAGTTGCAGTACTTCCTGCACCTTGAACACGTTGATCGCGAACAGCTGGCGACCGGCCAGGCGAAACATCAGAATTTCCAGGCGGTTCTCACCCACCAGTTGCGTGCGTTGGTCTACCGTGTCGAGAATGCCAGCCATTGGAAAGCCCCCAGGCTTGAGTCGTAAAAGGTTAAATCATCTACTCTGTATCGGCGGCTTCACGCACACCTTGACCCTTGCGGGAAAATGCCGCGCGGATAATTGATATCACTTTACCATCATGCTTTACTGCCGACACGCCGGGGCAAATCAGGGGCACGACAAAAGTTCCCTACCCTAGCCCTTGATCAGGGAAACCCTTAGCGGCAATCGGGTGCAACCTGATGTTCGCGATATCCTTTAGCCATTAATGTGACGCCATTCTCATTGCATGAATGGAGTCAGGCTTTTGCTAGCTATCGTTTCGGCGTGCCCGCCCCCTGCGCCTACCCCACGCGCGGGGACTTGATGATGGACACTGCCTTATCGTTCGATGACGCCCTGCAGGGCTTTCTGCTGGATGCCCAGGTACTGCTGACCCAGGCACAGGAATGCCTGCAGCATCTGGAGCTTATAGACAATGACCCGGATGCCTGCAGTTGCCTGAACAACACCCTCGACACTATCGCCCGTCAAGCTACGCGCCTGGGCCTGCGTGAAGTTGCCCACTACACCACCGCCCTGCAACAGTTGCTCGCCCCGGCCTGTTACGGTGGTTGCCTGCAGCGTGAAGCCCTACCCGCGATAGGGGCGTGCCTGACCTTGCTGGCCTGGCAGTTGGAGCTGGTCGATAGCCGTACAGGGCGACTGAACCTGGACATCGGTGAGCAACTGGTGCTGCTGGGTGAACTGGCCAAGGTCGTACACCCCCCCTTTGCGCCAGCCTGTGCGTCCTGCGATGAAGAAGGCAACGCGTGCATTCACCCGCACAGTGACGCGGCAACCAGCACCCTCCCCAACCGCTCTAACCGCATGCATTAACCTGACGCAAAGTGCAACTAAGCAACTTTATTGAAACCCGACCATGGTCGAACTTTGAAAGTTCACCAGGCTTTCGGTGCATGCCGTTGAATCATTGCCGCGCTAGTTACAGCACAAGTGGGTACAGCGCGATTAAAGGGTGGCACTTTGCTACCCGAAAGCGCCCGACCAGTAGGCGTTTCAACGCGCTACCCGGCCGCGACCGATGCAATGCAAAGTGGTAATATGCGCCCCCACAAACGCTTGCGACCGGAACAACGGTGGCAGGAATACGTGTTCAAAAAAACAACGAAAGTACTGCGCCAAAGCCTCTGAGCAGCATTGTGCAAGGCCTCCATCAGCAATACTTCAGTGGCCTCCCTACCTATGTTTCCACGCTTGAAGACTTCTTTGCATTGCTGCTCCCGCGCCGCCGTGCTGCGCTGGGCAACGGTCGGGCTGTGCGTGGCCTCACTGATTGCCAACATGGCGCTGTACCTGGCCAACCAGACAATCCCGGCCAGCCTGCTGGTGCTGCAATTGGTCGCCACGCTGGGTGCTGTTGTACAACTGGGCCTGGGCGCCAGGTCGATCCACCTGCGCCCGGCCGAGCTGGCCGAGCGCATGCTCAAGGTACAAGAAGACGAGCGCCAGCATCTGGGCCGGGAACTGCACGACGACATCGGTCAACTGCTCACCGCTGCCAAGCTGCAACTGCAGTGGCTGCAACGGCGCATGCCCGACGAGTTGCAGGGGCACTGCGACGCCCTGCGCAGCACGCTGGATGACACCCTCGGTAACGTGCGCGATGTTTCCGCGCTGCTCAACCCCCGGCAGTTGGCCAGCCTTGGCCTGGAAGCCAGCCTGCGCGCACACCTGGTACGCACCCTGGCCACCAGCGGCGTGCACTGGAGCCTGGCGTGCAACCAGCGCCTGGGCGGCATCGACGAAGCCGTGGCCATGGCAGTGTTCCGTATTACCCAGGAGGCCGTGACCAACATGCTGCGCCACGCCCAGGCACACAACCTGGTCATCCGCCTGCAACGCACCCCTGAAGGGCTGTCGTTGTCGATCCAGGACGATGGTCGTGGTTTCGCCCCTGCCCGGCACCCGGCCGAGGCCGGTCAGCGCGGCCTGGCCGGCATGCAGGAGCGGGTAATCGCGCTGCAGGGCAGCCTCGACATCACCAGTCAGCCTGGCCGAGGCACGCAGATCGAAGCGATGTTCCCGTGGTCCCCGCGCACCCAGCAACGCGCCAGGAGTATTACCAACCATGACCTGTAGACTACTGCTGGTAGATGACCACTCGCTGATCCGCGCCGGGGTGCGCGCACTGGTCTGCGATATCCCCGGCTATGACGTGGTCGGCGAGGCCGACGACGGCAACCAGTTACTCGACCAGGTACGCACACTGGCGCCCGACATCATCTTGCTGGACATCTCCATGCGTTCGACCAGCGGCCTGGACGCCCTCACCCAACTGCGGGCCAGCGGCAGTACCTGCAAGGTGCTGATCCTGTCCATGCACACCGACCCGGACCTGATCATGCGGGCCCTGGAAAGCGGCGCCCACGGCTACCTGCTCAAGGACACCAGCGCCACCGAGCTGGAACAGGCGCTGGGTGCCGTACGCCACGGTGAGCGCTACCTCAGCCCGGCCATCGCCCACACCGTCATCAACCAGGCGCTGCGGCACACCAAACAAGGCAAGCCGAGCGCTGGCGAACGGCATAATCTGACGTCACGGCAACTTGAGATCCTGCGCCTGATCGTGCGCGGCAAGTCCACCCGGGAAATCGCTGCGGGCCTGGGCCTGTCGATCAAGACCGTGGAAACTCACCGCTCGCAAATCATGAAGCGCCTGCAGATTCACGACGTGGCCGGCCTGGTGCTGTTCGCCGTACGCGAAAAAATCATCAGCCTGGATGACTGAGCAACGGCGACCCGGCCGGCAGGTGCAGGTGCAACGCCGCCGGCCTTGCCTGAAAGCGCAGGCTGGCAGCCTGCAACGGCTCGCCATCGAGATTGATGTCCAACCCTTGCGAACTCTTGATCTCGACCCATGGCAGCCTGGCCCGAACGAACAGGCCGTCACCGCCCAAAAGGTCCCGCAGAGCCCCCACCACTTCCTGTGGTGCAGGCAGAATAGCGACGTCAAGCAAACCGTCGTTGACCATGGCTTCGGGGCACAGCACCTGCCCGCCCCCAGCCTGTCGGCCATTGCCGATACCCAGCGCCAGCAAATCCCCTTGCCAATGGAAGCCTGGCCCCTGTAGCTCTACCGAAGCCGCCTGTAGCTCACTGAAGCGGGACAACCCGGTGAACAGGTAAGCCGCAGCGCCCAGCACTTTCTTGAGGTCTTCGGAGGTATTGGCGGTGACCTGGCTGCCAAAGCCACCCGTGGCCATGTTGAGGAACAGCTGATCGCCAGCCTGCCCCAGGTCTATCGGTTGTGGCGCGACATTCAGCAAGGCCAGCGCCGATGCCGGCTCCAAGGGGATGCCAGCGGCTTTGGCAAAATCGTTGGCCGTACCCAAGGGCAACAAGGCCAGGCTGGCCTGGGTAGCGGCCAGGCCCATGGCCTCGGCCACATCACGCAACGTGCCGTCCCCGCCACCGGCGACGATATGGCTGTAGCCCGCCGCCAGTGCCTCGGCGACCAGCCGTTGGGCGTCGCCCGCCTCCCAGGTAACCCGTACATCCAGCACCCAGCCGCTATCGCGCAGGTCGCCCACGGCGCTGCGCACGTCTTCGTTCATCGCCTGCTTGCCGTGCAGCACGAGCATTGCCTTGCGCCCTTGCATGTGCGCGTCTCCGTAAAATGGACCACCCCCTATCTCGACCACTGGCCTGCGCGGATCGTTGCATGGCCTGAAAAAAACATTGGGCCGGCGCCACGCCTGCAACTGCTCGCGTCGCCGGTCATTTTTTCCACACTTGGCAATCCCGGCTATGCTCAGCAAATACCCCTATTGCCATGGACGCGCCCGGCAGTGGCTCCCCCACTGCTGTCAACGGGCGCGTTTTGCTATCTGCAGCCTTTTGCGAGGACTTTGGGTCATGCGCATTCTCTGGACACTGCCCTACCTGCCTTGGCCGACCACCAGCGGCCACAAGACCCGGCAATACCATCTGCTGCGTGCACTGGCCCAGCGCGGTCACCGGATCACCCTGCTGGTGCAGTCGAAAATCCCTCTCAGCGACGCAGCACGCGAGGCCCTCGAGCCACTCCTCGAACGCCTGATCGTGCTACCCCGCAGGCCGCTGCACAGCCCACTCAACCTGCTGGCTTCCCCCATCATCGACTACCCCATGCGGGCAATCATCAATGGCCTGGCACCTTGCTTGCGGCACCGGTTCGAGCAACTGCTGGACGAACCCTGGGACGTGATCCAGATCGAGCACAGCTACAGCTTCCAGCCGTTCGAAAAAGCCCTGCAGGCTCGCAGGCTGCCCTTCATGCTTAGCGAGCACACCCTGGAGTCGGTAATGGGCGGTGCCTGCCACGATCGCCTGCCGCTGTGGCTGCGCCCGCTCAACGCCTTCGACCGCTGGCGCTACCGGCGCTGGGAGCACCGTGTGCTGCGCCAGCCCACCGAACTGGTGGCTGTCAGCGCCCACGATGCCGAGCTGATCGCGCAGATCAGCGGGCGCCCGGTGAATGTGGTGGTCAACGGCGTGGACTGTGATTTCTACCAGCAGGTGCAACCTGCGCTGCACAGCCAGCGTCTGTTGTTCGTCGGCAATTTCGAATATGGCGCCAATCTGGAGGCCATCGAATGGGCACTGGACGACATCATGCCGAAGGTTTGGATGAGCAACCCGGCAGTGCGTCTGGCGATCGCCGGGCATGCCATGCCGGCCAACTGGAAGCTTCACTGGAACGACCCACGCATTGAATGGTTCGGCTACCGCCCCGACCTGCGTGAACTGCAACGACGTTCCGCGCTGTTCTTTGCCCCCCTGCGTTATGCCGGTGGCTCGAAGGTGAAAATCCTCGAAGCGATGGCCGCCGGCTTACCCGTGATCACCACCGACAAGGGCGTTTCAGGCCTGACCGTGAATAACGGCGAGCACTACGTGGGCAGTGACGACGGTGACCAACTGGCATTGCTGATCACCCAGTTGCTCAATCAACCCTGGCGCATGAGCCAGTTGAGCGATGCCGGGCGCCAGTTTGCCCGCCAGCGCCACGACTGGAGCGTGGCTGCCCAACAACTGGAGAATGTGCACATACGCCTGACCCAGGCGGCACCGGCCGAGGCCGCGCCGCTGGCCAGTGCCTGGCTGGGCCGCTCAGCCAAGTAGCTCGCTGAAGGGGATGAATGGCACGTTGTCGCCCTGCTTCGGCGTGCTGCCTTCACGCACTTCCACCAGCCCCTGCGCCCAAGCGGCGCTGCGCAGCACACCCGAGCTCTGGTTCTTGTAGATGCGCACGCGGCCCTGTTCGATGCGCGCGCGCAGGTATTCGCGGCGCGTACCCGGCTTGGGCCAGTCAAACCCGGCCGGCATGTCGAACCGCAACGGCGTGACGTCAATCACCCCCTGACGACGCAGCAGGTAGGGCCTGGTCAGCAGACCGAAGGTGACCAAGGTCGAGGCCGGGTTACCCGGCAAGCCAATCACCGGCACGCCCTGGAAGTGGCCGAAGGTCAGCGGCTTGCCCGGTTTGATCGCCAGCTTCCACAACGCCAGTTCGCCAGCCTCGCGCAGGGCAGCACCGAGGTAGTCGGCCTCGCCCACCGAGACACCTCCGGTGGACAGAATCAGGTCTACGCCACCCAGTTCAGCCAGGCAGGTGCGAGTGCGCGCCAGGTCATCCGGCAGGATGCCGGCATCGACCACTTCGCAACCCAGCCGCTGCAACCAGCTGACCAGCAGCCTGCGGTTGCTGTTGTAGATCTGCCCGGGCCCGAGCGGCAGGCCTGGCTCGACCAGTTCGTCGCCGGTCGACAGCACTGCCACTTTCACCTTGCGCACCACGTCCAGACGGCCATGCCCCAAGGTCGCCGCCAGGCCGAGTTCGATCGGCCCAAGGCGGGTGCCGGCGCTCATCACCTGCTCGCCTTTACGGGTTTCCTGGCCTTGAGGGCGTATGTTCTGCTCGGTGCGCAACACTTCGAGAAAGCGCACCCGGCCATCTTCGAGCACTTCGGTGTTTTCCTGCATTTCGACGCAGTCGGCCCCCTCCGGCACAGGCGCACCGGTGAAGATCCGCGCGCAGGTACCCGGTTGCAGCGGCTGGGGCGCATGACCGGCGAAAATACGCTGGCTGACCGGCAGCGGCTGGCCCTGCCAGTCAGCCAGGCGCAAGGCATAACCGTCCATGGCGCTGTTCGGCCAGGGCGGCAGATCGAGCGAGGCCACCAGGTCGGTGGCCAGCACGCGGCCCTCGGCTTCGGCCAGCGGCAGGTTTTCGGTCTCGCGGATCGGTGCAGCTTCGGCCAGCGCCAGCAGTTGCTCCAGCGCCTGTTCCACCGGCATCAGCGGCCGGGCCTGGCTGACCTCAGCCACGGCTGTCACAGGCCGCTGCCTGCTTCAGGTGCGCCACGAAGTTGCACGGGCGATGACGGGCATCGAGCTGCTCGGCCAGGATGCCATCCCAACCGGTGCGCACAGCGTTGGTCGAGCCCGGCAGGCAGCACACCAGCGTACCGTTGGCCAGCCCGGCCAAGGCTCGCGATTGCACGGTGGAGGTGCCAATGTCGGCCACGGAAATCTGCCGGAACAACTCACCAAAGCCGTCTACTTGCTTGTCCAGCAGGCAGGCCACCGCCTCGGGGGTGCTGTCGCGGCCAGTAAACCCGGTACCGCCCGTAATCAGCACCACTTGCACGTTGTCATCGGCGATCCATGTGGCGACCTGGGCCCGGATCTTGTACAGGTCATCCTTGAGCAGCACGCGCTCGGCAAGGCGGTGACCGGCGGCGCTCAGGCGGTCGACGAACATCTGGCCAGAGGTGTCGGTGTCGAAGGTACGGGTGTCGCTGACCGTGAGCACGGCGATGTTCAGCGCCACGAAGGGGGTATCTGCCTTGGCTTTCATGGGTGTCCGTCACAACAGGATGAGATGGACGCAGTTATATCACAGCGCACCTTTTCCAGCGTTGCCCCCCTCAGCCTTGCCTTGGGTCAAGAGAACGAATTAATCGCTATGCTGCACTTGGAGTGAACTTGCACTAACGTCCTGCGTCATAAATGTCATCTAGCACCATCGCACTTGGAGAAACACGATGATCAAACGGACCCTACCCGCCTTCCTGCTTGCCTTGGGTTTGGGCGCCCTTGCTGGCTGCTCGACCCCAACCGTCATTACCCTGAACGATGGCCGGGAGATCCAGGCGACCGACAAACCGTCCTACGATGAAGACTCTGGCTTCTATGAATTCGAGCAACTCGACGGCAAGCGCACACGCCTGAACAAGGACCAGATCCGCACCGTCAAAGAGCTCTGATCAAGGCCCCGTTCAGGCTATGGCCCTTTAAACAACAAGGGCTTGCGAGCAAAAACGGGATGCAGTAGGATTTTGTTCATCGGAGTGTAGCGCAGCCAGGTAGCGCGTCTCGTTCGGGACGAGAAGGCCGCAGGTTCGAATCCTGTCTCTCCGACCAAATCCTTGTCAGAAAGC